>CACIHJ010000024.1 GCA_902586435.1 uncultured Bacteroidota bacterium | reverse complement strand
ATTTAGTAGCTCCAAAGTACATTCTCTTCTAGAAGGTGGAGTAAAATCAATTATTGAGATTCATTATTCGTGGAAAAAATGGAAAGAAAATATAGAAGTAGAGATTCTTGAAAAGGATGATTATAGCTATGAGCTTATAATGTACGCATATTTTTTAATGAGACTTAAACAACAATCAGAATCAGCTGCTGCTTCAGTACCTGTTGGAGGTTAAGATAAAAGACATATTTGTGGTTAAGATAAAAGACATAGATGGAAGGGATTATTTTATTGAGGATCTTGATCTATTCATAACTCATTTAAAGGATTTTCATACAGTCAATGGAAAGGCAGATGGGAGTCTGCATGAAGAAAATGGATATTATTTTAAGGTAACACAAGACTTTTTAGATAGTGTTATTGATATGAAATAATACATTTTATATATTTAAGTCATATTCAATTGTAATAATGAAAAAAATTATTCTAGCCCTATTACTTATAGGCTGTTCAAATTCAAAAGTTCTCTATACACATTCAGATAATATGTCAAGATTAGTTAGTAAGCAACTTGTTATAGATAGATTTGGTGAGCCAACATCTATATCATCTGATGGTGAAATAGATGAATATTATTATGATTTTGGAACATGGAATCAAACTGTTAATTATTACGACCCTAAAATGTCACTAGTTGGTGAGACAAGTTATTCTGAATATCAACAACCAACGACATCTACTGTCAGAACAGAGTATAAGTATGTTAAATTCCAAATGATAAAAGATTCAATAATTTACTGGGAAAGTAAGGGTGTTAATTTCTCAACTAAAAAGAAAAAAAGTCAGCAATAGTGCCTGTTAAAATAATTCTAAAAGAAAATCAAGCTAGTGGGAATTTCAATGAAGGTGAGATTCTAGAAAAGAAACCTATTGGATTTCCACAAGATGGTGGGGCTCAGAGACCATATTCAAATTTATTCTACTGGGCACATGCTTTTACCTCTAATAAAAAAAGTACAATAGGTCTTCATCCACATAGGGGATTTGAGATTTGTAGTTTTATACTAAAAGGTAAGCTTAAACATTTTGATACGCTTTTGAATAAATGGATATTACTGGATGAAGGTGACGTTCAGGTTATAAAAGCAGGAAAAGGAATTTCACATTCTGAAGAGCTATATTCAAATACTGAAATATTTCAAATCTGGTTTGACCCAAACATTCAAAACTCATTATATGAGGAGCCTAGCTATAAAGATTATAAATCTTCAGAGTTTAAGTCGATAGATCTTAAAGACAAAGTAACTAAAGTTATTTCAGACGAAAACAACTCTTTAAACCTTGAGTCAGAAGGTATAAGAGTATATTCTCATCAAATAAATCCTGGTATTTTTTCATTTAATATACTTGATGGATGTTACCACTCATACTTTATCATCAAAGGAGAAATTAGCTACTCTTCTAATATATATAAAAAAGGGACTTTCTTTATTGTAGACAACATTAAAGAATTTAACTTAGAAGTAGATGATAAAACAGAAATTTTTGAAATAATTTCTCCTCTAGAACCTACATATAAAACTTATGCTCAGACGCATAGTATTAATTAATCACAAGCTTAAGATCATTGCCTTTCATCAAATCAAATAACTCAAGTATTGAAGTTTCTGATTGAAGAGATATTCTTATAAATCCTACTCCAAAACTTAAATATGATATAGAACTATCATCTAGACTTAAAAATGGTTGTGGTAATTCACTCCATCTTTCAGGTCTCCCATCATCATAAGTTCTTCTGATATAAGCGGTAATACTTGAATTATCATATACATCTTGTGTTATTTCAGGAACATCAATTTCAAAATTTGCATATTTTTCATCATCAGAAATTGAAGATAAATCTTCAGGAACAACCAGCATAACAACATTATTTGCATCATTAATGTTTTGTGTTTTAATGTTTGTGCAGCTAAAAATTCCAAAGGTGAATAAAGTTAAACTTGATAGTATAAGTAGTTTTCTCATTTATTTAATTTTAGTTAACGTCTATAAAATTCGAAAGCCTGTCGCATTGCTGTGACAGGCTTTCTAATCGTTTATACACTTTCGGATTTGACTCCTCGTTTCAGTTAATTTTACTGTT
>CACIHJ010000023.1 GCA_902586435.1 uncultured Bacteroidota bacterium | reverse complement strand
CACTTCTTTTATTCTTCAAATGACTTGTTCTTTCCTTAATCTTATCTTTTAGCTCTTTGATTACCGTGTTTTTATCCTCCAAATTAGCCTTGTACTCATTTATTTTCTTTTCAGAAAGTTTAATCTCTAATTCCTGAAACTCTTGTTCCTTGACAATAGCATTATATTCACGATTATTTCTAACTTTTTTTAAATCACCAGCATATTTTTTATGTGCTTCTTTAGCTGTTACAATAGAATTTTCTTCAAATTTTATTCCTTCTTTACTTTGAGCAATTTCTTCTTGATAACCCTCAAGTTTTTTATTTAAACCAGTAATTTCATTTTCTAGGTCCTCAACTTCAAGAGGAAGCTCCCCTCGGATACTTCTTATTTGATCTATTCTAGAATCAATAAGTTGTAAATCAAAAAGTGCTCTTAGTTTTTCTTCTACAGTTATTTCAGTTTTCTTTGCCATTTTAAAAATAATTTACAGGGTTTACATTTTTTTCTGATAAAAGGATGGTAAAATTAGGTAATTTTTTCTTAAGATATTCCTGAATAACCAATTTTATATGTTTTTCGCTCTCAAAATGACCTATATCTAGAAGTAAGATCTTATCATTTTCTATAAAAAATTTATGATATTTTAGATCAGATGTTATCAATGCATCCACATCATTATTTAAACAATCATCTATTGCAAAACTCCCTGATCCAGCTACAATAGCGACTTTCAAAATCTTTTTTCCTGTAAATTTAGAATGACGAATAAAATTATTTTTGACTTTTTTCTTAACTAAATCAAGAAACTTTTCTTCTGATATCTTAGACTTAAGAAACCCAATAGTCCCCATACCAATCTTTAGATTACCCACCTTTTTACCTTTTGGAATTAGAATAGATGTTTTATTAAGACCAACTATTTTCGCTAAACTATAACTAATACCATTTGGATGATTATCCATAGATGTGTGAATAGCATAAATTGCTATTTTATTCTCTATAGCTTTAACTATTGCTTTTTGAACATAATCTTGTTCACTTATCTTTTTAATTCCATCAAAAATTATAGGGTGATAACTTACAATTAGGTTGCACCCTTTGTCGATTGCCTCTTCAATAATATCCTCTGTTGCATCCAGTGTAACTAATATATTTCTTAATTCTTTGGAAGGATCACCGATAAGTAACCCAACATTATCAAAATCTTCAGAAATCTCTTTAGGCATCCAACTTTCAAGAATATCAAGTGCTTTATTAATTTTCATTAGCAATATGATTCATTGCAAATATAATATTATCTTTCAGGTCATGAAAAAGTTCAAAATATTTCTCTATCCAATATCTATTATATATAGTTTATTTGTGAGGATGAGAAACATTCTTTTTGATATTGGTATTTTGGATTCAAAAATCTATAAAATTCCTACAATTGGAATAGGAAATCTTTCCATTGGTGGAACTGGCAAGTCAATTTTGGTTGACTATCTTATAAACTTATTCAAATCAAATTACAGTATAACAACATTAAGTAGAGGTTATAATCGAGATACAAAAGGCTTCGTTCATGCAAATAGTAAATCAACAGCATATGAAATAGGAGATGAGCCTTTTCAATTTTACTCTAAACATCCAGAAATTAATGTGGTGGTTTGTGAAGATAGAAGAAAGGGAATGAACATAATTTTGAATAAACTGCCTCAAACAGAATTATGTATATGGGATGATATATATCAACATAGATTTGTCAAACCTGGACTAATGATTTTGACAACAACTTATGGTAAACCATACACTAATGATAAGATGCTCCCATTAGGAAAACTCAGAGAGTCAATTTCTTCATCCAAACGAGCAGATATTATACTTATTACTAAGTGCCCTGAAGATATTTCTAATACTGAGAGAGAAAGATTTACTAATTCACTAAATCTTCTTGAACATCAGAAGGTTTATTATAGTTCTTTAACGTATAGTGAAAAAATAAAATCTAAATCAACTTCTTTAAATGTAAATAATCTAGAAAAAAGGGAATTTGTATTAGTTACTGGAATAGCAGATTCTTCTTATTTAGTTAAGTTCCTAAAGGATAGAAACCTTGTTTTTACCCACTTGAAATATAAAGATCATTATAACTATAGTAAGTCTTCAGTAAATAAAA
>CACIHJ010000022.1 GCA_902586435.1 uncultured Bacteroidota bacterium | reverse complement strand
GAAGGACTTGCACTTGATCAAAACGAAGTTGATTACTTAAATGATCTATCAAAAAAACTTAATAGACAACTAACAGATTCTGAAGTTTATGGATTTTCACAAGTAAATTCTGAACATTGTAGACATAAAATATTTAACGGAAGATTTATAATTGATAATAAAGAAAAAGAAAAAAGTCTTTTTGACTTGATTAAATTAACGTCCAAAAAAAATAAAAATTCAATTGTTTCTGCATATTCTGATAATGTTGCATTTATTAAAGGGCCTAAAATCTCACTATTTTATCCAGAAAAAGCAGTCACATCAAGTTATTATAAAAAGAAAAATATCGATAGTATAATTTCACTTAAAGCCGAAACCCATAATTTCCCTACTACTGTTGAGCCCTATAATGGTGCAGCAACTGGATCTGGAGGTGAAATTAGAGACAGATTAGCTGGTGGAATCGGATCTATACCGCTAATAGGGACTGCAGTCTATATGACTCCATACTCAAGATTAAATAAAGAAAACTTATGGGAGGATAAATTCAAAGGAAGGGAATGGAAATATCAAACTCCTTCAGAGATATTGATTAAAGCATCTAATGGAGCTTCAGATTTTGGAAACTGTTTTGGACAGCCTTTGATTTGTGGATCTATATTAACATTTGAACACTCTGAAAAGGATCATCGCTTAGGGTATGACAAAGTTATTATGTTAGCAGGAGGTGTAGGCTTTGGAGAAGCTAAACAATCACATAAAAAAATTCCTCAAAAAGGTGATCTAATAGTAATGTTAGGTGGAGATAATTACAGAATAGGTATGGGAGGAGCTTCAGTCTCTTCGACAGATACAGGTAATTATGACAACTCTATAGAGTTAAATGCTGTTCAAAGATCAAATCCTGAAATGCAGAAAAGAGTAACAAATACTATACGTGCTCTTTTTGAAAGTGAAGAAAATCCAATAATATCAATTCATGATCATGGAGCTGGTGGACATTTAAATTGTTTTTCTGAACTAGTAGAATCAACTGGAGGAGAAATATATATTGATAAATTACCATTAGGAGACCCTTCATTATCATATAAGGAAATTATTGGAAACGAATCTCAAGAAAGAATTGGTATTATAATAAAAGAAAGTGATTATGAAATAGTTGAAAAGATTGCAAATAGAGAGAGATCTCCAATATATATAGTGGGTAAAGTAACTAATGATAAAAAATTTAGAGTTTTAGATCGAAAAGAAAATATAGAGTCAATAGATCTAAATCTAAATTCACTATTTGGTGATACACCAAAAAAAATAATTTCAGATAATACAATTTCAAACAATTTTCAAAAAATAAAATATGACAACAATGATATAGAAAGTTATATTAAATCTGTCCTTAAAATTGAGTCTGTAGCCTGCAAAGATTGGCTTACAAATAAAGTGGATAGATGTGTTACAGGAAGAATTGCTCAACAACAAACTGTTGGGAAAATTCAATTACCTCTTAGTAATTGTGCGGTCGTAGCTCTAGATTATGATAATTTTCATGGTATAGCTACTTCTATTGGACATTCTCCAATTTCTGGTCTTATTGATCCTAAAAAAGGAAGTATTAATTCTATTGCAGAAGCATTAACAAATATTATATGGGCACCTTTAGATGAAGGTCTTAAATCAGTGTCACTATCTGCAAATTGGATGTGGCCATCTGGAAAGCATGGTGAGGATTCGAGATTATATGATGCTGTCAAGTCTTGCTCAGATTTTGCAATTGAATTAGGTATAAATATTCCAACTGGAAAAGATTCTCTATCAATGGTTCAAAAGTATGATAATGATAATGAAGTTAAATCACCAGGAACAGTTATTATATCTGCTTCTGCTCATTGTTCAGATATTAGGAGGGTAGTAACTCCAAATCTAAAAGGTGCTGAAGGCTATATATATTATATTAACCTTTCAAATGATGATTATAAGTTAGGAGGCTCTTCATTTGGTCAAATAAATAATAAAATTGGAAATGATGCTCCGACAATTAAGGATCCAAGCAATTTCAAGAAAACATTTAATTTGATTCAAAATTTAATAAAGGAGGATAAAATTCTATCTGGTCATGACATATCCTCAGGTGGTTTAATTACTAGTTTATTAGAGATGTGTTTTACTGATAATAATTTAGGTATGGAGATTAACCTTACTTCTTTAAATGAAGAGGATATAGTAAAAATTCTTTTCT
>CACIHJ010000021.1 GCA_902586435.1 uncultured Bacteroidota bacterium | reverse complement strand
GTATTGTTTAAAATATTGAAATCTTGAAAATGCTTGGTTGAAATCTCTTGAAGCAAACAAAAACATTAATTTTATTTTAGAAGATCTTTTTTTATAAGAATTAGAAACAATGGTGGCATATTCGGCTTTCAAGTTGTTTAAATCAATTTCTAAATCATAAATCTTATTATTTTGGTTACTAATTTGATTTGATAAATTGTTTGATTGTTGATTGTTAATCTCTATGAGTTTATTTCTAACGGAAATCTTTAATTCCACATCCTCAATATTGTCTAATAGTGTTTTTGTCTTTTTTTTATTTTCAGAAACAAGTGTGTTGATTTTTTTAATTTCTTTTTGTATTGATAATTTTTGTGCTTCTAATTTCTTTTGCTGATCATTATAGTCTTGGGAAAAGCTATAGTTAAATATAAGAAGTAGGTTAAAAAATAAAATTCTATTGTAATAGTTCATTTATATTTATTTTTCTGTATCCTTCGGGTATTTTTATTGGGAAGGTTAGGTTTTGTGGAAAATCGATTTGACTATACTCAAGTGTTATTTTTGAAATTTCTCCGTTTCGAATGATTGAAATAAAAACATCAGATGGGAAATTATTCTTATTAATTGACTTAAAATTATCATACTCAACAATTAACAAGGTGTTAATTGAACTAAAATATATACGCTGTTCTTCAAGAATAAAATTCTTAGGACTAAAAAAGAGTGTGGGTTGAATGTTGTTAGAGTTTTTTGAGGGAGTTAGCACATACTGTAGCGGATTTTGAATGATTTTCCATTTTCTATTGTCTATATCAACTATTGGATTTCCGAATAAAATATTTTGGATTAGTTCTATAGAAATCGGAGGTGTTGAGCTAGTATTGTTATACTTTAAAGGGGTGTCAATATATGTTTTTTGAAATTGTTCATAAAAAATAAGTTGATCTTTTGTTATTAATGCTTTGGCTATTGGAACAATCATTGAGGCACTAATCCATAATGCTTCATTTTCTGCAACGCGTAAGTTTAGGATAACACTTTGAATTGTTTTACCATTATCAAATGTTACTTTTGCTCTGTTTCTTAAATTATTAAATTTATTTTCAGCTTTTCCTATTTCTTTTACAACGCTTTTTAAATCAAGGCTTGTATCAATTATATTATTAGGTGTGGGCATATTAACAGAGCACCCTGATAATATCAACAAAAAAACAATTAACCCTATATGTATTATTCTATTCACTCTCTACTGCCATTTTTCCAAAAATACAAAAAAGTGAAGGATGGGGAAATTAAAGAACCTATCTATGAATTTAATGCTTCAGCTCCTCCCACAATCTCTAATATTTCATTAGTAATAGCAGTCTGCCTTGCCTTATTGTATGTTAGCTTTAATTGATCTCTTAACTCTGAAGCATTATCTGTTGCCTTATGCATTGCAGTCATTCTTGCCCCATGCTCTCCTGCAATAGAATCAGAAATTGCTTTAAAAAGTTGCACAATTAGTGCTTTAGGGATTAACTCATTTAAAATCTCTGATTGTGATGGTTCAAAAATATAATCACCTTTATTGGTAGCTTTCTCCTCATCTTTATTCTCTTCAATTGGAAGATATGGCTCAACAGTTAAGGTTTGGGTAGCTGCATTTTTAGAGTGATTATAAACCAATACAATTTCATCATAACTTTCATCAGAAAATTTTTCCATAAATAGCTCTGCTATAGGTTTAACATTATCATATGAAAATTCATCAAAAACAGAATTAAAGGATTCAATTACATTGTTTTTTTTTGATAAGATATCCCCACCTTTTTTACCAATACAAATAATCTCAGCTTTTTTAGATGAGTATTCCGTCTGTAAAAGTTTTATAACTTCCTTAATTACATTTGAGTTAAAGCCTCCGCAAAGCCCTTTATTAGAGGTGATTGCAACAATTAGCACTTTCTTGATTTCTCTTTTTATGAAAAAAGGGCTATCTAGTGATTCTCCGGAAGTGGAAATATTTTGTATTAATCCAGATAATTTATTTGAATAAGGCAAAGTAGCAGAAATCGAATCTTGAGCTTTTTTAAGTTTTGCAGCTGAAACCATTTTCATTGCATTAGTTATCTGCATCGTCGAAGATACAGAGCTAATCCTATTTCTTATTTCTTTTAAGCCTGACATTTAAAATGTTTTTGCTATTTTTTCTGAAACTGTTTTTATTTTATCCATTTCTTTATCAGATATTTTACCTGATTTTAATTCTTCTAGTAATTTCTTATGGTTTTTCCTGAGTTCCTGTAAAAAGCTTTCTTCAAATGCCTTTACCTTATCAACAGGAACATCTTGAAGTAAATTCTGAGAACCAGCATAGATAATGGCAATCTGATCTTCTACTTGGAAAGGATCGTTTTGATTTTGTTTAAGAATCTCCACATTTCTTCTTCCTTTCTCAATAACATTTAATGTTGCTGCATCAAGATCTGATCCAAATTTAGAAAATGCTTCAAGCTCCCTATATTGAGCTTGGTCTAGTTTTAATGTTCCGGCAACTTTTTTCATTGATTTAATTTGAGCTGATCCTCCAACTCTTGATACAGAGATTCCAACATTAATTGCTGGCCTTACCCCAGAGTTAAACAAGTCAGATTCTAAGAAAATTTGACCATCAGTAATAGAGATAACATTTGTTGGGATATAAGCTGAAACATCTCCAGCTTGAGTTTCTATAATTGGGAGCGCTGTTAATGACCCTCCGCCTTTAACTTTAGATTTTAATGTTTCTGGAAGATCATTCATATCTTTAGCAACCTTATCGTCTTCTACAACTTTGGCTGATCTTTCTAATAGCCTAGAGTGAAGGTAAAATACATCACCAGGATATGCTTCTCTTCCAGGAGGTCTCCTTAATAATAATGAAACCTCTCTGTATGCAACCGCCTGTTTCGATAAATCATCATAAATTATTAAAGCAGGTCTTCCTGTATCTCTAAAGTATTCTCCAATACAAGCTCCTGCAAATGGAGCATAAACCTGCATTGGGGCTGGATCAGAGGCATTTGCTGCTACAACTACCGTATAAGCCAAAGCACCTTTTTCTTCCAGTGTTTTTGTAATACCTGCAACAGTAGAAGCTTTTTGTCCAATAGCTACATAAATACAAAATACTGGAACCCCTGCATCATAAAATTCTTTTTGATTCAAAATTGTATCAATACATACTGTAGTTTTTCCTGTCTGTCTATCTCCAATTACTAATTCCCTTTGCCCTCTTCCAATAGGTATCATAGCATCAATTGATTTAATTCCAGTTTGTAGGGGTTCATTAACCGGTTGTCTATATATTACCCCTGGGGCTTTTCTCTCTATTGGCATTTCAAATAGTTCTCCTTTTATTGGACCTTTTCCATCAATTGGATTTCCCAAAGTGTCCACAACTCTTCCTAGAATTCCATCTCCAACTTTTATTGATGCTATTTGTTTTGTTCTTTTTACCGTTTGTCCTTCTTGTATTTCTCGTGATGAACCAAATAAAACAACACCCACGTGATCTTCTTCCAGATTAAGAACCATCCCTTGAAGTCCATTTTCAAATGAGACTAATTCCCCATACTCTGCATTGGATAGTCCATATACTCGTGCTATTCCATCACCTACTTCTAGGACTGTTCCTATTTCATCAAACTCAGAGTGGATGTTTGCAGAATCTAATTGTTGTTTAAGTAAAGCTGATATTTCAGCTGGTTTTATTTTTTGCATCTTTTATATTTTAATTGTTTTGTGTAAGTTGTTTTTGCATCTTATTTAATTTCTTTTTAGCACTTGCATCAAATTGGATATCATCAAAATCAAGAACAAATCCTGCTATAATAGTTTTATCAATTTGTTTTGTTAAGTTGATTTGTCCTTTTTTAATTGATTCTAAATATTTAACAACCTGATTTTCTAGATCATCAGATATT
>CACIHJ010000020.1 GCA_902586435.1 uncultured Bacteroidota bacterium | reverse complement strand
TTTTACATCTGAAGGTTTATTAAAATCAGCGTATTTATTTCTAAATTTATCCACTCTACCTGCAGTATCTACTAATTTAGATTTACCTGTATAATATGGGTGAGAAGTTCTAGAGATCTCAAGTTTAAACAAAGGATACTCAACACCATCAATTTTTGTTGTCTCTTTAGTCTCAACAGTTGATTTTGTAATAAATACATCATCATTAGACATATCTTTGAATGCCACTAAACGATAATTCTCAGGATGTATATCACTTTTCATAACAAATTTTGTGAGTGCAAATTTAAAATATTTTTCATATATATAGTATTATAATTACTTTATTTTATCTTTACTAACAATATATAACAATCAATAAAATGAGTGATCAGAAATCAATTTTAAAGTCAACAATAATTCAATATGGTCTAATATATGGAGGACTATCTGTAGTTTTTTCTATAATGCTATTGATTATGGATATGCATTATCAAGGAGGATCTCTTCAAAATTGGACTGGATTAATAATAATGGTTGGATCAATAACATTTGCTCAAATCGCCTACAGAAAGCTTAATGATGGTTATCTTAATTTATCCGAAGCAATGAAAATAGGACTTGGTGTAACTGTTATTGGAATACTAATAGCAATTGTATATGGATGGTTTCAAGCTACAATTTTAGATCCAACTCAAATTGAGAGAGCAACTGAATTTGCTATAAATCAAGCTATTGATCAAAACCCTGAAATGACTGATGAGATGATTACAATGACAAGAGAATGGATTGAATGGGGTTCATCTCCTGGCATCTCAACTGCATTTGCTTTAGGTTTCGGGCTATTATTTGGATCAATTGTTTCTTTAATTACCGGATTAATTGTTAAAAAATCAAGGCCTAATTAATAATTAGCTACTATTTATTATGGATCTTTCCGTCGTAATCCCTCTTTATAACGAGTCTGAGTCAATAGAGGAGTTAAATACATGGGTAACTAATACATTAAATAATAGATCAATTAGTTTTGAGATTATTTATGTTAATGATGGTAGTTCAGATGGATCATGGGATATAATTAAAAGGCTAGCAGATGATTCTAATAACATTAAAGGAATCTCTTTTTCTAAAAACTTTGGAAAATCTCAGGCTCTGAATTCAGGATTCATTGAGTGTAAAGGAAAATATGTTGCTACACTTGATGCAGACCTTCAAGATTCTCCAGAAGAAATTCCGGAGATGATAAATAAACTTAAAGAAGAGGAATTAGACTTAATCTCAGGTTGGAAAAAGAAACGCTACGACTCCTTAATTTTAAAGAAAATACCTTCAAAATTATTTAATTTTGTTGCAAGATGTAGCTCTGGAATTAAGATTCATGATTTTAACTGTGGAATTAAGGTTTTTAAATCAGAAGTTATAAAGTCAATAGATGTATATGGAGATATGCACAGATTTATACCTATTTTAGCAAAGAATGAAGGGTATAATAAAATTGGTGAGCACATAGTTAAACACCAAGCCAGAAAATATGGTAAAACAAAATTTGGTAACGAAAGGTTTATGAGAGGATTCTTAGACATTATTACACTTTGGTTTATGAATAAGTTTGGGAAAAGACCTATGCATTTTTTTGGATCTCTAGGAACAATAATGATTTTAATTGGCATTATATTCACGGGTTATATAGGTTATGAGAAACTCTTTATAAAAACCTCTGGAAGGCTAATTACTGAACGCCCTGAATTCTATATTGCACTTACAACTATCATAATAGGTATACAGTTATTTATTGCAGGATTTATTGGAGAAATAGTCTTGAATTCTAAATCAAAAAAAGAAAGGTACCAAATAACAGAAAAAACAGTTGATTAATGGGCTACTTTATTAAAGTACTTAAGTATGGTAAAAGCTATAAGATATATGGTTTTTTGAATATACTATTTAATGTTTTTTACGCAATCTTTAGTGCACTTGCATTTGTTTCATTTATTCCTATGCTAGATGTACTATTTAAACAAACCAAAGAAGTCTTTCAAAAACCTGTATATACAGGGATAACTGATTTAAAAGATTACCTTCAAGACTACTTGAATTACTATATTTCAAGACAGCTTGAAATTGATGTCACAACAACATTATTAATAGTAGTTGGAATTGTACTTTTTTTCTTCCTTTTTAAAAATATTTTTAACTATTTAGCACTATATAATATTACATTTTTAAAAAACGGTATACTTAAAAATCTTAGAAGTAATCTTTATAAAAAAGTTCTTAAAATGCCCATTTCTTTCTTTGTTAATAAGAAAAAAGGTGATCTTATCTCAAGAATAACGGCTGATATTTTGGAAATTCAAGTTTCTTATTTATCAATGCTTGAGATGATTGTTAGAGAACCCCTAACTATTCTTTTTACAATTATAGTAATGTTTACAATCAGTCCAGAATTGACATTATTTATAGTTTTATTTATTCCTATATCAGGTTTTTTCATATCAATTATAGGGAAAAAACTAAAAAAGGATTCAACAGAAGTTCAGAAAGGACAAAGTAATTTCTTATCAATATTAGATGAAACTATTAATGGTCAAAAAATTATAAAGTCATTTCTAGCAGAATCTTTTTTCACAAAAAAGTTTAACACAATTAATTATTTACTTTTCAAATTTTCAAACAAAGTAATTAATAGAAAAAATCTTGCAGCACCTTTTAGTGAGTTTATGGGGATTCTTGTTATAGGTGTTTTATTATGGTATGGAGGTAAAATGGTATTAATCAATGAAAGTTTATCAGGTACAACATTTATTGTTTTCATGGGACTAGCATATAACATTCTTACTCCAGCGAAAAACCTTAGCAAGTCCTTTTACTCAATAAAAAAAGGAAATGCTGCTGCTGAAAGAGTTTTTGAGATAGTTAATTTAAAAGAAACTGATAAAGAGAAAAATTTAAAGAAAGTGGATAATTTTAAAAGAGAAATTAAATTTGAAAATGTAACTTTTTCATATGAGTCAAATGTTATACTTGATTCTGTCAGCTTTAAATTAAAAAAAGGTGAGAGTATTGCTATTGTAGGTACTTCAGGGGGTGGGAAAACAACAATTGCAAACCTACTTAATGGCTTCTACCAAGTTGACTCTGGGATTATTTCAATAGATGGTGAAAATATAAATAATATAAGAAGAGACTCATTATACAAACACATCTCGATTGTCACTCAAGAATCTATTTTATTTAATGACACAATAAAAAATAATCTACTAATTGGAAATGAGAACTCTTCCGAGGAAGAACTTTTAGAATCCTCAAAAAATGCTAATGCTCATGAATTTATTATTAGTCAAGAAAATCAGTATGAAACATTAATAGGTGATCAAGGGAACAAATTGTCTGGTGGACAAAAGCAAAGGTTAACAATTGCAAGAGCAATGCTTAAAAGCCCATCGATTCTTATATTAGATGAAGCTACTTCATCTCTAGATAGTGAATCAGAGAAAAAGGTACAAGATGCAATAAATAAACTTATGTTAAATAAGACCTCTCTAGTTATTGCTCATAAATTTTCTACAATAAAAAAATGCAACAAAATTTTAGTATTAGATAAAGGAAGAATTATAGATGAAGGCAGTCATGATGAATTAATTGAAAAATCAGCTATTTATAAAAATATGTATGAACTTCAAAACTAAAAAAGAATTAAATTTGAACTTTAAACTTCCATAATGATATCATTTTTTGGAGACCCTGAATCAAAAGTTTTTGCATTAGAAACTAATGATAAGCTTGATAATTTCAGTATTGAAAAATTAAATTGGGTTCTTAATGCACCATTCTTAAAAGAGCAAATTATTAAAAATAATTTCATAGGACCTAAATCAACTATGATTAGCCCCTGGAGTACTAATGCGGTGGAAATCATAAACAACATGGGGATTGAATCTTTAATTAGAATTGA
>CACIHJ010000019.1 GCA_902586435.1 uncultured Bacteroidota bacterium | reverse complement strand
ATTTCTCCATTACATATCCATTTAATTGTTGTTTCTAAGTAGTCCTGTCTTATAGGAGATCCACTTAAGTAATCACCTCCTAGACCATAAGCTGCACATCCTGTTTTACTAAAGTACCTTTTGGCATCAGTTACCCAGCTTCCTGAATAAACTGCGTTTCTAAGTTCTTGACTAGTCAGTTGCTCTCCTGCAATATTAATTGTTTTGAACCATTCTAGTTTTTCACTATCTGAACCTTTACATAGATATATCATTAGTTTGTAGTTCAAAATATTCTCTTGCTCATCTTCCTGTAGATTATGGAAATATTTATTATTAAACGCAAATTCTCCATCTATATACTGACAGATTGATATTGTTCGTTGTTGACCGTCTATAACCTCAAAGCTGTCTTTATCTCTGACAGCCCAATACATAACATTTAAAGGGAAGCCTTTTATAATTGTGTCAATTACTGCATCTCTCTGTTTATCTTTATATATAAATTCCCTTTGATAAGGAGGTCTAATATCTAGTTTTCCAGAAAATCCGATCACTCCCTCTTCTTGGTTATCTTGGTATTTTTCAGATAGTTCTTTTACTGAAATTTCTTTTAGTTCTATTTCCATTTAACGTTTCTTTTTTTTAATTATAATCCTAACATATATGGGTTTACCATTAACTTGGGAAAGATATTTCCCTCTTGTTTTTTCTGTTGGTCCTTCTAATATACTGTAACGATTTAAACCATCTATAATCTCAAATTGATTTGGATTAAACTTATTTAAAAATGTTATAGGAACTCCCATTTTTCCATCATAGTCAATAGGAATATCTTTTGTCTTGTTTACATTAATAGCATCATAGTTATCATATTTTGGATATTCTTGTTCATTATACTCTTTATAAAGTATTAGGTCCTCTTTCCTCTTATCATAATCAAGGTTTGTAAACCAAACAGTACTTGCTACAAATGCATACTTATCGCCATTTTCAATTTTATGATATTTTTCATACCAATCAGGTATTCTAAACCAAACATTTCTACCATCTAAACTGGCACCCAGCCATATTTTGTTTGCAACTATAAGACTAAATATTTCTTTGTATGTTATTGCGTTTAAGTTTCCAATAATTAAAAACTTTTTTTTATGTTCAATTAGTTGGGAAACGTATTCTCTAAAAAGTGAGAAGGGTGGGTTTGTTACTACTATATCTGCTTCTTTTAATATCTCCACACTTTCCTTGCTTCTAAAGTCTCCATCTCCTTTCAGTTCTACTATTCCTATCTCTTCAATATCAGGAACACGATTATTGTTCTTATCTCCGTAATATTCTAATTTTATTGCTGACTCTGAGTCGTTTTGACTAAACAAGTCTATATTCTGGCTCTTATATGAAGTTGTTATAAGCTTTTTTAATCCCAGTCTTTCAAAGTTATGTGAAAAGAAATGAAAAAAGTTACTTACTCTTGGGTCATCACAATTGCAGTACACTACTTTACCCTTAAAATGATCTTTATAGTGTTTTAGTTCATTTTCAATAACATTTAGTTCGGTGTAAAATTCATCTCTTTTATTTCCCTCTGCCCTTCTAAGATGTTTGTTTGTTCCTTTTGATTCCAATTCTGTAAAATTAATCGCCTATGGGCTATCTTCTTTTTTCATTTCTAATTTACAAAGAATTATAATTACTTTATTTTGAATATCCCGGGCTACAAAACACTCTTCTTAAAAAAATAATTTAAGTAGTGTAATATTACTAGGATCATACACCGGTGGAGATTCTAGGGAAGCATTCCTGTGAATATAAACCAGGTAGACTTCCAATTCTTTGTTTTTGTTTTGATTATGGAAACTAATATTTAAATTTTCCAACCCTCTCTATACTCTCTAGTTAAAAATTGGTTTGCTTTATCTAGATTAGTGATCTCCATTTTTTTATTATCATATAACAATCGCTTTTTACCAATAAAGACACTACTTCTTGGAGATCTTTTAATATAACTACTTCTAATAGCAACATTTCCTAGTAGAACTATTTCAGATAATGGTCCTGCAAAGTCAAAATTAGAGGTAAGATTTTTATGCTTATCACTGTTATATCCATCTTTAATTGCATCTATCCAATGACTTTGATGTCCAAACTCTACAGAGTTTATTTCAGATATTTTTCCTTTTTCCACAACACCTTCTTGACCTTTAATGTATAATCTTGCATTAATTCCATAATTATCGCTCCATATCAATCCATTCTCTCCAATCATTAAAACACCATTATCACCTATATCATCTTTATCTGTTATTATTTCAGGATGTGAAGGACGAATACCGCCATCCATCCAAACCATTTCAACTTCTGAATCATTAATTTCAGAGGGTCTAAACTTATAGGTAATAAAAGAACTTGATGGACATGCCTCCTCTATTTGAGGTGAAGGAGTAAAAGCTTTAGCATATGGAAGATTTGAAACACTTGCTTCAATACTAAATGGTTCAAATAGGCCTAGAGCTTTTATTGGGACATCCATTATATGGCAACCCATATCTCCTAAGGCTCCAGTTCCATAATCCCAGAACCCTCTCCAATCAAATGCATGGAGTCCAGGAGTATAGCCCCTATTTTCAGCAGGTCCAATCCATAAATCCCAATCCATTCCTTCTGGCTTTTGAGATGGGTCAGGACTTTGCATTGCAACTCCTTGTGGCCATACTGGTCTATTTGTCCAAGTATAGACTTTACTGACTTTACCAATCCTTCCATCTTTAATCCATTTTTGAATCATTACTTGTTCTGGATTGGAAGCTCCTTGATTTCCCATTTGAGTAACTATTTTATTTTTTCTTGCCAATTTCGTTAACATTCTTGCTTCCTTAATATTATGCGTTAGAGGTTTTTGAACATATACGTGCACACCTTTTTCCATAGCAACTTTGGTAATATTAGCATGGGTATGATCTGGAGTAGAGATAGTGACTCCATCTAAATTTTCTTTTTCTAGCATTTCCCTGAAATCCGTATAAAATTTTGCTTTAGGAAATTTTTCTGCTGCAACTTGAGCTCCATATGCGTTCTGATGAACATCACATAATGCCACAACATTTTCTCTTCCATCAACACTGGCATGTAAAATATCTGAATTACCTTTCCCATGTAGACCAATTCCTGCAAGATTTAGCTGATCACTTGGAGCTGTATACCCTACTCCTCCTAATACATTTCTAGGGACAATAAAAATTGATGAAGCAATAGCGCTATTCTTTATAAATTTTCTTCTTGATTTGTTATTAGATGCCATAATTTTTTTTTATTGAATTTAATAAATTATTTGTTCATTTTAAGCCATTTGTTAACTCTTCTTTTAGAATTTTCACTTATATCTTTCCAAAATAGATTAATATCAGCAAAATGGTAGTCTTTCACAATGCCTAGAAAAAGTTTTCCTGGAATATCTGGTGGGGTTGCCCAAATTAGACCATCTATAACTTTTACTTTTGTTTTACCTGGATAGACTTTAAGTTCATTTCCTCCTGAAGAAAATAATGATAGGCCTAAATATTTATATAAACTTGCTGGAGCGTATAGCATACCTTTATGTTCACTTATATTAGACTCTATTTGCTCATCCCAAGTTATTGGGTTAGTAGCAACAGCACTTCTAAACCATCTTTCATAGTTAGATTTTTTTGGATATGTGTTGTATTTATACGTCATCCAAGAGACAAAACCTCCAATTTCATCTGGAGCAGTCATAGGTTTTAAACTTTTGAATTCATCTTTTTGAATTCTTGTACCTATTAGATAAGCTGCCACCAATTGCTTTTGAAGTGGTTTTTCGTCAATAAACTCTTTTATTAATTCTTTTGCCATTAATGTTCCTTGACTATGAGAGGCAATTATAAAAGGTTTTCCATTATTGTAATTTTTAAGATAATACTGAAAAGATCTTTTTATATCAGAGTATGCAAGCCATAAAGCTTTTTCCCCATCAACTTTAAATTTATCGTTAAACACTCTAAGATGTGCTTGTCTGTAGAATGGAACATATAAATTTGCAGCATCAACCCAAGCAGTCGCTTGAAGCTTAATTGGCCTTTCATAAATATCCAATCTTATATCATCATCATTGATATCAGCATTCCATTCTCTGTTTTTTTTACCAGTTATAAGTGTTGGGTATATATAAAAAACATCTGCTTTTTTTTCAATTTTATCATTTTGAATATTACTTATAAATT
>CACIHJ010000018.1 GCA_902586435.1 uncultured Bacteroidota bacterium | reverse complement strand
CCCATCAGATGCAGCAAAAAAAGCTAATATATGTTTTATAAAATATCTCTCATCATCATTAAGTTTAGTTTTCCAATCTGTTAAATCTTGATGGAGGTCTATCTCTTCAGCAGTCCAAAAACTTGCCTCGCACTTTTTATACCACTCCCAAAGATCGTGATGCTCTATTGGAAAAATCACAAACCTGTTTTGATTCTCTTCTAAAATTGGTTCTGGTTTCATGATTTTTTTTTGTTTTTATTTAGAATTATTCTGAACTTCAAATATTTAAAATTCTAACGAGAATTGAAAGAGTAAAGTGGTGATAATTGCATAAAGTTTTTAACAATAAAAAAACAATCTCATAATTATTGGATTTTTCGCTTTATTTTTACAAAACCAAAAAAAAATAGATTAAAAAAAATCATAGGAAGAGCTAAAAAATATGAGCTTGATATTTTTTTTATGAAGTTGTAAAAACTTTTTTTAATTTAACAAAGCAAGAAATTAAAATGGGAAAAATTGAAAAAATTATATTGTTTTTAACAATTTTAATCGCTGTATTTAATTTAACACAGATAAATCTATTCGATTTTACGGAAGAAAAAAACAAGATAGCATTAATTTGTTTGATTCTTTCGATGTGCGCATTGATATTAATTTTATTAGTTCGGATTTCAAAAAAAATAAGAGATAAGACTAGATAAATTCTATATTGAAACAAAACAAGTTTCAACTCCAGCCTTCTTCAAAAATTCTAGACCAGAGGTGTCTTTGTACTCTCTATTATAAACAACCCTCTTTATTCCTGACTGAAAAATTAATTTACAACATTCCTTGCAGGGAGAAAGTGTGATGTAAAGAGTAGCTCCATTTGTAGATTGAGTTGACGAAGAAACCTTTGCAATAGCATTTGCCTCAGCATGAAGAACATACCATTTTGTATACCCCTCATCATCTTCACAGATATTTTCAAATCCTGTAGGGGTACCATTATACCCATCTGAAATTATCATCTTGTCTTTGACTATAAGAGCGCCAACTTTTCTCCTTTTACAATATGATAGTTCTCCCCATTCAAGGGCCATCTTTAGATATGCCTTATCATATTTAGTTTGCTTATCTTCCATTAATAGACAAAGAGTAAAAACAGTAACTATTTGCTTTTAAATATAATCTATTATATACAAATTTTTTAGTTTCTTATTATATTTGTTGTAAACAAAAAATTATGTATCCTGAAGAAATAGTCAAACCTATGAAGTTAGAACTTACAGAATCTGGCTTTAATGATTTAAAAACAAAAGAAGAAGTTGAATCTGCAATTAGTAAAAATGGAACAACACTTTTAGTAGTAAATTCTGTTTGTGGTTGTGCTGCAAAAAATGCTCGCCCTGGTATAATTCAATCCTTAGGAAATAACAAAATTCCTGATAATCTTTGTACTGTGTTTGCTGGTTTTGATATTGAAGCAACAGAGACTGCTAGGTCTAAGATGTTACCATTCCCTCCATCCTCTCCAAGTATAGCTCTTTTTAAAGATGGTAGCTTAATTCATATGATTGAAAGGCACCATATTGAAGGTAGAGATGCGGATATGATATCTTCAAATTTAATTTCAGCCTACAACGAATATTGTTAATTATTTTGGTAAAGAAATAATAAATTTCGTTCCTTTTTTTGGTTTCGACTTATAAGAGATTTTTCCTCTGTGAGAATTAATAATATTTTTAACAATCCCAAGTCCTAGACCCATTCCATCAGTCTTAGTAGTAAATTTTGGCTCAAATATTTTTTCCTTGTTCTTTTCCAAAACTCCAATTCCGTTATCTGACACTACAATTTTAACACTATTTGTTGAATCACTTATCTCAACATTAATATTTTGCTCCCTGTCAGAAGGAATCGCCTGAATACTGTTTTTTATAAGATTAGTCATAACTCTTATCCACTGTTCTTTATCAAGTTTGATTACAATGCTTTCCTTTGAGGATTGAAAGTTTATATTATTTTGTTCAAAAATCTCAACAACTTTTTTAGTTGCATCTACTATATCAGATTTCTCTAGCTGTGTCTTTGGTAAAGTAGCAAAATCTGAAAATGAGGTTGCCACACTACTCATCGTATCAATTTGCTCTATAAGTGTATCACAGAAATCATTTAATTTATTCTTTTCTTGTTTACTTTCTAAAGAACTAGTTCTTTGAAAGCTTTGCACTGTTAATCTCATTGGAGTTAATGGATTTTTAATTTCATGAGCGACTTGTCTTGCCATCTCTTGCCATGCTTGCTCTCTTTCATTTTTTGCAAGTTTTTCTGCACTATCTTCAAGGTCATCAATCATTTTATTGTATGAATTAACCAAACTATCAATTTCTTTAGTTGCATTTTTTAGTAAGATTTTTTCGTTCTTCTTTAATAATCCAGTTTGATTAATCTTTAGCCTAATTGTCTCAATAGATCTAGTTACATATCTGGAAATAAAATATGCTAAAACAATTGCAACTACAAGCATTATAAAATATATCTGATAAAGAGTAGTTAAAAAAACGTTCAATTCACTTTCAGCAAATGAAACATCTTGGAAATAAGGGAAAAATAGAATTGCATACTTATTATCATAGTTATCCTTAAGGACAGTATAAGAAGATTGGAACTTACCAACATCTGTAGAGTTTTCTCTAGTTATCTTACCCCCATCTATAGAAATAAGCATTTCAGAAAAATCTTTATCTAGTGAATAGTTGTTTGAGATTATCTCAAGAGGTAAATAAGAATAATATAGGGGTTTACCATCAGGTGTGAAGATAGAGTATTCTACATTATGAATTTTAGTTATTTCCTCAAAATCTATTTTATAATCATCCCAATCACCATAATTAAATGCCAAATCATACTTGTTAACCAGATAATTAATTTGCTTTGTTAGCTGAGTTTCTTTTCTGTCTTGTCTGTATGAATTATACTGCTCTGACTCAGTCCTATACTGGTAATAAGTAGACCCCAAAATTAATAGAGTTGCAGTAAAAACCAGCAAAATCATTGAGATAAATATTCTTAGTCTCAATGACATTTTATTTTGCAGTATACTCATTTTGATTTTCTATGAAATTAGCTAAAAAAAATCAAATCAACAATATATCAAAGGCGTGAAAACTTAAATTGCTTAAATTAGCATATAAAACCTTAATAGATGGATGTCGGTTCTATACTAATTATACTCCCTGTACTAATAATTTTTTCTTATTTGTTTGATATTCTTGCAATAAGGACAAAGTTTCCATCTGTTATATTATTAGTTTTCACCGGTATAATTGCAAGGTTTATTTCCTCATCCTATGGTTTTGATAACTTTGAATTTCTAGATACCCTGGTACCTGTTCTAGGAACAATTGGGCTAATATTAATAGTCCTTGAAGCTGCTCTAGAGTTAGATATTAAAAAGGAGAAAATTCAAATAATAACTAAAGGGTTTATGGCTGCGCTAATCATATTATTGATTAATATTGTTTTAGTAAGCATATTTTTTGAAAAAGTTATTGGCTTGCCAAACCCAACATCTGTAATTTATGCTATCCCGCTTTCTATAATTAGTAGTGCAGTGGCTATTCCTAGTGCATCAGGACTAATAAATAAGAATAAAGAATTTGTCGTTTATGAATCAACTTTCTCTGATATACTTGGGATTATGATATTTTATTACTCTATAAGACAGGTTGAAAAAGGAGAAGTACTTATTGGACTTGAACCGATATTAACACTTGTTGGTCAAATAGTTTTAATAATTATACTCTCTCTGGCAATCACTTATCTTCTGTTTCAATTAATACAAAGGATTGAACATCATGTTAAGTTTTTTTTGATTTTAGCTCTTTTAATCTTGTCTTATGAGATTGGAAAAGATATCCTTAAACTGCCTTCATTAGTTTTGATATTCATATTTGGAATTTTTCTTGGAAACTTTTCTAACCTTATCCCAGAAAGATTTAAAAAGTATGTAAAAACAGACAAGGTTGGCAAAGAAGATCTGCATGAGTTTAATCTTCTTACAGCTGAATCAACTTTCTTGGTTAGGACCTTCTTCTTTTTATTTTTTGGATTCTCTATCCCTCTTGAAAGTTTTATAGAAACGGAACCATATATAATTGGGGCTACAGTATTACTTATAATGTATGGGGTAAGATATTTCTACTTAGCCTTCACTGATAAAGATGAAGAATCAAAACCTCTTCTTTATTTCTCTCCAAGAGGATTGATTACTATTCTTCTTTTTTTAAGCATAGCAGACTATGACATTGAAAAAAGTAGTACTATTGATGAGAATGTTCTTCTAGTTGTGATAATTGCCTCAATGCTAATTATGATTCAAGGCTCAATAACTAGAAAAAGTAAAGGGGTGAAAGATAAAGATCTTAGTGAGCAATCTCTTTCAGAAATTGTAGATAAACAGATGGATTAATCATGAAGTATCTAAAGAAAATATTTATTGTAATTGTAGTTTTATTTTCAATCATATATACTTTTGATTTAAATTATTTT
>CACIHJ010000017.1 GCA_902586435.1 uncultured Bacteroidota bacterium | reverse complement strand
TCAGAAACTAAATCCCCAATTAACGGTCTTTTTTTTTGTATCTCTATTACCACCACACCCTACAACTGTTATTAATCGTTGGCCAGCAGTTCTAATCTTATTTATAGTTTTCAACACATTCTCTAGTGCATCAGGCGTATGGGCATAATCTATTATTACTGTTACCCTATCCTTAGTAATAAAAGATTGAAGTCTTCCTTGAACATTTTCTAATTGACTTATAGTCTTTAAAAGCCTAATTGTATCTAGTTCATATATTTTACCTAATGAGTAAATTGCTAGAATATTATAAGCATTAAAATCACCTATTAGTTTAGTCCAAATTTCATTTTTATCAATATTTAAAAGCATCCCATCAAGCTGAATTTCCAAAATAGTTGAATTAAAATCTGATTTATTTTTTATACCATATGTGTATTTTTTAGATTTTGAATTTTGAATAATATATTTTGAGTTTTTATCATCACTATTTATTAATGAAAAAGAGTTATTAGATAAAGAGTCAAATATTTTTTTCTTTGTATCTCTATAGTTTGCAAATGATTTATGATAATCTATATGATCATGAGTTAGATTTGTAAAGATCACACCTTTAAAAGATAGGCCTTCAATTCTCTTTTGATCAATTCCATGAGAAGAGACTTCCATAAAACAGATCTTAACATTAGATTTTATCATTTCTGATAAATGATAATTTATCGATATAGAATCAGGTGTAGTATTTGTTGAACCTATATCTTGGTCAGAATACTTTATATTTATTGTGGAGATGAGTCCTGAGTCTATTGAAAATCTATTAAACAGATCAAATAATAATGATGAGATAGTTGTTTTACCATTGGTTCCTGTAATACCAATTAGATCAATCTTAGAAGATGGATTGTCATAAAAATTTGATGAAATAATTGATAAGGCAGATTTTGAACATGTAACCTTAACAAAAACTGATTTTAATTTTTTAAAATCTTTTGGAAGAACTTCACATATAACAGTTGAAGCCCCGTTATTAATTGCTTCATGAATAAAATTATGACCATCAGTATTATAACCATTAATTGCTACAAATAGAGAATCCTTATCTACTTTTTTTGAACTAAAGCATATATCTTTTACTAATGTTGAAGTATCTCCATATATAGCATCAACAGTAACCTTAAATAATATTTCTTTTAAATTTTTCAAAATAAATTATCTATATCTTTTTTATCTATTTCAACTATAGTAGGTGATAAACCTTGAATCTTTTGGGCAATCCTTTTAAATACTGGAGCAGCAACAGTTCCACCATAATAACCTTTAGACTTATTTGGCTCATGAATTACAACTATACCAGTATATTTTGGGTTATCTGATGGAAAATATCCCACAAAGCTTGCTATGTATTGCTTATCAATAGGCTCATCCCCATTTGACCAATATTTTGTTTGAGATGTCCCTGTTTTGCCTGCAATTTTTACATAATCATTATTAATTCTATTTGCGGTTCCCCATGGTTTCTCAACAATATTCTGAAGCATTTCTTTGACTACATCTAAAGTTTTCTGTGAACAAATTGAAGGCATGATTACTTCACGTTCTATTTCATGAATTGGCTTATTTCCAATTGAGCTAATTTTGTTTACAAATTTTGGTTTTAACATTTCACCATTATTCGCTACAGCATTATAAAAAGTTAGGATTTGGATTGGTGTTAAGTAAACTCCATAGCCAAAGGCCATCCATGGTAGAGATATACTATTCCATTCTTCATCAGATGGATGGGGCATTATAGGTGATGGCTCACCTCCAATGGGAGTATTTATCTTTTCATTTAACTTCATATTATACAATCTATTTACAAATCTTTCAGGTTTAGATTTGTAATTATCATATACCATTTTAACCATACCAGTATTTGAAGAAACTTCAAAGGCTTTTGCAACAGTAATTTTACCATACCCCTTTTTATTTGAGTCTACTACTTCATGCGAACCTATCTTTAGAATTCCATTTTTGGTATCAATACTATCAGTATGTTTTACAAACCCATCTTCAAGCGCTGTAATAAGAGTCATTAATTTAAATGTTGAACCTGGCTCATACTTTTCTCCAATCGCATAATTTAATCTCTCATAATAATTCCCTTCAGAATTTCTTCCTAGATTAGAAATGCCTAGCACATTACCCGTTTTTGTTTCCATAATTATTGCTGTTCCATGGTCAGCTTCAAATTTTTCTAGTTGGCTTAGTAGCTCATTATGTGTAAAGTCTTGAATTTTAAGATCTATTGTAGTATGAAGGTCGTATCCTTGCTTAGGCTCTACCTCATATCCAGTCCTCAGTGGTTTCCACTCTCCTTTAGCAATTTTTTGCATTAATCTTATTCCATTTTTACCTCCTAGATATTGACTGTAAGCTTGTTCTAATCCAACTTCTTTTATCCCTTTCTTAAAAGATCCAATTGTTCTTTCAGCTATTTTTCCTAGATGACTTTTTCTTAGGTGATTTTCTTTAATTATTAATCCACCTTTATATATTCCAAGATTAAACATCGGAAATGTCTTTATAGCATTTAGTTGATTGATATCTAGATCTTTAGCTATAAATAGGTATCTATTTTTATTTTTTCTAGCATTATTCATAATGCCTATATAGTACTCCGTACTATCAGATAATAACTCAGATAAATTTTGGGCAAGTTCCACTTTATTACTTTCAAATATCTTCTCTGATGGAACTTGAGAGTCCCATCTTATTTCAAACCTAGATACTGTAGATGCAATAAGATCACCATTAGATGAATAAATATTCCCTCTAGTTGATTCTACTTCGATATTCTTTATTGTCTCAAGTGAAATACTTGTAGCCTCTAATTCAGATTCAAGATTTTGTATATAGAATATTTTTGAAATTAAAAAGGCAGAGAATAGTAGGAAAAA
Source organism: uncultured Bacteroidota bacterium (assembly GCA_902586435.1). GTDB lineage: Bacteria > Bacteroidota > Bacteroidia > Flavobacteriales > Flavobacteriaceae > Marisimplicoccus. Next base: position 4,359 of record CACIHJ010000017.1, on the reverse strand, counting down.
GAAGAATATAAAGTTCATTCTATTTACTATTTTACTCTTACCTTTAGCCATAATTAGTTTTTTATGATAATCTTAATTGGTGGATATTCTGAAGGAACTAATCCTTTCTCATTTAATATTTTTGTCACTCTTGATTCCATTTTAATTTTCATCAATAAAGTTCTACTTGAGACAAATTCATTATTTAAAATGTTTACTTCTTTCTTTAATGATGAGATTTTATAAACCTTTCTATCTGTGCTGTGACCACTGTAAATAGTAATTAATGCTAGTAGAGATAGATAGGCAATCATTCTCCAGTTTTGAATTGAATCTTTCTTTACTAAAAAATCTATATTTATAAATGATAAAAAACTTTTCATATTTTTTCTGCTACTCTTAGTTTGGCACTTCTTGATCGATTATTTAATCTAACTTCTTTTTCATCTGGGCTTATTAGATTCCCTACTTTTTTAAATTTCAATTCTTTATTTCCGTATATATCGGATATTGCATCACTCTCAAAAGTTCCATTTTGTATAAATCTTTTTACTAGCCTATCTTCTAAAGAGTGATATGATATACATACTAGCCTCCCACCTTTTTTTAACATTTTTGAAGATTGAAGCAAAAGTGATTTTATAATATTTATTTCATCATTAACCTCAATCCTTATTGCTTGAAAAACTTTTGCTAAAAATTTATTTTTTTCTGATTTATTAGATAGTGGCTCTAAAATCCTTTTAAGATCTCCAGAGGTTTTAATTTCATTATTTTTTCTTTCTGAAATAATTGTATCAACAATTCTTCTATAATTTCTAAGTTCTCCATAATTCTGAAAAATGTTTTCCAATTTTTCTCTATCATATTTATTTATAATAAACTGTGCATCCATATCTTGGGATTGATCCATTCTCATATCCAGTTTATAATCAAATCTAATTGAGAAACCTCTAGTCTTTGTATCTATTTGATATGAAGAAATACCAAAGTCTGCAAGCAAACCATCTATTTGACTTATCTGTAAATAATTTAGATGATTGTTTAAAAATTTAAAATTTGACTCGATTAGCTTTAATCTACTATCAATAATTTTATTTTTGTGCGCATCACTATCTTGATCAAATGCAACCAATCTCCCTTTTGGACCGAGCTTTTTTAGTATTACTTTTGAGTGACCTCCACCTCCATACGTAGCGTCAACATAAGTTCCGTGTGGAATAATATTTAAACCTTTTACTGAGTCATCAAGAAGAACAGGACTATGATACATCTTCATTATTATTTGTTCCCATGACCTCTTCTGCTAAGTCACCAAAATCTGTTTTTGCATCATTTATTGCTTTTTCATAAAGCACTTTATCCCATATTTCAAGTATATTCACAGCAGAAGAAACTACTACATTACTTGAAATTTTCGCATGATTGATTAGGTCTTTAGGTATTAATATCCTTCCAGAGACATCTATCTCAATGAACCTAACACCAGCGGTGAACCTTCTAATAAAATCAATATTTTTCTTATTAAATCGATTTAATTTATTTATTCGATTCATTAATTCCTCCCACTCAAGAAGAGGGTATAACTCTAGACAGTGATTAAAAACAGCTCTTTTTAATACAAACCCTTTATCTAATTTGCTAGATAATTGCTTTTTTAAAGCTGAAGGCAACATTATTCTTCCCTTGATATCAGCCTTACATTCATATGTACCAATAAAGTGTTGCATTAATATTGAGTTTATCAAATATAAAATTTATTTACCACTTTTTACCACTTTTTACCACTTTGTTAATAATTTTTTTGAATAACTAATAATTAACTGATTTATAATACTTTATAAAGAGTTAAACTCACCTAAAGCATTATCCATATATTTGTTTTACAAAGAAGATATTATGGAAAAAGATCTAATTATTGAAAATGAGTTTTCATATATAGAGAATGGAGATGGAAGACCTATAATTATTCTTCATGGTTTAATGGGTGGGCTTAGCAATTTTAAGGGAGTTTATGAAGAATTTCCAAAAAAGAACTATAAAGTAATAATGCCTGAACTTCCAATTGAAAATGTTTCAATTCTTAATACTAACGTCAAAACCTTTGCAAAATATGTTTATGACTTTATAAAATTTAAGGATTTAAAGGAAATTATCTTAGTGGGTAACTCACTAGGAGGACATGTTGCTCTATTATTTACGAGAGATTATCCTGAGTTAGTTAAAGGGTTAGTAATTACCGGAAGCTCTGGACTCTATGAGAAGTCAATGATTGGGGATGGTTATCCAAAAAGAAGCAACTATGATTATATTAAAACAAAAACTGAAGAGGTATTTTATGACCCCGCTGTAGCTTCCAAAGAATTAGTTGATGAAGTTTTTGAATCAGTTAACAATAGAGAGAAAGTTATCAAAACATTAGCTTTAGCAAAAAGCGCTATAAGGCATAATATGTCAGAGGATCTACCAAAAATGAATAATAAAACTGCAATTATTTGGGGAAAGGAAGACTCTGTTACACCGCCAAGTGTAGCTGAAGATTTTAATTCCTTGCTTCCTAACTCTGATTTATTTTGGATAGATAAGTGTGGACATGCCCCCATGATGGAACATCCTGAGAAGTTCAATGAGATAATGCTTAGTTGGCTAAAGAAAAATAATCTATAAGATATAAATATGAAGATTCATTCGTCTGAATTTTATACTAGCAGCAATAAAGTTTCAGAATGTCCAGATAAAAATTTACCGGAATTTGCTTTTATAGGGAGATCAAATGTTGGAAAATCTTCCCTAATTAATTCATTATGTAATAAAAAATCAATAGCAAGAACTTCATCAAAACCTGGAAAAACATTATTGATAAATCATTTTATGATAAATAATTCATTTTTTATAGTTGATCTTCCAGGGTATGGATTTGCAAAAGTCTCTAAAAAAGAAAAAGAAAAAATAAAGGATATCCATGAAAACTATTTTAAAAAGAGAAAGCAGTTATTTTCTGCTTTATTATTAATCGATATAAGATTAAAACCTCAAAAAATTGATTTAGAGTATATGGAATATATGAATAGACTTTTTGTTCCATTTATATTAATTTTCACTAAGTGTGACAAATTAAAAAAAAGTGAGATAAATGATAATATAAAAGTATATTCTAAAAAATTAGAAAGTAATTGGGAAATAGGCCCTCGAATAATAATCTCATCTGCAAAAAACAGAATAGGTTTGGATGAAATATTAAAGTTTATTGATGAATCTAAAGAAGAATCAAAACTAAATTAGAATTAAGCTTTATCCTTATCAATTATTTTTTTGAATTCCACACAAAAATCCTCGACTAAATTTGTTAGACCTATATCACTTGTTGACTTTTGCAGTGTGCTTTTCATAGACATAAAAGTTTGGAAAATAAAACTTTTCATCTCGTCAACAGGCATATCTTTTACCCAAAGATCCATTTTAAGTGACTCCTTATTATTACTATCCCACAGCGACAAGAGCATTGCTTTAGCAGGAAAATCTGATACACCACCATCTGGTGCAGACCAAATAATTTTTTCTGGTATATTATTCTCATCAAGAGTTACATTTATTGTGACGTTAGTTTCTTTCATTTGATTTAATTATACTGTAATTTTATATAAATTTAAAATTAAACATAATCTTTATGAAATCCCCTGATAAAGTAACTAATCATATTATTAATTGGTTGAAGGATTATTTAGAAAAGTCAAATTTGAACGGCTTTATAGTTGGAGTATCTGGTGGTATTGACTCAGCATTGACTTCCACTTTATGTGCAAAAACTGGCCATCCAGTTAAATGTTTAGAAATGCCTATTCACCAAAATAAAATGCAGAACTTAAATTCATCGATTCAGATTAATTGGCTAAAATCAAATTTTCCTAATGTAACATCTGATGAGGTCAACCTTTCAAATGTTTTTGATGAATTTATTGACATTACAACTGATACAGCTAATGAATTGACAAACCTTGCTCTTGCTAATTCAAGGGCTAGGTTAAGAATGTTAACGTTATATTATTATTCAACAATTAATAGATATCTAGTAGCTGGAACAGGAAATAAGGTGGAAGATTTTGGAATTGGTTTTTATACAAAATATGGTGATGGAGGGGTTGATATTAGCCCTATTGCTGATTTATTAAAATCTCAGGTATTTGAGCTTGGGAATCACTTAAATCTTCCGAAAGAAATTCTATCTGCAACACCTACTGATGGATTATGGGAAGATGGCAGAAATGATGAAGATCAAATTGGTGCAAGTTATGATGAAATTGAGTGGGCAATGAATCGAGATTCAGATGATATAAATTCAGAAACAAATAATAGAGAAAAGGAAGTCATAAGTATCTTTAA
>CACIHJ010000016.1 GCA_902586435.1 uncultured Bacteroidota bacterium | reverse complement strand
CTAAGTTTTGGAAAAACTTTTACAGATCATATGTTTTTATGTGAGTTTAAAGATGGGAAATGGAATTCTCCAAAGATTATTCCTTATGATAACTTTTCTATTTCTCCAGCCTCAAGTGTTTTTCACTATGGTCAAGCTATATTTGAAGGAATGAAGGCCTATAAAGACAATGATAATAATGTATGGCTTTTTAGACCTGAAGAAAATTACAATAGACTAAATAAGTCATGTGAAAGGATGTGTATGCCAAAAATTGAAAAAGACTTATTCTTTAATGGTATAAAAGAACTTTTAACTATAGATAAAGAATGGATTGGCAAAGGTGACACTACAATGTATATTAGACCAGTTGTATTTGCAACTGAAGCAACAATTGTGGCAAGTCCATCAAAAGAATTCAGCTTCTTTATACTCTGTTCTCCTGCTAGCGCTTATTATTTTAATCCACTTAGTGTATTAATTGAAGACACATTTATAAGAGCTGCCAAAGGAGGTGTTGGTTATGCTAAAGCTGCTGGTAATTACGCTGGTTCTTTTTACCCTACTTCTCTTGCAATAGAGAAAGGGTTTGATCAAATTGTTTGGACTGATTCAGTTAATCATAAATTAATAGAAGAAGCTGGAACAATGAATATTTTTTTTAGAATTAATAATAAACTAATTACCCCTGAACACACAGATACAATTTTAGATGGAGTAACTAGAAAAAGTGTAATCACAGTTGCTAAAGACAGTGGAATAGATATTGAAATAAGAGATATCGAAGTTTCCGAAATAATTCAAGAATATGAAAATGGAAATCTAACAGAAGTTTTTGGTGCTGGAACAGCTGCTGTTATAGCACCTATTAGTAGCTTCGGATACAAAGAAAAGAAGTATATTCTAAAGGATATCGATGACGCTTTTGGTCCAATAATAAAAAAGAAAATTACAGACATCCAGAATAACCTGACTGAAGATAAATATAACTGGAGATACCAAGTAATTTAGTATTACTTCTCTAGAATTTCTTTAATGTTAGGTTGAAAATAATTTGGGCCTTTTAGTATCTTACCATCCTCTCTGAATACTGGTTTTCCGTTAATATCAAGTTTACTCATATTACTTCTTTGAATTTCATTAAAAACTTCAACAATTTTATGTTGTAAACCATGTGTTAATATAGTACCGCAAAGTATATATAGAATATCTCCTAAAGCATCTGCAACTTCAACTAAATCTTTATTTTTTGCAGCCTCTAAATATTCCAGATTTTCTTCCTGCATTAATCTAAATCTTAAATCAATGGTAGATTCATCAATATTAATATTCATATCATCAGAGTATTCTATATTAAAAGTTTCGGCAAATTCTTTTACTTGTTCGATGGCATTGGTAATCATAATTATTAAATTTATTATTAGAAAAGTTTGATTTTAAAAATAATCAATGTTTAGTAAAGGACAGCTCATTTTTGCAATTTTATTTATTATTGCCTTCACTGGCCTAATTACCTATACTTATTTTAGGGATAAGCAGATCCATAAAATATATTATAAAAAGACTTATATTATCCTATTAATATTTATATTATTTATTGCAACAATAGCTATTTACAGTAATTTATTTAGATAATAGTGAAAGAAATTTTACTTGTTTTTTTAGGAGGAGGATTAGGGTCATCATTTAGATGGCTAATAAATAGACTTATACCATCTGATTCATTCCCATACTCTACAATTTCAGTCAATCTAATTGGATGCTTTTTAATAGGAATTCTAGCAGGATATATTCTCACTCATAGCCAATTCAAGTCTGATATTTACCCCTTACTTATTGTTGGTTTTTGTGGGGGACTAACAACATTCTCTGCTTTTGCACTAGATAATTATAATTTGATTAAGTCAAATGATTTTTTTAATTCAATATTATATATAACTTTAAGTGTTGCTGGTTGTATAATTATGATATATGCTGGACTCTATATTATACAAAAAATTTTAAATTAAAAATATGAAAAAGAATATTCTTCTGATCATATCAATAATTATTGTAAGCTTTTCATGGGGACAAGAAAACAATATGTCAAATGGACCTTTTGATCAATTGATTATAAGAGGTGCTACTTTAATAAATGGTAATGGAAGTCCCCCAAGAGGACCTGTAGATATTGTAGTAGAAGATGATAGAATTGTATCAATAAGAAGTGTTGGATACCCAGGTGTAGAAATTGATGAGAGAAGGAGACCTAAACTGAATCCTAATGGAAAAGAAATTGATGCTACTGGAATGTATATCCTTCCAGGCTTTATTGATATGCACGGTCACATAGGTGGAGGGGCTCAAGGAGCTGATCCCGATTATGTTTTTAAACTTTGGCTTGCACATGGTGTTACCACTGTTAGAGAACCTGGAGGAAGAGGTGTAGAGTTTAGTATTGATTTGAAGAATAAAAGTTTAAAAAATGAAATTATTGCTCCAAGACTTTTAATATATAGTAGTTTTGGATCTGGTTTTAATGATGAAATTAGCACGCCTGAACAAGCACGAGAATGGGTTAGATATAATTCAAAAAAAGGAGCAGACGGAATAAAGTTTTTTGGAGCTGAACCAGAAATAATGAAAGCTGCACTAGATGAAAATAATAAACTAGGATTAGGTTCAGCTATGCATCATGCTCAACTTAGTGTAGCTAGATGGAACGTGCTAAATTCTGCAAGAGCTGGTTTAACCTCAATGGAGCATTGGTATGGGCTTCCAGAAGCTTTATTTGACAATAAGACGGTCCAAAACTATCCTTATTATTACAACTATTCAAATGAACAACATAGATTTGAAGAAGCTGGAAAGTTATGGGCTCAAGCTGCTGAACCATATTCAGAGCACTGGAATAATGTAATGAATGAACTTTTAGATCTTGACTTTACTTTAGACCCTACTTTCAATATTTATGAAGCTAGTAGAGATCTGCAAAGAGCAAGAAGAGCAGAGTGGCATGAAGAATATACTCTACCAAGTTTATGGGAATTCTATCAGCCAAGCAGGATCTCCCATGGCTCATACTGGCATTTTTGGGGAACAGAACAAGAAGTTGCATGGAAAAAGAATTTTCAACTATGGATGGAATTTATTAATGAATACAAAAACAGAGGCGGAAGAGTTACAGCTGGGTCAGACTCAGGGTTTATATTTCAATTATACGGGTTTGCTTATATAAGAGAGCTTGAATTACTTAGAGAGGCTGGGTTTCATCCCCTAGAAGTTATAAGGGCAGCTACTCTTAATGGAGCAGAAGCACTTGGGATGGATGATGAAATCGGTTCAATTGAAATTGGCAAAAAGGCTGACTTTGTATTAATAGAAGAAAACCCTCTTGAAAATCTTAAAGTTCTTTATGGAACTGGAGCAATTAAACTAGATAAAGATAATAATGTAATTAGAGTTGGAGGAGTAAAATATACCATTAGAGATGGTGTGGTATATAATTCAAGATTATTGCTTGAGGATATTAAAAAAAGGGTAAGAGATAAAAAAGATGAGCTTAATTATGAAATTTATCAACCTGGAGAAAATACTTGGGTAAAAGATTTAGATAAAGGGACACCCGATAACTAGTCCCTATGTTCTTTTAATAAACTCTATCATACTTTTATTGAAAATATCTGGTTTTTCAACATTTACTACGTGACCACAATTATTTATAATCTTAATTTTTGAAGATTTATGTATAGTTACAACCTTTGCTACAGAAGGAAGAAACATATAATCTTGATCTCCCATAATATATATTGTTGGGATCTTTATTTCCATCTGTCTGAAAATTTTTAATAATGGAACTATTTCACTAGTAAGTTGAAACCATTTCTTAAATTCTTTTTGGTATAACTTTTTTGCTTCATTGACAAAGAGGACTCTTGACTCTTTATGGTTTTTATTTGGCATTACAATAAAGGCAAGTAGTTTATAAATCCACATATATGGAAGAATAGATTTTGTTGAATTCCCCAAAAACATAAGTATTTTAGATCTTAAATTAAGTTTTAGAATAGCTCCACCCATTATTAAGGATTTTACACGTGATGGATATTTTTCAGCGAAGTTTCTAATTAATATTGTTCCAAGTGATATTCCTACAAAATGAGATTTTTTAATTTTTTCTTTATCCAGTACTTCAAGAATATCAAATGTTATTGAATTAAAAGTATATTTTTTATTAAATGGATTCAGGGGAATTGCTTTTGATTTTCCATGACCTCTTAGATCCAATAGAAGAAGATTATAATATTGTGAAAAATATTTTATCTGTTTAAACCAAATTGTTGAACTTCCACCAGCTCCATGCACAAAGGTTATCCACTCCTTATTTTTAGGTTTACTGGAAAGATATTTGGTATAATGTATCATAAGACTAAACCTTTATCAATTATATATTTTTCCATTTCTTCTTGAAGTTTTGCTGCAGCCAACATTGCTTTTTCTGCATAATCCTCTCCACTTGATGAATAAATTATCGATCTAGATGAATTAACTAACAATTTTAAGCCATTATCTAAACCATTTTCACATATATCTTTTAGGCTTCCTCCTTGTGCTCCTACACCAGGAATTAATAGATAAGAATTTGGTACCAATTTTCTTATCCTACTTATTTCTTTAACATTTTTTGCCCCTACTACATACATTATATTATTAGAGTTTTTCCATTCTTTTGATTTTAGTATCACTTCTTCATACAATTTGTTTGAAGTATCGGATATTTCTTTTAACTGGAAATCTTCAGAACCCGAATTTGATGTTAGTGTTAATAAAAACACATATTTATTATCAAAAGAAAGAAATGGTTCAACCGAATCTTTTCCCATATATGGAGATATTGTTATAGAGTCAAATTTTAGATTTTGAAAAAAAGCCTTAGCATACATATTTGAAGTATTCCCAATATCTCCTCTTTTGGCATCAGCAATTGTAAATATTTCAGGGTATTCTGAATTTAAATAATTAATAATTTTTTCTAATGATTCCCATCCTGATAATCCCTGAGCCTCGAAAAAAGCAATATTAGGTTTATAAGCTACAGCAAATTTATTAGTTGAGTCAATTATCTCCTTAGCAAAAGAAAAGATTGGATCTTGTTCTCCTTTCAGGTGAGAAGGTATTCTATCTAGATCTATATCAAGCCCTATACAAAGAAATGATTTTTTCTCTCTGATCTGATTCTCTAGTTTCTTAATTTTCATTATACTTCTCCAGCTTCTTTTAGTTTTTCTGTGTTTATATAAAGCTTAATTTCATCAATTAATTTTGATACGTCTCCATCAAGAATTTTTGGGAGATCATAAAGAGTTAATCCTATCCTATGGTCTGTAACTCTTCCTTGAGGATAGTTGTAGGTTCTAATTTTAGCTGACCTATCGCCAGACTTAACTAACGCGTTTCTCTTTTTAGAATCTGATTCCATTTTTTTAGATAACTCAAGTTCATAAAGCCTAGATCTCAATACCTTCAGAGCTTTTTCTTTATTCTTATGTTGAGACTTTTGATCCTGGCATTGAGTAACAACACCAGTTGGCTCATGCGTTAGCCTAACAGCTGAGTAAGTTGTATTTACAGACTGACCTCCAGGACCAGATGAGCAATAGTAATCAACTCTAACTTCATTCATATTAATTTCTATATCAAACTCTTCAGCTTCAGGGAGTACCATTACAGTTGCAGCAGATGTATGAACCCTACCTTGTGTTTCAGTTTGAGGAACTCTTTGAACTCTATGAACACCGGATTCATATTTTAAGATTCCATAAACATCTTCTCCTGATATTTCAAAAATTATTTCCTTAAAACCACCAGCAGTTCCAGCACTAGTGTCAACCAGACTAGTCTTCCATTTCATTTCCTGACAAAACTTGGTATACATTCTGTACAAATCACCTGCAAATATGCTTGCTTCATCACCACCAGTTCCTGCCCTGATTTCCATAACAACATTTTTTGAATCATCAGGATCTTTAGGAATCAATAGTATTTTAATCTCATCCTCTAGTTTTAATATATCTTGTTTTGATTCTTCCAATTGATCTTTAGCCATATTAATCATATCCGTATCAGAAGAATCATTAATATAGTCTTCAGCCTCTTTTTTACTGGCAATTGCTGATTTATAATCATTCCCTTTATCAACAAGCTTCTTTAAATCTTTTAGCTCTTTACTCAACTCTATATACTTCTTTTGATCAGCAATAATCTTAGGATCACTAATCATTTGATATATTTCGTTATATCTTTTCTCTACTATGTCTAGTTTATCAATTAACATATATAAAATTAATATTCAAAATTACCCAATTCTGAGATAATAGAAAGCTTTTTTGTATCAGATGATTGAACCTTTCCTATTACCTGTGCATCTATACCATATGAATTTGATATCTCAATTATTTTGATAGCTGTATTAGAGTCAGTATATATTTCCATTCTATGCCCCATATTAAAGACTTTATACATTTCCTTTGGATCAGTTGCAGATTCGTTTTGTATTAGCTTAAAAACTGGAGGAATGTCAAAAAGGTTATCCTTAATTATATGAAGGCTATTAATGAAGTTTAATATTTTGGTTTGTCCACCTCCAGTACAATGAATAATTCCGTTTATATTTTTTCTTCCAACCTTTTCAAAAATTATTTTCAACAAAGGAGTATATGTTCTGGTAGGGGATAAAACTAAACTTCCAATATTTAATTCTGAATCATCAATTTTATCAAGAATTTTTTTTGTTCCTGAATAAACTAAATCTTTTGGAACTTCAGGATCAAAAGATTCTGGATACTTTGTAGCCAAAAAATTATCAAAAACATCATGTCTTGCTGATGTTAAACCGTTACTTCCTATCCCAGAATTATATTTATTTTCAAATTTTGATTTACCAAAAGAAGATAGTCCAACAATAACATCTCCATTTTGAATGTTTTCATTATTAATTATTTGGTCTTTTTTTACCCTTGCTGTAATAGACGAATCAACTATAATAGTCCTAACTAAATCTCCTACATCAGCAGTCTCCCCTCCTCCACTATATATATTTATACCATTATTTCTATATTCAGATAAAACTTCATCTGTTCCAGCAATAATTGATTTTATAACGTCTCCTGGTATTTTATTCTTGTTCCTTCCAATAGTTGAAGAGAGAACCATATTATCTATTGCACCTACACATGCTACATCATCAACATTCATAACAATAGAATCTTGGGCAATACCTTTCCAAACAGAATCATCTCCTGTTTCTTTCCAATATATATACGCTAAAGAAGATTTTGTACCAGCTCCATCTGAGTGAACTATCAGAGCATGCTCATCACTATTTCCTATATAATCAGGTAATATCTTACAGAAAGCTTGAGGGAACAACCCTTTATCATGAGTTTTTATAGCTTCATGAACATCTTCCTTATCTGAAGA
>CACIHJ010000015.1 GCA_902586435.1 uncultured Bacteroidota bacterium | reverse complement strand
AAGTTATAATTAACTGGGAATCAGTGGTTTTAAAGTATGAAAGATTAATGCCTTCTACATCATTTTCAATTATGAGAGTTGGATTAGTTTTGTCTAAAGAGGGAGGGTTATATAAAATCTCCAATAATTTAGCAAGGTTTTATTTATTATCCCCAGTTGGTAGTGGAGAACAGTGGCAATCTTGGATTCATGTTAATGATGCTGCAAGAGCTTTTATAAAGTGTTCAAGAGAATCCTGGAAAGGAATTTTCAATTTAGTTACGCCAAACCCAGTTACCCAAAAAGTAATGTTAAATTCAATAGCTGAAAAAAATAACAGAAAAATTATTATTCCAAATATACCCTTAAGAATTATCTATCTATTATTGGGTGAGGTAACACAAATTATAAATTCTAGTCAAAAGGTTAAACCTGAAGTGCTAACACAAAAGAATTTTAAGTATAATTTCAGTAATTTGGATCAAGCTATAGCTAGTCTTAGCTCTAAACCATATGACAAGATGTCATAAAACATTAATGGCAATAAAATTGCAACATATAAATTAAAAAAAGAAAATGACAAAGAAATCTGCTAAACCTTCAAAAGAAGCTAAAGTGAAGTCAAATAACTCTAAAAAAGGAGAAACTACTAAGGATCTTAAGGAGAAGATTAAAAATGAGGAAGAAAAATATTTAAGATTATTTGCAGAATTTGAAAATTATAAGAAAAGAACTACCAAAGAAAGAATAGAGTTATATAAAACTGCAGGTAAAGAGGTTATATCTGGATTAATACCTGTATTAGAAGACTTTAAAAGAGCTTTAAATCCTGAAACTGGTAAGTTTGATGATGCAGATGGGATTAATCTAATATATAATAAATTGTTAGAAACTCTAAAGGGTCAAGGTTTAGTGGAAATTCAAACAAATATTGGAGAAGATTTTGATTCAGAAAAGCATGAAGCAATAAGTCAGATTCCTGCTCAAAAGAAAGGAGATAAAGGAAAAATAATTGACATCATTGAAGTAGGATACTTGCTGGGAGACAAAATTATAAAGTTTCCAAAGGTTGTTGTTGCACAATAAATATTATTATGAAAGAGGATTATTATGAAATATTAGGTGTATCTAAAAGTGCTTCTAGTTCTGAAATAAAAAAGGCATATAGAAAAAAAGCAATTGAGTATCATCCAGATAAGAATCCTGGTGATAAAACTGCTGAATCTAATTTTAAAAAAGCTGCTGAAGCATATGAGGTTTTAAGTGATCCTGATAAGAAATCAAGATATGATCAGTTTGGTCATAATGCATTTGAGGGTGCTGGAGGCTTTGGGGCAGGCGGCATGAATATGGATGATATATTTAGCCAATTTGGAGATATTTTTGGTAGTGCATTTGGATCATCATTTGGAGGCTTTGGGAGATCTACTCAATCCAGATCAAGAGGTTCAAATTTGAGAATCAAGGTAAAGTTATCTTTAGATGAAGTTGTTAATGGAGTTGAAAAGAAAATTAAAGTAAAAAGAAAAATACTATCAAAAGATGCTGAATTTTCTACTTGTTCTGTTTGTAATGGGACTGGACAAGTAACAAAAATAACAAATACCATTCTTGGTAGAATGCAGTCTTCATCTATTTGCGGAAATTGTAATGGCTCTGGACAGGTTATTACAAATAGACCTCCCGGAACAGATTCAACTGGTATGATAAATAGTGAGGAGACTGTTTCAATTAAAATACCACCAGGTGTTGAAGAAGGAATGCAGCTAAAAGTTTCAGGAAAGGGAAATGAATCAAATATTAATAATGGTCATCCAGGAGATCTATTGGTATTGATTGAAGAGATACCAAATGAGAACTTTGTTAGAGAAGGAAAACACCTACACCATGATTTGTATATAAGTATTTCTGAAGCGACCCTAGGAATAACTAAAGACATAAACTTAATTGATGGTAAGGTTAGGATTAAACTTGAACCAGGTATTCAATCTGGTAAAACACTTAGATTAAGAAATAAAGGTATCGAGGATTTAAATGGTTATTCTAAGGGAGATTTACTAGTCCATGTAAATATTTGGACTCCAAAAGTATTGAATAAAAAACAAAAAGAATTCTTTAAAGAAATGCTTGATGATGACAATTTCAAACCTAATCCAAAAAAATCTGATAAATCTTTTTTTGAGAAGGTTAGAGATATGTTTGCATAATTGTTTTATTTTTAATAATTCATACACCATATATTAAATGAGTAAAATATTAATTATTGAGGATGAAGAACCAATAAGAAGAGTTCTTGTTAGGATTTTATCTGAAGAAGATTCAGCATTTGAAATTCATGAAGCTGCAGATGGTAAGAAAGGATTGGATTCAATTTCAAAAGAAAGTTTTGATCTAGTTCTATGTGATATTAAAATGCCAAAAATTGACGGGATGGAGCTACTTCAAAGAACACGTAAACAAAATCCATCACTTCCATTTATTATGTTGACTGGTCACGGGAATATTGAAACTGCTGTAGAGTCTATGAAGCTTGGAGCATATGACTTCATTCCAAAACCACCAGATCTAAATAGATTAATTACATCTGTAAGGAATGCTCTTGAAAAGAAAGAACTTGTTGTTGAAAATAAAATTCTTAGAAAGAAAGTTGCAAAAAAATATCAAATAATTGGAGAATCTAAATCAATTAAAAAAATTCATGAGTTAATAAGTAAGGTAGCTCAATCTGAAGCAAGAGTATTAATTACAGGAGAAAGTGGTACTGGAAAAGAACTTGTAGCTCATCAAATTCATGAACAAAGTTTAAGGCAGAAGTCTCCATTTGTTGAGGTAAACTGTGCTGCTATACCTGCTGAGCTAATTGAAAGTGAACTTTTTGGACATATTAAAGGTTCATTCACTTCAGCAGTTAAAGATAGGCAAGGTAAATTTGAAGCAGCTAATGGTGGAACATTATTTCTTGATGAGATTGCAGACATGAGTTTAGCAGCACAAGCAAAAGTTTTAAGAGCTCTTGAAGAGAATAAAGTTCAAAGAGTTGGAAGTGAAAAAGATATAACTGTTGATGTTAGAGTTATAGCGGCTACAAACAAAGACTTAAAGGTTGAAATAGAGAAAGGAAATTTTAGAGAAGATCTCTATCATAGACTGGCTGTAATTTTAATTGATGTGCCGACTCTTAGCTCAAGAAAAGATGATATTCCTTTACTAGTAAATCATTTTTCAGAAATTATATGTAAAGAACAAGGAATAGAGCCAAAAACTTTTTCTAAGGAATCAATATCTCTTCTGCAAGACTATACATGGTCAGGTAACATAAGAGAGCTAAGAAATGTAGTTGAAAGATTAATTATCCTTGGGGGTAGTCCAATATCTGAAAAAGACATTAAACTATTTACAACAAAAAAATAATGATCTTTATTAAAAGAATAATAATAACACTTATTATTACCTGTCCTTTCTTATTAAATTCTCAAACTGATTTAGAAAAATCAGACTTTATAAATAATATTTATAATGAAGCATTATCAAATGGTGAATCCTATGAATGGCTAGAATACCTATCTAATGATATAGGACATAGGTTATCGGGTTCAGTAAATGCTGAAAGAGCAGTAAAATGGGGAAGAAATGAACTCATTAAGATCTCTGATAAAGTTTGGCTTCAGCCTGTAATGGTTCCAAAATGGGTTAGAGGTGCACCAGAATATGCTCATATAGAATCAACCTCTGGTAAGACAATTTCAGTTCCAATTCTTGCGCTTGGTGGTTCAATTAGCACTCCATCAATTGGCATAATAGCTAATGTAGTTGAAGTTAAAAGTTTTAATGATCTAGATAAACTAGGAGAAGAAAAAGTTAAGGGTAAGATAGTTTTTTATAATAGACCCATGGATCCAACTATTATAAATACATTCGAGGCCTATGGTCAGACTGTTAATCAGAGAACTCAGGGTGCTAAATATGCAGCTCAATATGGTGCGGTAGGAGTAATTGTCAGATCTATGACTACAGCATCTGATGATTTTCCCCATACTGGGTCTATGTATTATGATGATTTACCACTAAATAAAAGAATACCTGCAGCTGCTATAAGTACTAATGGTGCTGATCTTCTTAGCTCTATGTTATCACTAAACAAAGAAGTCAAGTTTTATTTTAGGCAAAACTCTAAGAATTTTCCAGATCAACTCTCTCATAATGTAATTGCTGAAATTAAAGGAAGTAAATATCCAGATGAAATTATAGTTGTTGGAGGACATCTAGACTCTTGGGATGTTGGAGATGGAAGTCATGATGATGGAGCTGGAATTGTACAATCAATGGAAGTTCTACGAATATTTAATTCTTTAGGATATAAACCAAATAGAACTATAAGGGTAGTATTATTTATGAATGAAGAAAATGGATTAAGAGGAGGGAATAAATAT
Source organism: uncultured Bacteroidota bacterium (assembly GCA_902586435.1). Taxonomy (GTDB): domain Bacteria; phylum Bacteroidota; class Bacteroidia; order Flavobacteriales; family Flavobacteriaceae; genus Marisimplicoccus. Next base: position 15,113 of record CACIHJ010000015.1, on the reverse strand, counting down.
GCAGAAATAGCAAAAGAAAAAAATGAAAATCATTTTTTTGCACTTGAGTCTGATGCTGGAGGGTTCACTCCTAGAGGTTTTAGCTTCGATACTTCAGTTGAAGAATTTGAATTAATAGAGCCATGGGTAGAATACTTTAAAGATTATGCTTTAGAAAATTTTTTTCTTGGGGGTAGTGGAGCAGACATTGGGCCACTAAAAGATGGAAGAGTTATTCTATCAGGATTAAGACCTGATCCTCAAAGATATTTTGACTATCATCATGCTCCTTCTGATACATTTGATAAAATCAATAGAAGAGAATTAGAACTTGGTGCAGCTGCTATGACAGCTTTGATTTTTCTTATGGATAATCATAAACTATAATCATGAGTTACATTATTAATAAATTCTCTAAATATACAAGGGAATTTAACTATAATCTTAAACTAGCATATCCTGTTATGATTGGAATGTTAGGCCATACATTTGTTCAATTTGTTGACAATGTTATGGTTGGACAACTTGGTACTGCTGAACTTGCTGCAATTTCATTAGGAAATAGTTTTGTTTTTATAGCAATGTCAATAGGTATAGGTTTTTCTACTGCTATAACACCACTAATTGCTGAAGCTGATGGAGCAAAAAATAAACCAAGAGTTATTGAAATTTTTGAACATAGTTTTCTTATATGTTTTATACTAGGAATAATTTTAACTGCTATAGTTTTCTTAAACAGAAACTTAGTAAGTTTTATGGGGCAGCCTATCGAGGTTGTAGAACTTGCAATTCCATATCTATTTTGGGTTTCCATATCACTTATTGCTGTAGTTAATTTTCAATCCTTTAGGCAGTTTGCAGATGGAATGTCTATTACAAAAGCTGCAATGTATTCAGTATTAGCTGCAAACCTTATTAATGTAATACTAAATTATCTGTTAATTTTTGGAATATGGAAATTCCCAGAGCTTGGTTTGGAAGGTGCAGCAATAGGAACATTAATATCAAGATTTTCAATGCTAATATTTATAATATTCTATTTAAAGTTACATAAGAAACTATCGTTCTATATTAAGAATTTCTTTCCAAAGAAAATAATTACTATACATATAAAAAAGATTATAGCTTTAGGATTCCCGTCGGCATTACATAGTTTTTTTGAAGTAGGGTTTTTTATTTGTGCTGTTTGGATGTCAGGTCTTATCGGTAAAAATGCTCAAGCTGCAAATCAAATTGCATTAAACCTTTCTACAATGACATTTATGGTTGCACTTGGTGTAGGAGTTGCTGCAATGATTAGAGTTGGAAATCAAAGAGGAAGAATGGATTTTAAAAAATTAAGAGAAGTTGCAATTTCAACTTTTGTTTTAATCCTTTTTGTTGATATTATCTTTTGTTCAATATTTTTAACTTTCAATGACTTACTTCCATACTTATATCTAGATACATCTAATCTTGAGAATATTAGTGATGTTAATGAAGTAGTATCTATTGCTTCTAAATTATTAATTGTAGCTGGATTTTTTCAGGTATTTGATGGTCTTCAAGCTGTTGTTCTTGGTGCTTTAAGAGGAATGCAGGATGTAAACATTCCAGCATTCATTATTTTCTTTTCTTATATTATATTAGGACTTCCAACATCATATTTTCTTGGATTTTATACCGAATTATCAATGGTTGGTATATGGATTGGTTTATTAACTGGACTTTTTTCTTCTTCATTATTCTTATTTTTAAGATTTAATTACTTATCTAAAAAACAAATTAAAGCTAATGCTTGAAGAGATATTAAGAATTGACACCGAACTATTTCTATACTTAAATAATTTAGGAACTTCTAGTTTTGATGGTTTCTGGATGTTTTTATCATCGAAAGCCTCTAATATTATAGTATATATAGCTTTTCTAGAATTCTTTTTCCGTAGGAAAGGGTTCAAGTCATATAAAATTAAAACTTTAGATATAATTTATATTGTTTCTATAGTTTTAGTAATGATTCTTATTTCTGATCAGTCAGCAAACATCTTTAAAGATTCTTTTCAAAGATTAAGACCCTGTCATGATGAATTGATAAAGGATTCAGTTAGATTGGTTAAAGAGGGTTGTGGAGGAAAACATGGATTCTTTTCAGCTCATGCATCAAATTCATTCTCATTGGCTGTTTTTTTTGGGCTTTTATTTAAGGATTTCTCTAAATATCCTATTTATTTTACTCTAATCTTTGCATCATTAATATCATACAGCAGAGTATATCTTGGTGTACATTATCCTTTAGATATAATATTTGGCGCATTATTTGGTATGATTAATGGATTAGTAATTTATAGTATCCATGAAAGAATACTAAAAAGCTTCAACCTTTTTAACAAATCTTAACCAACTATATTTTAACTTTGACTTAGCTATATTATTAGAATAAGTTCTATTAGATTCTGGATTAATACAGTTTTTTATTGCCATAGCCATGTTAGCAGGTGTCTCACTAAATATTTCTCCTGATTGATCTTCAATAATTATTTCTTTTAACCCCTCTATATTAGACACAACTAGTGGTTTATCATAGTAGTATGCTAGAGGTGTAATGCCGCTCTGACTTGCTTTCTTATATGGTTGAATAATTAGATCGCTAATACATATATAATCTCTAATTTTAGAAGATTTCAAAAAGTCATTATCAATTATAACTTTATCTTCAAGATCTTTCCTTTTAATTAGTCTTTTGTATATGTTGATATCATCATAAAATTCTCCTGCAATAATAAGTTTTAAGTCTTCATGCTCTTTTGAAGCATAATGAAATGCCTTAATTAATGATTCAACTCCTTTATATTTTCTTATTAAACCTATAAATAATATATATTTTTTTGATGGTAAATCTAGATTAGATAAAGCTTCATCTTTTGATATTTTGTTCGGTAAATCATCATTGATGGGATGGAAGAGAGGTAGTACCTCTTTATTAGTACTATTTTTTAATTTTTCTCCTACATTCTTTGAGAATGAAATAAAGCTGTCACAACTTTTAATAAAAAGTCTTCTGAAAACTCCTTCAAATAAAATTTTTTCATGACCAGTCCAATTATCAACTAAACCTATAACTTTAGTTCTATTGTTTAGTAAACAAGAGATAGTAAAATATGATAATGAAAGTAATGGTGTCCAGTATCTAAATATAACTTTCTTTGGGCCTATTTTGTTAATCTTCCTGGCTGATAAAATCCAATTTATTGGATTTAATGTATTTATCTGTCTAACTATTTTAAAATTTGATTTGAGGACTTCTTGACTATACTGTGTTTTACCAGGGAAAAACAACTTTGGATAAAGTAGTTTAAATGTCCAAACCTCAGAACTAATATTCTGGTTTGACATTTGATTAACTAGTGAATGTGTTGAATCCGATATACCGCCTCTGTATGGATATGCTGAAGATATAATTAGATAATCTATGCTACTACTCTTTTTCATAGTTAAAGGTAATAGTGTTTAATTAGAATTAATAATCCAGTCACCTGATTCTAAAAAGCTTATCGCTTTTTTAAACTTTAGTTTTTTTACTTCCCCTGAATTAGTATTTTTTATTTCAACAATTTCATTTCTTCCAATTTTTGGCATATCATGAACCACAGTTTCTACCTTTTGAGAGGACTGACTTGCGCTAGCACCAACTTGTCTTGCCTTTTGAGCCATTTCATCAGTATTTAATGCTTCATCTTTAGTTGTTCTGTAATTTCTATTTTTACTTGGTTGGGCAGCTTCTTTAATATTATCTTCATTATTTGGTAATGAACCTTTGAATAAAAATGACAGTAATTCTTTGTTGAGTTCTACAATCATATTCTTAAACAATTCATAAGCTTCAAATTTATATATTAGCAGTGGATCTTTTTGTTCATGAACAGCAAGTTGAACAGATTGTTTTAATTCATCCATTTTCTTCAGATGGACTTTCCACTTGTCATCAATTATAGCAAGAGATATATTTTTTTCAAAGTCATCAATTAACGTTTTACATTTTGATTCAAAAGACTCTTTTAAATCTGTAGATATGTTTATTACTTTAGCTCCATCTGTAAAGGGAACTACAATCCGTTTATAGTTATTCCCTTTATTTTCATAGACATTTCTAATGACAGGAAATGCTAATTCTTTATTATTCTCTTTCTTTGTTTCATAGTAGTCTGAAAGATTTCTGTATAGTGATTCAATAATTTCAGAATCACCCATACTGTTAAAATCTTCTTCACTAATAGGAGATGTTGTAGAAAAATTTGTTATTAAATCAAATTCAAAGTTTTTATAGTCATTTGAATTTTTGTTTATCGTTACAATTTCTTGAATTGTATCGAAAAGCATATTTGAAATATCAATTTTTAATTTTTCTCCTTTTAAAGCATTCTTTCTTAATGTGTAGATTATTGTTCTTTGGGAATTCATAACATCATCATATTCAAGAAGTCTTTTTCTAATTCCAAAATTATTCTCTTCAACTTTCTTTTGGGCTCTCTCAATAGTCTTTGTGACCATAGAGTGTTGAATGTTCTCTCCTTCTTGTAATCCCATCCTATCCATTACTTTTGTTACTCTATCACTTCCAAATAGTCTCATTAAATTATCTTCAAATGAAACAAAAAACTGTGAACTTCCAGGATCACCTTGTCTTCCTGATCTTCCTCTTAACTGTCTATCAACTCTCCTTGAATCATGCCTTTCAGTTCCAATAATTGCAAGTCCTCCAGAGTCAATAACATTTTGACTTAACTTAATGTCTGTTCCCCTTCCAGCCATGTTGGTTGCAATAGTAACAATTCCTGGTTTACCTGCCTCTGCAACTATATCTGCCTCTTTCTTGTGTAGTTTCGCATTTAAGACATTATGATTAACATTACTTCTATTAAGCATTTTACTTAATAGTTCTGAAATTTCAACTGAAGTTGTACCTATTAGCACTGGTCTTTTATTATCTCTTAGCTCAATTACCTCTTGTATTATGGCATTATATTTTTCTCTTTTAGTTTTATATACTAAATCATTAGAATCTTTTCTAGCAATAGGTTTATTAGTTGGTATTTCAATAACATCTAATTCATAAATTTCCCAAAATTCACCTGCTTCAGTTATTGCTGTTCCGGTCATTCCTGAAAGTTTATCATATAATCTAAAATAATTCTGGAGCGTAACTGTTGCAAAAGTTTGAGTAGCTGCTTCTATTTTTACATTTTCTTTTGCCTCAATAGCTTGATGTAAACCATCAGAATATCTTCTACCATCCATTATTCTTCCAGTCTGCTCATCAACTATCATAACTTTATTTTCCATAACAACATATTCGATATCTTTTTCAAATAATGTATAAGCTTTAAGCAATTGATTTAAGGTGTGTATCCTTTCACTTTTTATGTTAAAATCTTGAAAAAGTTTATTTTTTTCTTCGACTTCATCCTCTTTTCCTAACCCCTTTTTCTCAATTCCTGCAATTTCTGTGGCAATATCAGGTAAAACAAAGAAATCTTTATCATCTAAATCTGTAGATATAGTTTCTATACCCTTATCTGTTAAGTCTATTTGATTAATTTTTTCATCTATTGTAAAATAAAGCTCTTTATCAATCTGCGGCATTTCTCTATTATTATCTTGCATAAAGAAATTTTCATTTTTTTGTAAAATTGATTTAATCCCATCTTCACTTAAGAACTTTATTAATGCTTTGTTTTTTGGTAATCCCCTAAAAACTCTATATAAAAGGAAACCACCTTCTTCTTCATCTGATTGTTGAATTAATTTTTTTGATTCCGAAAGTATATTTGATAAATAGCTCTTTTGTAAAGACACTAATTTCTGAATCTTAGGTTTTAGATTATCAAATTCCTGTCTATTTTCTTCTTTTGTAGGTCCTGAGATTATAAGAGGCGTCCTAGCATCATCTATTAGAACAGAATCAACCTCATCAACTATAGCATAATTATGTCTTCTTTGGACAATATCATCTAAATTATGAGCCATATTATCCCTTAGATAATCAAATCCAAACTCATTATTTGTACCATACGTTATGTCAGCTTCATATGCTTTTTTTCTTTCAGGAGTATTAGGTTTATAGTCATCAATACATTCTACACTAAGTCCGTGAAATTCAAAAATTGGACCCATCCATGCACTGTCCCTTCGAGCTAAATAATCATTTACTGTGACTAAGTGAACCCCATCTCCTGTAAGGGCATTTAAATAAACAGGGAGAGTTGAAACCACTGTCTTACCTTCTCCTGTCTGCATTTCAGCAATCTTTCCTTGATGAAGGACAATACCTCCAATTAATTGAACATCATAATGGATCATATCCCATAAAACATTTTTTCCTGCAGCGTCCCAAGAATTTATCCATATTGCTTTCTCATTTTTTACTTTTACATAGGATTTATTACTTGATAATTTTTTATCAATATCACTTGCATTAACAATGATCTCAGTATTATTTACAAATCTTCTAGCAGTTTCTTTAACTACTGCAAATGCCTCAGGGAGAATCTCATTTAATGTATTCCTCTTAACTTCTTTTAATTCTGATTCTAGAGCCTCTACTTCACTAAACATATTTTCTTTCTCAACAGAAGACTTTTCATCAATAATTTTATTATTTAAATCATCAATCTTATTTCTTATCTCTGATGTATTATTAAAAATTTTTTTCTTAAATATATTTGTTTTGTCTCTTAAAGCATCATTGGATATTTTTTCAAGACTAATAAAATGATCATTAATTTTATCTACAAGGGGAGTTATTTTTTTCAAGTCTTTACCTGACTTGTCTCCTAAAAAAACTTTTAAAATTGAGTTAAGTATAGACACAGTTTTTTTTTCAAATTTATTTAAAAAAACCCAATAAACTTAGAGAGTAAAGAAATTAATATTCATCTTCATTCCAAAGATAATCATCTTCTGTAGGATAATCTGGCCATATTTCTATGATTGAGTCATATATATCTCCCTCACCTTCTAGTGTTTGAAGATTCTCAACAACTTCAAGAGGTGCACCAGTTCTAATACAAAAGTCAATTAACTCATCCTTAGATGCTGGCCAAGGCGCATCAGTTAGGTGAGATGCAAGTTCTAGTGTCCAATACATTTTCTTTGGGTTTTATCTGTGCAAAAATATATGATTACTTAAAAAAAGCAAATAAAATATCATTAAATATTATTAAGAGTTGTATAACTATTAATCATACCTCATTGGAGAATCTAGAGGAGTTGTATAATTGAAATTCTTATTTGATGTAACAAAGAGGATAAGAATCATTGATATTGATATAAAAATTGATACTCTTGCAATAAAATCCCCATAGTTATTATAGAATGTTTTTCCTGAAACTTTTTCTGCAGTTCCAGCTAAAATACCATATTTTCCATATTCTAGAGTAGATAAAATTTTACCTTTATGGTCAATTATAGAAGAAATTCCTGAATTTGCACTTCTGACAATATATCTTCTGTTTTCTATTGCTCTAAGTCTTGCATAACTAAGAAGTTGTTTATGTCCTGCAGTATTTCCCCACCATGCGTCATTACTTATGATTGTAATAAAGTCTCCTCCCTTTTTTGTATAACTTGAAACAAACTCTCCATACACTGTTTCGTAGCAAATTATAGGTACAGTTTTAAGATCTTTTGTTGAGTGTTCAAAAACATTTAACTCAGAAATTGGCTGACTTGCTTTTGATACTATAGTGCCTCCAAGATCGATCATTAGATTACCAATAAGTGGTTCAAGAATCCATTTATATGGCATAAACTCAGTTCCAACAACTAATTTAGTTTTATGATTAACCTCAAAAGGTCTATTGCTTGATATATTAATTGCAGAGTTATAATAGTCAATCCATATATTATCTCTAACCTTATTAGCTGACCTAGTTGGACTTTTTTCTGAATTTTGATAGGTTTTATATAATGAAATACCAGAAATAAAATTAGTATTTGGAAACTTTTTTAAGAAGCTGTTAATACTGTCAGATAGCTTAGTATATTGAAAATAATCAACATTTTCACCAATTCCTTCAGCAAAATATGTCTCCGGAGCTACTAAAAAGTCATATTCTTTAATTAATTCCTCTTCACTTAGGTCTTTTAATATCTTAAAAAAATCAAGATTGGTATTTGTTTTGACAAATTTTGCATCCCATGGGTCAATATTGGGTTGAGTTAAAATTACTTTGAATTTATCTTCAACATTATATTTATCAGCAACAGAAGGTGATATGAATAGATAAGATATAATTATTGGTGAAAGTATTATGAAGAAAACTCTATAAAAGGCATTTAGATAAAATCTATTTCTATTTTTATAAGAGTCATATTGTCTAATTAGGAGAAACAGCGAACAATTAGATAATAAAACCCATAAACTTCCGCCAAATACTCCAGTATATTCATACCATTGTATCCATTCAACCCTTTCAGAAAAGACATTTCCTAAATTCAACCATGGCCATGAAAACTGCCAATTTAGATGAAACTTTTCAAATGAAATCCAGAGACTGATTAAAAAGATAATTCCAGGACTAATCCCTAGCTTTCTTTTAACTAGACTATATGAGAAAAACACTAATGAGTATAGTGAAGTATTTATAATATTAGCGAAAATTACACCTAGAACACTAGAATTAATAATCCACCATGTCGTAATTATATTCCATGTTAGAAATGCTATAAAAGAGTAGAAAAATACTCTTAATTTTTTCTTTCCTAAATTATCTTTAATTATAAAATCTTCAGTAAGTAATAATGGAATTAGTCCAAAGAAAACCAGTGGAGTGAAACCACTAGTTGGCCATGAAAATCCCATAAGAATTCCAGAAATAATTGAAAAAAGTAAGTACCTAGTCAACTTAATTTATTTTAATTTTTGTTTGACGGCTTAATATTACAATTTTTTTATAAATTCACAATCAATTCTTCTAATGAAAAAAATAATACCATCTTTCTTGACAATACTGAATTTAATCTGTGGTTGTTTTGCAATAGCTTTAGCATTTCAATTTCAATTTGAAGCTGTCTTAGTCCTTGTCTGCTTAGGAAATCTTTTTGATTTTTTTGATGGTTTTGCTGCTAGAGCTTTAAATTCTGTTACAAATTTTGGTAAACATTTAGATTCAATAACAGATGTTATCACTAGCGGAGTTGTTCCAGGATTAGTGGTCTTCCAACTTTTTAAATTATCTGGAAATAAAGTTTCTGATTTTGAGGTTTTAATTTTTGGATATGATTTAGTATTTAGCTTATCACCAATTTCTTTTATTGCCTTTATCATAACTATAGGGTCTGCAATTAGATTATCTAATTTTAATACTTCAATTGGTAATGATGAATTTATTGGATTACCAACACCAGCAAATGCTATATTCTTTTCTGCATTACCAGTGTTAATTAATTCTGAATTATTTGTTGAGTCAAAGGAAATTTTTCTTAATAACTATTTTCTAATTACATCAATTCTATTTTCAGTATTCCTTATGAACGCTCAATTTAGACTCTTTTCATTAAATATTTCATTTAAAGATTTTAAATCAAATATTTATCAGTTTATTCTAATTATAGTTTCAATACCTATATTGTTTTACTTTCAGTTAGGAGGGTTTGCAGTAGTTATATTAGTATACCTATTATTAAATATTATCAGGAATCTCTGGTCAATCTTTTAATAATCTCTAAAGTTTTTTTCTTTTGAATTCAAAGTTTTTTCCTAGATAAACTTTTCTAACCATTTCATCTTCAGCTAATTTTTCTGGAATTCCTTCTTGTAAAATTTTACCCTCAAACATTAGATATGTTTTGTCAGTTATAGCTAGTGTCTCCTGTACATTATGATCGGTAATTAATATGCCAATATTTTTTTTCTTAAGAATTGAGATAATGGATTGTATATCTTCTACAGCAATTGGATCAACTCCTGCAAACGGCTCATCTAAAAGAAGAAACTTTGGGTCTGTGGCAAGAGCTCTTGCAATTTCAGTTCTTCTTCTTTCACCACCAGATAAAAGATCTCCACGATTATTTCTTATATGAGTCAATCCGAATTCTTCCATAAGAGATTCAGTTCTTTCTTTTTGCTTACTTTTTGAAAGATTAGAAAATTCAAGTATGCTTAATATATTTTCTTCTACTGAAAGTTTTCTGAAAACAGATGCTTCTTGAGCTAAATAGCCTATCCCACTTTGAGCCCTTTTATACATTGGATATTTAGAAATCTTCTTATTATCCAAATATATTTCACCTTCCTCTGGTTTAATAATTCCTACTATCATATAAAAGGAAGTTGTTTTTCCTGCACCATTAGGTCCAAGAAGACCAACAATCTCTCCTTGACTAACCTTAACGGAAACCTTATTTACAACTTTTTTACCTTTATATGATTTAGAAATTTCATGTGCCTTTAAGATCATAGAACAAATATCAATTATTTAATTTTTTAAAACCAATTTTTGAGATAATTATACTTATTTCATATAAGATTAATATAGGAATACTAACTATTATTTGACTTGCAATATCTGGTGGTGTGATAATGGCAGATAAGCTAAGTACAATAACCAATGCAAATTTTCTATTTCTTTTTAAAAAATCTGGAGTTACAATACCCACCTTTGTTAAATAATGAACTATAATAGGTATCTCGAAGATTATTCCAGATGCCAATACAGATGACCTCAATAAACCTACATAACTAGCTAAATCAAAATCATTAAAGACCTCATTACTTACTGTATAACTTCCAAGAAAATTTATTGATAGAGGTGTTACAATGTAATAACCAAATAGAACTCCAATAAAAAAAAGTAATGAAGATATAAAAATAAAACCCTTAGCTCCATCCTTTTCGTTTTTGTACATCCCTGGACTTATAAATTTCCAAAATTCCCAAATAATATAAGGGAATGCTATAATAAATCCAGCAAGAATTGAAGTCCAGAGATGAGCTGAGAACTGTCCTGATACAGTTCTGCTTTGAACTCTGAAAGGTAACTCATTAAAACAAAAAGCATCACCCCCAAATGACTGAGATATTGAACAAAATAATTTATAACTAATGAAATCCCCTTTTTTAGGTCCAAAAATAATTATATCAAAAATGATTTCTTTGGCAAGAAAGGCAACAAATCCAAAAATTAAAATTGACATAACAGATCTAATAAGATGCCATCTTAACTCTTCAAGATGATCAAGAAATGACATGTCTTTAGATTTACTCATTATTAAGTCCTTCCTCCATTATATTATGAAAATGGATAATTCCAACATATTTTTTTGCATCATCGACTACCAATAATTGACTTATATTATTTTTCTTCATAATATTTAAAGAGCTAATTGCTTGGGAGTTAATACTAATAATTTTTGGATTACTATTCATTATATCAGAGGCTTTTACACTATATATATCAACTTTCTTCTCAAGTACTCTCCTTAAATCACCATCTGTTATTATTCCAACTATTTTCTTATTTGAAATAACAGCAGTTGCTCCGTACATTTTGCTTGAAATCTCATTAATTATTTCATCAATCTTAGATTCAGTTGATACACTAGGGACTCGATCCATATCAATTAAATCAGCAGCTTTAAGATTCAATTTTTTACCAAGATTACCTGATGGATGAAAATTACTGAAATCATCTGGAGTAAATCCTTTTATATATTGAAGACTCATAGATATAGCATCACCAATTGCTAGGTGACATGAGGAACTAGTTGTAGGAGCAAGGTTATTATGACAAGCTTCTTTCTCAATTTCAGTTAAAATAAACATATCGGAAACATTGCTTAGTAGTGAATTAGCTTTACATGAAATTCCTATTAAAATATTACCCGACAGGTTTATGTACTTGTTTAGCATCTTTATTTCTTCCGATTCTCCACTCTTTGAAATACAAATAATAATATCATCTTTATCAATTACTCCCATATCTCCATGAAGGGCATCACCTAAGTGAAGAAAAGAAGATTTTGTACCAGTTGAGTTAAGAGTTGCAGAAATTTTCATCCCAATTATTGCACTCTTTCCAATTCCAGTTAAAATTATCTTTCCAGTTGATTTAAATAGTGTTTCAACAATATTGATAAAATTATCATCTATAACTTTTGATAGATTCCTAATAGATTCTGATTCTAAAGCTAAAGTTTCTAATGCAATTTTTTTTATATCTGATGAGTTAGCCAAAATGGTATTCTTTTTGTTACATTATGTTAGAATGAAAAATAGAGTTCAGAAGAATCCTATTTGTTCCATACCAAAAAGCTCTAAAGTTGGTATTATCAGTAATCAAAATAATTTTACCCTTCCCACTCCTAATTACTTTAAACGGAACAGAATTTTTTAGTAATGATAAATTCTCTTCAGATATGTAGCCACTCATTAAAGGGTTAGGTGAATAAGAAATAGGGTTATTAAAGCTTTGTTCACTTTTGCCCATGTATACATTTGAATTTCTGAATAATGGAAGTTTATTAGATTCAATCCCATAGTTTATTGGATGACTTTTATCAATATTTGATTCAAAAATTGCACCTCCGGTTTGCTGAGCACCATAGAACTTTTCTCTGTCTGAAAAAGAAACTCCCTTTGCTTTAATTTCATTAGATAAAAATTCTATTTTACTTAAATTATTCGAGACCCATTTTACAGAATTTCTGTATGCTATAAGATTTCCTCCATTGTTAATATAAGTATTTAATTGATCGGAATTGAGCTTTCCTCCATTATAGTCTGGTAGGATGATATGAGTGTATTTATCAAGATCAATAGATCTTAAATCATCTACATCAAGTTTAGAAATTGGAATATCATAACGAGTGTCGAGTAAGTGCCATATTTCACCAGCATCATAACTTCTAACACCATCACCAACAATCAATCCAATTTTTGGTTCTTTCACTATTATAAAATAGTCGGACCCTAAGTCAATACCATCAGTTATTCCTGTAGATTGAGATTCAAAATCAACATTATACTTTTGCGAAACTTCTGTTAGCTTATTGTGTATCCCTTCGGAGCTCATACTTTGATTTTGAACTGGAATAAGATAAGTTCCATAATCATATTCTTTATTGCCAATTGAAAATTTTCTAGTGGCAGTTTTGACTCTTAACCCTTCTTTTATTAGACTATAAACTGCTGCTTGAGCATAATATTCATGTGGTTCAAACAAATATGCATAATTAGATTTTGAATTAACATTTCCTTCTGGCTTTTCAAGACTTTCAACTTCATCACCAATTAATCTAGAAACGCTAGCTTTATTTAGACCGTTTGTATATGAGTAATTAACATTAAATGCTAATGGAAAGGTCCAAGCAGAAACATCGTAAAATAAACTATCACTGAACTTAGTCTGTGTATAGAACATGGCATCTATTAGAGTTCTTTTAGGTTGGTTTAAAGGTATTATAAAGCTATTATCTTTAGTATACTTCTCTCCATCTAACACAATATCTTCAGAGATTCTATTAAACTTAATTTTATGGCTATTTAATATTTCAGCAAGGTGGTATACTGTAGAATTATCTTTTATTTTCCCAAAAACAATATTATCATTTGACTTTGGATTTAATTCAATCTGATTATCAAAAAAATCCTTCATGTAATTTAAAAGCTTTATTCTCATGCTTTTTGCAGCCTTTAGAGTTGAGAATGCTGTAGTAAGTTGATTTCTGATAGTAAATGGAAATGTAAGGATTCCGTTAACACTCTCTTGAATATGACCTCTTGAGCTTCCTTGCTCAAATAATATTCCAATACCTCCATTTGCATCTGGATATGTTGAGCCCTTACCAAAAAAGAAATCATCATAGTCTTCTTCAGAATAATATAAAGACCCAATCTCATTAAGGGCCTCTTCATGATATGTCCCAATTTCACGAGTTAGTTCTTGATTTAAATCAGAAATTAATGGGTTTTTTCTTTCTGGCACTCCTGGCTGAAAGAAAAAGGATGAGTTTGTACCCATCTCGTGATGATCTGTTAAAATATTTGGCAACCATTCTGTATAAGTTTGAATCTTTGCGTTAGTTTCAATAAGTTGATTTGGCAGGTAATCTCTATTCAAATCGAACCAATAGTGATTTGTCCTACCTCTTGGCCAATATTGATTATATTCTCTATCGTTTGGATCAGGATTTAAACTCTGATTCTTATTACTATTAGCCCATTGAGAGAATCGTTGAAGTCCATCTGGGTTTAAACTTGGATCTAATAGAATTATAACATTATCTAGTAATTCTTTAGTTTCTTCTGAATCACTTGCTAATAAATGATACATAAAAGGCAGAGCAGCATTTGAGCCACTAGGTTCGTCTCCATGAACTGAAAATCCTTGGTAAACAACAATTGGCATATTGGATACGTCAATTTTCTTGCTTTTAGAATTTGAAAGATCTAAATGTTCTTTTCTAATTTCTTCAAGTCTTGAGTGATTAGATTCACTAGTTATAATCATTAACCATGATGTTCTATTCTCATAAGATTTGCCTCTATCAACTAATTTAACTCTATTTGAACTTTTTGATATTTCTTGGATATAATGACTCAGTTTGTCATGACTAATATGAAACTCTCCTACCTCATGCCCAATTACACTTTCTGGAGTAGGAATTAATTTATTATATTCACTTAGATCTCCAAGAAAGTATTCAAGACCTACTTGAGCATTTATATAAAAAGGTGAAAGTAAAAAAAAGATTAATAGGTGTCTCATAGTAATAATTTTATTCTTTATCATCGCTTTCAAAATCAACATCCGCGAAATCTTTCGAGCTATCCTCATCAGATTTTTTTTCATCTTTATCATCAACATTTATAGGCTCTTCATCAGAATTAGCTTCTGCCTTTTTAGATTCAAAATCTTTATCATGCTTATCACTAATAACTTCTTTCCCTTTCTTTTCAATTATAAAGTCAAAAGTTTCTTTCATTGATGAGTTAAAATCATCAAAGTCTTCTTTATATAGATAGATTTTATGCTTTTTATAGTAAAAAGTACCATCTTCATTAGTAAACTTCTTACTTTCAGTTATAGTTAGGTAGTAATCTCCTGCCTTGGTTTCTCTTACATCAAAAAAATAAGTTCTTCTTCCAGCTCTTAAGA
>CACIHJ010000014.1 GCA_902586435.1 uncultured Bacteroidota bacterium | reverse complement strand
ATCCGATAAAATTATTGATGATGTTAATTGGATTTCATATAGAGAACATTTCTTTAGTTCAATACTCATGTTTGAAGATAAGCTAGACAAAATCCAGATTTTTTCAGAGAACTTAGCTAGCATTGATGAACTTGAAAAAAAGTATACTAAAAGATTTTCCACAATAATTCCTATTGAAATAAATAATTCTACTTCAGACTTTAGATTTTATTTTGGGCCAACTGACTATGATTCTCTGAAAGAATATAATATTGGTATTGAAAATTCAGTCCCTGTTGGATGGGGAATCTTTGGATGGATTAATACATTTATCTTCTTTCCGTTATTTTCCTTTTTAACTAAATATTTCTCATATGGAATTTCAATAATAGTATTAACTATTATAGTAAAGATTTTAATTGCTCCTATTACTTATAAGCAATACCTGTCTCAGGCAAAAATGAAGGTTTTAAAACCAGAGATTGAGGAGATAAATGAGAAATATAAAGATGATCCAATGAAAAGACAGCAGGAAACTATGAGTCTTTATACTAGATCTGGAGCAAATCCTATGGCTGGTTGTCTCCCCGCTTTAGCACAAATGCCAATATTTTTTGCACTTTTCGTTTTCTTTCCTGCAGCATTTAGCTTAAGACAAAAAAGTTTCTTATGGGCAGATGATTTATCTTCATATGATTCAATACTTGATTTTGGCTTCTACATTCCTTTATATGGAGACCATATAAGTCTTTTCCCAATACTAGCATCAGTAGCAATCTTCTTTTATACCAAAATGACTACAGGAGGACAAATGATGCCTGCTTCTCAAACAGGAGGTGTTAATATGAAATTAATTATGTACTTGATGCCTCTTATGATGCTATTTTTCTTTAATAATTATGCAAGCGGATTAAGTCTATACTATTTTGTCTCAAATCTTTTAACGATTATATTAATGCTCTTAATAAAGAGATTTTATATTGATGATAAGAAAATATTAAGAGAAATTGAGCAAAACAAGCAGAAACCAATTAAAGTTGGTGGGTTTAGAGCAAGACTTCAAAAAGCTATGGAGGAGGCTGAAAAGCAAAAAAGAAATAACGAAAGGAAAAGCTAATTACCTATGAAAAGTAAAAGAGTTGTAATTGCACTATCTGGTGGTGTAGATTCAAGTGTAGCAGCATATTTATTAAAAGAACAGGGATATGATCTAATTGGACTTTTTATGAAAAACTGGCATGATGAGAATTCAACAATTTCAGATGAATGTCCATGGCTTGAGGATAGTAATGATGCAATGTTAATTGCAGATAAATTAAAGATACCTTTTAAGACTGTTGATCTTAGCAAAGAATATAAAGAGAGAATTATTGATTATATGTTTAAGGAATATTCAAATGGCAGGACACCAAACCCTGATATACTTTGTAATAAGGAGATTAAATTTGATGTATTCATGAAATTAGCACTCACACTAGATGCTGACTATGTTGCAACGGGGCATTACAGTCAAATAGAATCAACTAATAATTCAGAATATAGGCTTTTACAAGGAATTGATAAGACTAAGGACCAGTCTTACTTTTTATGCCAATTAAATCAAAAACAGCTTAGCAAAATATTATTTCCAATAGGACATCTAAAAAAGTCTGAGGTAAGGGATATCGCTAAGAAAAAGAGTCTAATAACAGCTGATAAAAAAGATTCCCAGGGGCTTTGTTTCGTTGGTAAGATTAGGCTTCCAGAATTTCTGCAACAAAAATTAACAAAAAAGAAAGGCAATATAATTGAAATCCCCAGTAACTATAAGGGTTTCTCTTTAAAAAGTAAAGAGAATCAATCCAGGTTAAATGAATTATCAAAAAAATATAAATTCTCAAAAAGTGATGGTAAAGTTATTGGTGAGCATAATGGAGCATATTATTATACAATTGGGCAGAGAAAGGGCCTTGCAGTAGGAGGTTATAATGAACCGCTATTTGTTATAGGACTTGATACTAAGTCTAATGAAATATTTGTTGGAAAGGGTAAGAATCACCCAGGATTAATAAAAAAAGCTATCAAAATTGATATATCAAAAATAAATTGGGTAAATAATTTATATTCTATTGATCTTATAAAAACTATAAAAATCAAAGCAAGAATAAGGTATAGACAGCCTTTACAGGACATAATAATTCATATTTATGGAAAAAAACTTTATGTTGAATTTGAAAAATATCAAACTGCTATTACTTCCGGTCAATTCCTAGCTTTATACCATAAAAATCAGCTAATTGCTTCTTCTGTAATTCCTTAGTTAACAAAAGCTGCTATTTTTTGAAAAAAACCTAGGAAAATCAGTGTTATAACCAAAAAAAAATTTTAAATTTGCACGCTTTAAAAGTGGAATTTAATTTAATGTTATGCCAACAATATCGCAATTAGTTAGAAAAGGAAGAACTTCTCAATCAAAAAAGAGTAAATCTGCTGCTCTTGAATCATCTCCTCAAAAAAGAGGCGTATGTACAAGAGTCTATACAACTACTCCTAAGAAGCCAAACTCAGCAATGAGAAAAGTAGCTAGGGTTAGACTAACTAATGGTAAGGAGGTTAATGCATATATTCCTGGTGAAGGTCATAACCTTCAGGAACACTCAATAGTTCTTGTTAGAGGTGGAAGGGTAAAGGATTTGCCAGGTGTTAGATACCACATTGTAAGAGGAGCACTTGATACTGCAGGTGTAGAAGGGAGATTGCAAAGGAGGTCCAAATATGGTGGAAAAAAACCTAAAAAATAATCTTCATAATGAGAAAAAAGCAATCAAAAAAGAGAGATTTAATCCCAGATCCAAAATTCAATGACCAACTTGTAACAAGATTTGTTAATAATCTTATGCTACAGGGTAAAAAATCAAAGGCGTACAAGATATTTTATGATGCAATGGAAATTGTAGATAATAAAAATGAAGACAAAGAAAAGACTTCACTTGATATTTGGAAAGATGCTTTGTCAAATGTAATGCCTCATGTTGAGGTTAGAAGTAGAAGAGTTGGAGGTGCTACTTTTCAAATTCCACAGCCAATTAGACCTGATAGAAAAATTTCGACCGCAATAAAATGGTTAATTGATTCTTCAAGAAAGAGAAATGAAAAGTCAATGGCACTTAAGTTAGCACAAGAAGTAATTGCGGCTGCAAAAGAAGAAGGTGCAGCAGTTAAGAAAAGAGTTGACACTCATAAAATGGCAGAAGCAAACAAAGCCTTTTCTCACTTTAGATTTTAATTTATACAAATGGCAAGAGATTTAAAATATACAAGAAATATTGGTATTGCAGCTCACATTGATGCTGGTAAGACAACTACTACTGAAAGAGTCCTTTTCTACACTGGTGTTAGTCATAAAATAGGAGAGGTACATGATGGTGCTGCTACAATGGATTGGATGGAACAAGAGCAAGAAAGAGGTATAACAATTACTTCAGCTGCAACAACTTGTAATTGGAATTTCCCTACGGATCAAGGTAAAAGCATTGATAATACAAAGTCTTATCATTTTAATATCATAGATACCCCTGGACACGTAGACTTCACAGTTGAAGTAAATAGATCTTTAAGAGTTTTAGATGGACTTGTTTTTCTTTTTTCAGCTGTTGATGGTGTAGAGCCTCAATCTGAGACTAATTGGAGATTAGCTGACAACTATAAGGTTCCTAGAATTGGATTTGTAAACAAAATGGATCGCCAAGGATCTAATTTTCTAGGAGTTTGTAAACAAGTTAAGGAAAAACTAAAATCTTTAGCTGTACCAATTGTATTAAATATTGGAGATGAAGAAGATTTTAAAGGTATAGTTGACTTAGTAAAGAATGTTGCAATTGTTTGGCATGAAGATAATTATGGATCTACATTTGATATTGTTGATATTCCAGAAAACCTTAAGGTCGAATCTGAAAAGCTTAGAGGTGAACTTATTGAAGCCGTTGCTGAGTATGATGAAAAATTATTAGAAAAATATTTTGAGGATCCAGATTCAATTACTGAAGATGAAATTCATGCTGCTCTTAGAGCTGCAACTCAAGACATAAGTATCATTCCTATGGTATGTGGCTCTGCTTTTAAAAATAAAGGAGTGCAGTTTTTACTAGATGCTGTTTGCAGATATCTGCCATCTCCTGAGGATAAGGATGCTATTATTGGAACCAAACCTAATTCGGATGAAGAGATTTCCAGACAACCTAAAGTTGAGGAACCTTTTTCTGCACTAGCATTTAAAATAGCAACAGATCCTTATGTAGGAAGGCTAGCCTTTTTTAGAGTTTATTCTGGAAGACTTGATGCAGGGTCTTATGTTTTAAATAATAGAACTGATTCAAAGGAAAGGATTTCTAGAATATACCAGATGCATTCTAATAAGCAAAATGCAATTGAATACATTGAGGCTGGAGATATAGGTGCAGCTGTTGGTTTTAAAGATATTAAAACTGGAGATACTTTATCTTCTGAGAAAAACCCAATAATTCTTGAAAGTATGATATTTCCAGATCCTGTTATTGGAGTTGCTGTAGAACCTAAAACAAAAGCAGATATTGATAAATTAGGAATGTCATTAGCAAAATTAGCAGAAGAAGATCCAACATTTCAAGTAAAAACTGATGAGGCGTCAGGTCAAACAGTAATTTCAGGTATGGGGGAACTTCACCTTGATATTATTATTGATAGACTTAAAAGAGAATTTAAAGTTGAAGTGAATCAAGGTAAACCTCAAGTAGAATATAAAGAATCTCTAACTCAAGTTGCTAAGCACAGAGAGGTCTATAAAAAACAAACAGGGGGTAGAGGTAAATTTGCGGATATAGTGTTTACTTTAGAGCCTGGAGAAGAAGGGAAGCCAGGATTAGAGTTTATTAACCTTATTAAAGGGGGTAACATTCCTAAAGAATATATTCCATCAGTTGAGAAAGGTTTTAAAGATTCAATGCAAAATGGGCCCTTAGCTGGATTTGAAGTTGATTCTATGAAGGTGACACTTTTAGATGGTTCATTCCATCCAGTAGATTCTGATTCTCTATCTTTTGAGTTAGCAGCAAAGCTAGCATTTAAAGAAGCTGCAAAAGCTGCAAAAGCTGTTATTATGGAACCTATTATGAAGCTTGAAGCATTAACTCCAGAAGAAAATATGGGTGATATAGTAGGTGATTTGAATAGAAGAAGAGGTCAAGTTAATTCTATGGATGATAGAGCAGGAGCAAAAGTTGTTGCAGCTGAAGTTCCTTTGTCAGAAATGTTTGGTTATGTAACTTCACTAAGGACATTATCCTCAGGAAGAGCTACTTCAACTATGGAGTTTTCGCATTATGCTCAAACGCCATCAAACATCTCAGAAGAAGTTATTTCAGAAATTAAAGGAAACACACAAGAAGAATAATTATGAGTCAGAAAATTAGAATAAAATTAAAATCTTACGATTACAATCTTGTAGACAAGTCTGCTGATAAAATAGTCAAAACTGTAAAAAGTACAGGAGCTATTGTTACAGGACCGATTCCTTTGCCAACTCATAAAAAGATATTTACAGTTCTTAGATCTCCTCATGTTAACAAGAAATCTAGAGAACAATTTAAGTTATGTAACTACAAGCGGTTACTTGATATATATAGTTCATCTTCAAAAACAGTTGATGCATTAATGAAATTAGAATTGCCAAGTGGCGTTGAAGTTGAAATTAAAGTTTAAAATATTTATATGTCTGGATTAATAGGAAAAAAAATAGGAATGACGAGTATCTACGATAATAGTGGAAAGAATGTTCCGTGTACTATTCTTCAAGTTGGCCCGTGTATTATAACACAGATAAAAACAGAAGAAAAAGATGGTTATTCATCTTTTCAACTAGGTTTTGATGATAAAACAAAAGAATCAAATAAAGCAATTCAGGGTCATTTCAAAAAGAGTAAATCTTCTCCGAAAAGAAAGTTAGTTGAGTTTAGTGGTTATGAAGGAGAATTTAAGGTTGGTGACAAAATTAATGTTGATCATTTTTTTGAGGGAGAATATGTTGATGTAACAGGGATATCAAAAGGAAAAGGATTTCAAGGAGTAGTTAAAAGACATGGGTTTTCTGGGGTTGGAGATTCAACACATGGTCAGCATAATAGAAATAGGGCACCTGGTTCAATTGGAGCTGGTTCAGACCCATCAAGAGTTTTTAAGGGGATGAGAATGGCTGGTCAAACTGGTTCAGCTAAAGTTAAAGCTCTCAACCTTAAGGTAATAAAGGTAATGACTGAAGAAAATTTGCTTTTAGTTAAAGGTAGCGTTCCAGGTCATAATAATTCTTATATAATTGTTCAAAAGTAATGGAATTAGCTATACACAATATTAAAGGAAAGGATACGGGAAGGAAAGCAAAACTTAGCAAAAATATCTTTGCTATTGAACCTAATGATCACGCAATTTACCTGGATGTAAAGCAATACCTTGCAAATAATAGAAAAGGTTTACATAAGGCTAAGGAAAGAGCTGAAATAAAAGGTAGTACAAGAAAAATAAAGAAGCAAAAGGGAACAGGAACTGCAAGAGCAGGAAGTATAAAAAACCCATTATTTAGAGGAGGTGGAAGAGTTTTTGGCCCAAGACCTAGAAGTTATGATCAAAAAGTTAATAAAAAAGTTAAGAGACTTGCTAGAAAGTCAGCTTTAAGTTATAAAGCAAAGAGTAAAGCAATAATTATTGTGGAAGACTTTGATTTTTCAAAGCCTAATACAAAGGATTATCTCTCTATTCTAAAAGCACTTGATCTTCAAGCAAAGAAAACACTAATGGTATTAAATGGGGGTAATAAGAATATATACTTATCCTCTAGAAATTTAAAAAATTCTAAGGTAGTAGTTAACTCAGAATTAAACACTTATGAAATTACAGATGCAACAAATGTCTTAATTTTAGAAAGTGCAGTTGACGGATTAGAGTCAAACTTGAAATAAATTAATATGGATATACTTATAAAGCCAATATTGACAGAAAAAGCAACAGATGAAAGTGAATTAAGAAATTCATACACTTTTATCGTTTCTAAAGATGCAAATAAGATCCAGATCAAAAAAGCAATTGAAGAATCATATGGAGTATCTGTGCTTAAAGTTAGAACTATGATATATGGTGCTAAATCTTTTACAAAGTATACAAAAAGAGGTGTTCAATCAAGTAAAATAGGCCCTTATAAAAAAGCTTTAGTTAAAATATCAGAAGGAGATAGAATTGACTTCTTTGCAAACCTATAATTATGCCAGTTAGAAAATTAAAACCAGTAACACCCTCTCAGAGATTCAGAATCATAAATGGTTTTGATTCAATAACTACGGATAAACCAGAAAAATCGCTTTTGGTCCCTAAGAAAAGAACTGGTGGAAGAAATAATAAAGGGAAAATGACCGTAAAATATAGAGGTGGAGGTCATAAGAAAAGATATAGAATTATTGACTTCAAGAGAGATAAATTTGATATTTCAGGAGAGGTGAAATCTATAGAATATGACCCTAACAGAACAGCATTTATTTCACTAGTAGAGTATAAAGATGGGGAAAAGAGGTATATAATTGCTCAAAATGGTTTAAAATTAGGACAGAATATAATCTCTGGAGAATCAGCTTCACCTGAATTAGGGAATTCTCTCCCAATATCAAATATACCATTAGGAACTATCATTTCTTGTATAGAGTTTTCTCCAGGGAAAGGTGCTGTAATTGCTAGATCTGCTGGATCTTTTGCACAATTAATGGCAAAAGAAGGGAAGTATGCAACACTTAAATTACCATCTGGTGAAACTAGAATGATTCTTTCCAAGTGTTATGCTACTATAGGTGCTGTTTCAAATTCAGATAATCAATTAATTTCATCTGGAAAAGCTGGAAGAAAAAGATGGCTTGGCATTAGGCCAAGAACTAGACCGGTAGCGATGAATCCAGTTGACCATCCAATGGGAGGTGGAGAAGGAAAAGCTTCTGGGGGTCATCCAAGATCAAAGAAGGGTATTCCTGCTAAAGGTTATAGAACAAGATCTAAGAAAAAGGCATCATCTAAATTTATAATTGAAAGAAGAAAAAAATAATTAAAAATGGCTAGATCACTAAAAAAAGGACCATATGTACATTTAAGCCTTCTTAAAAAGGTAAATAAGAATGTTGAGGATAATAAAAAGGAAGTTATTAAAACTTGGTCAAGATCCTCAATGATTATCCCTGATTTTGTTGGACAGACTATTGCTGTGCACAATGGTAAACAATTTATACCTGTTTATATAACAGAAAATATGGTTGGTCATAAATTAGGAGAGTTTTCTCCGACAAGAACTTTTAAAGGTCATACTGGAAATAAAAATAGATAAATAAAAAAGATATAAAATTGGGATCAAGAAAAAGAAATAGTGCGAACAAAATAAAGGATAGTAAAAAGAATCTAGCTTTTGCTAAACTTAACAATAGTCCTATTTCTCCAAGAAAAATGAGACTTGTTGCAGATCAAATTAGAGGAGAGGATATTAATAGTGCTCTAACTATTCTTAAATTTAGTCCAAAAGAGGCTTCAAGAAGACTTGAGAAACTATTGATTTCTGCAATTTCAAATTGGCAATCAAAAAATGAGAGCCTTGATATAGAGACTTCCCAGCTTTTTGTTAAAGAGATTAGGGTAGATTCTGCTGGTATGCTAAAAAGAATAAGAACAGCTCCTCAAGGTAGAGCTCATAGAATTAGAAAAAGATCTAATCATGTTACATTAATTTTATCATCTAAAACAATTAGTTAAATGGGACAAAAGACAAATCCAATAGGAAATAGATTAGGAATTATTAGGGGCTGGGACTCAAGCTGGTATGGTGGTAGAGACTATGGTGATAAACTAGCTGAAGATGATAAAATTAGAAAGTATATTAATGCAAGACTCTCAAGAGCCAGTGTATCAAGTATAATTATTGAAAGAAGTGTTAAGTTAATTGTTATAACTATTAAAACAGCAAGGCCTGGAATAATAATTGGTAAGGGTGGTTCAGAAGTTGATAAACTTAAAGAAGAGTTAAAGAAAATAACTTCAAAAGAAGTTCAGTTAAATATTTTTGAGATTAAGAGGCCAGAGCTTGATGCATTTTTAGTTGGGTCAAGTATTGCAAGACAAATTGAAAATAGAATTTCCTACAGAAGAGCTATTAAGATGTCTATTGCAGCTGCAATGAGAATGAATGCAGAAGGTATAAAAATTCAGATTTCAGGAAGATTAAATGGAGCTGAAATGGCTAGATCAGAGAGTTATAAAGAAGGTAGAATTCCCCTATCTACTTTTAGAGCTGATATTGATTATGCTATTGTTGAGGCGCATACAACTTACGGAAGACTTGGGGTTAAAGTTTGGATTATGAAAGGAGAAGTTTATGGTAAAAGGGAACTTTCTCAGCTAACAGGGATGAGAAACTCATCTGGAAATTCAAAGAAGAATAATCGTCAAAGGGATAGAAAAAATTAAAAATTTATAATGTTACAACCAAAAAGAACAAAATATCGAAAAACTCAAAAGGGTAAAATGAAAGGTCTTTCACAAAGAGGATATAGATTATCTAATGGAATGTTTGGTATTAAGTCTTTGGAGTCTAAATTCATTACCTCTAGACAAATTGAGGCTGCTAGAATTGCTGCAACTAGATATATGAAAAGAGAAGGGATGTTATGGATTAAAATTTTCCCTGATAAACCAATAACTAAGAAGCCTTTGGAGGTTAGAATGGGTAAAGGTAAAGGAGCACCAGAATATTTTGTTGCAGTTGTGAAACAAGGAAGAATTATGTTTGAAGTCTCTGGAGTTCCTATTGAAGTTGCAAAAGAGGCGCTTAGATTGGCTGCTCAGAAGCTTCCTGTTAAAACTAAATTTATAATAGCTAGAGATTACGAGGGATAAATTATGAAAATATCTGAAATAAAAAATATGACGCCTGATGAATTAAATGAAAAATTAGCTGATTCTATAAAAGAATTAAGACAGTTAAAATTTAACCATTCTGTCCAGTCTATTGAAAACCCATTGCAGATTAAGGTTTTAAGAAGACAAATTGCCAGAATGAAGACTATAATTAATGAAAAAAAAGAAGATTAAATGAGTACTAGAGCATTAAGAAAAGAAAGAATAGGTATTGTTTCATCTAATAAGATGAATAAGTCTGTAGTTATATCTGAAGTAAGAAAAGTAAAACATCCTGTATATGGAAAGTTTGTCCTAAAGACAAAGAAATATATAGCTCATGATGAAAAAGATGAATGTAATGAAGGGGACACTGTAAAAATAATGGAGACAAAACCTATTAGTAAAACAAAACGATGGAGAATTATTGAAATAATAGAAAGAGCAAAATAATATGGTACAACAAGAATCAAAATTACAGGTAGCAGATAATACAGGAGCAAAAGATGTTCTTACTATTAGAGTACTAGGTGGGACTAAGAGGAGATATGCCTCTTTAGGAGATAAAATTGTGGTTACAGTAAAAAATGCTACACCTAATGGTACTGTTAAAAAAGGTACTGTTTCTGTAGCAGTTGTTGTTAGAACAAAAAAGGAAGTTAGGAGAGATGATGGATCCTATATAAGATTTGATGATAATGCTTGCGTTTTATTAAGTGAAACTGGAGAAATGAGAGGTACTAGAGTTTTTGGTCCTGTTGCCAGAGAATTGAGAGACAAAAAATTTATGAAAATTATTTCATTAGCACCTGAAGTATTATAATTATTATGAAAAAGATTAAAATAAAAAAAGGCGATAAGGTTATGGTAATCTCAGGGGAGAATAAAGGAACATCGGGTTCAGTTTTAAAAGTTCTTTATAATGAGAATAAAGCAATAGTTGAGGGTGTTAATATGGTAAAAAGACATACAAAACCAAGTGCTGAGTCACCTAAAGGAGGAATTATTGAAAAACAGCTGCCAGTTGCTATTTCAAATTTATCATTATTAACAAAAAGTGGAGATAAAACCAAAGTTGGGTATAGATTTGAAGATGGGAAAAAGGTTAGATACTCTAAGAAATCAAATGAAATTTTATAATCATGTCATATAAACCAAGATTAAAAGAAGATTATTCTAATTCTATTGCTTCAGCATTATTGAAAAAGCTGGAACTTAAAAATATAATGCAGGTTCCTAAATTGAAAAAAATAGTTATTTCTAGAGGAGTAGGTGGTGCAGTTGCTGACAAAAAGTTAATTGACCATTCTGTGGAGGAGCTAACTTTAATTGCTGGGCAAAAAGCATTAGCAACATTATCAAAAAAGGATGTTGCATCATTCAAATTAAGAAAAGGTACTCCAATTGGAGTCAAAGTAACTCTTAGGGGAGACAAAATGTTTGAATTTTTAGATAGACTGATTACAATTGCTCTTCCAAGAGTTAGAGATTTTCAAGGTATTAATAAAAAAGGATTTGATGGAAGAGGAAACTATACCCTAGGAATTAGAGAACAAATAATTTTTCCAGAAATTAATATTGATAAAGTAAATAAAATTTCAGGAATGGATATAACATTTGTAACAAATACAAATTCAGATAAAGAGGCTGTTGGTCTTTTGTCTGAATTAGGTTTACCATTTAAAAAATAACTAATTATGGCAAAAGAATCAATGAAAGCTCGAGAGAGAAAAAGACAAAAGATGGTTGCAAAATATGCAAGCAAGAGAAAGTCTTTAAAAGATGCTAAAGACTATATCGGACTCCAGAAACTTCCAAAAAATGCATCTCCAGTTAGACTTCATAATAGATGTAAGTTAACAGGAAGACCGAAAGGTTATATAAGGCAGTTTGGAATTTCAAGAGTTATGTTTCGAGAAATGGCAAATAAAGGTTTAATCCCAGGAGTAACAAAAGCTAGCTGGTAAAATATATATATATGTATACAGATACAATTGCAGATTATTTGACAAGAATTAGAAATGCTAACTCAGCTGGACATAAAGTTGTAGATATACCTGCATCTAATATTAAAAAGGAGATTACCAAGATTTTATTTGATCAAGGTTTTATTCTTAGCTATAAATTTGAAGAAACAAAAAATAATCAAGGTCAAATAAAGATAGCCCTTAAATATGATTCTATTTCTAAAGAACCTGTTATTAAAGAGATTCAAAGAATTAGTAAACCTGGGCTTAGAAAATACTCTGATTCTAAAAGTTTTCCAAGAATATTAAATGGATTGGGAGTTTCAATAGTATCCACATCAAAGGGTTTGATGACTGGAAAAAAGGCTAAAACTATGAATCTAGGAGGAGAATTAATCTGTTATATATACTAAATTATAAGAAATGTCAAGAATAGGAAATAGCATAATAAATATCCCAGAAGGAGTAGCTTTAGAGGTAAAAGAAAATATAATTACAGTTAAAGGTAAGCTAGGTGAACTATCCCAATCATTTGACGGAGTTTCTTTTGATATTTCTGATAATACAATTACTGTAAAGAGAGATTCTGATTCTAAAGATCATAAATCAAAACATGGGCTATATAGATCTCTTGTCAATAATATGGTAGTTGGAGTTAGTGAGGGCTTTGTCAAAGAACTTGAACTAGTGGGTGTTGGATACAGAGCAAATAGCAGTGGGCAAAAGTTGGATCTTTCTCTTGGTTTTTCTCACACTATTGTTATGAGTCTGCCGACAGAAATCAAAGTAGAGACTATAAATGAGAAGGGGCAAAACCCTATTATAAAGTTATCATCTATTGATAAGCAATTATTAGGACACATTGCTGCAAAAATTAGATCTTTTAGAAAGCCAGAACCTTATAAAGGAAAAGGTGTAAAATATGTTGGAGAACAAATAAGAAGAAAAGCAGGAAAACAAGCATAATATGACAAAATTGAAGAATTATAGAAGAGATAGAATAAGAAAAAGGATTAGGAAAATAATTTCTGGTTCTTCAGAATATCCTAGACTTTCAATTTTTAGAAGTAATAAGGAAATATACTGTCAAGTAATTGATGACAATGAAGGTAAAACATTAATCTCAGTTTCTTCTAGAGATAAAAAGATATTAGATCTTAAACTTAAAAATAATCTTGAAAAGTCATTTAATGTAGGAAAGATAATTGCTGAAAAATCAATTAAGGCAGGTATAAATCGAGTAAAGTTTGATAGGGGAGGGTATCTCTATCATGGTAGAGTTAAATCACTGGCTGAAGGAGCTAGAGAAGGTGGACTAAAATTATAAATATGTATAAAAATTATAAAAATGTCGAAATTATAAAACCAGCTGGTCTTGAATTGAAAGATAGATTAGTAAGTGTTCAAAGAGTTACTAAAGTTACAAAAGGAGGTAGAGCTTTTGGCTTTTCTGCTATAGTTGTTGTAGGTGATGAAAATGGAGTAGTAGGACATGGACTTGGTAAAGCTAAAGAAGTAACAATTGCTATTTCAAAAGCTGTTGAGGATGCTAAGAAAAATTTAGTAAAAATACCAGTTGAAAACGGAACTCTTCCACATGAGCAAAAGGGTAAATACGGTGGAGCTAAGGTTTTTATAAAGCCTGCAACTGAAGGTACTGGAGTAATAGCAGGGGGTGCTGTTAGAACAGTTCTAGAATCTGTTGGGATTCAAAATGTATTATCAAAATCTCAAGGTTCATCAAACCCTCATAATGTTGTGAAGGCTACTTTTGATGCATTACTTAATCTAAGAAGCCCAATTATGATTGCAAAGCAAAGAGGTGTGTCATTAGATAAAATATTCAAGTCATGAGTAAGAAAGTAAAAATTAGACAAATAAAAAGTACAATAAAGAGACTTGAATCTCAAAAAAGAACTCTAGAGGCTCTAGGTTTGAGAAAAATTGGAATGGAAGTTGAGCATGAACTTAGTCCCTCAATAAATGGTATGATCAATAAAGTAAAGCATTTAGTTTCTATTAATGAAATAAAATAAATATTATGAGTTTAAATAATTTAAAACCAGCATTAGGATCTAACAAAAACAGTGGGAAAAGACTAGGTAGGGGTCAAGGTTCTGGCAAGGGTGGAACATCTACAAGAGGACATAAAGGAGCGCAATCAAGATCAGGATATTCAAGAAAGATTGGTTTTGAAGGAGGACAAATGCCCTTACAAAGAAGAATTCCAAAATTTGGTTTTAAAAACATAAATAGAAAAGAGTATGTTCCATTAAATATTGATACTATTCAGATGTTGATTGAACAGAAAAAAATTAAAAAACAATTGAAGATAGAAAATATCATAGAACTAAATCTAGCTAGTAAAGGTGACCTTGTTAAAGTTTTAGGAAGAGGGAAGATAGGATCTCCAGTTGAGGTTTATGCTCATAAATTTTCTAAATCAGCAAAAGAATCAATTGAGAAAGCTGGTGGTAAAGTGATTAATTTATAAATATGCAGAAGTTTATAGACATAATAAAAAGTATACTCAAAATTAAGGAGTTAAAGAATAAAATTCTTTTTACTCTTGGGTTGTTATTAGTCTATAGGGTGGGTGCCCAAATAGTTCTTCCAGGTATTGATTCTCTAGAATTATCTGCTCTATCCTCAAGAACTGAAGGTGGAGGTTTACTGGGAATTTTAAATGCTTTTACTGGTGGTGCATTTGGAAATGCTTCAGTGTTTGCTTTAGGAATTATGCCTTATATTTCTGCATCTATTGTAGTTCAATTAATGGGGGTCGCTCTACCTTATCTCCAAAAATTACAAAAGGAAGGTGAAAGTGGTAGAAAGAAAATAACTCAAATAACTAGATGGCTTACAATCTTTATTTGTGTTATACAAGCCCCAGCTTATTTATATAGCTTAACTGCTCTTGGTGTCCCTGATAGCGCTTTTATATTTGGAAGAAGTCCATTATTTGTTATTTCATCTGTTATTATTCTTGTTACAGGAACAATTTTTGCTATGTGGTTAGGAGAAAAAATAACTGATAAGGGTATAGGAAATGGAATCTCCCTTTTAATCACAGTAGGTATTGTTGCCTCATTACCCCTTTCTTTTACTCAAAATTTAATCTCAAGGATAAGTGAAAGTAATGGTGGACTAATAATGGTTGTAATTGAATTAGCAGTATGGTTAATAATAATTGTTCTGAGTATTTTATTAGTTATGGCTGTCAGACAAATACCAGTTCAGTATGCAAGAAGGAATACTATGTCACCAAATGCTCAATCAAATACAGGGATGTCATCTAGACAATATATACCACTCAAACTAAATTCATCTGGTGTTATGCCTATAATATTTGCTCAGGCATTAATGTTTGCTCCGGTAACTATCGGTGGTTTTTTTGGGAGCACAAATTTTGGTCAATGGTTACAAGCTAATTTTTCTGATATTTTCGGACTTTGGTACAATGTTCTATTTGGACTTTTATGTATAATTTTCACATTCTTTTATACAGCTATTACCGTGCCTACTAATAAAATGTCAGATGATTTAAAAAGGAGTGGAGGATTTGTTCCTGGAATTAGGCCAGGAAATGAAACAGCAGAATATTTAGATTCAGTAATGTCTTATATAACATTTCCAGGATCATTATATCTTGCTGCTATTGCTGTTTTTCCAGCAATTGTAGTCCAATTAATTGGAATGCAACAAGGTTGGGCTCTATTCTACGGTGGTACATCTTTATTGATTATGGTGGGAGTCGCTATTGATACTATACAGCAAGTCAATGCATATCTATTAAATCATCACTACGATGGTTTAATGAAAACTGGTTCAATGAGAAATAAACCTCAAATTTAATTTATGGCAAAACAACAATCTATAGAACAAGAAGGGAAAATTATTGAGGCTCTTTCAAACGCAATGTTTAGGGTAGAGCTTGAAAATGGGCATATTGTAACTGCTCATATTTCTGGTAAAATGAGACTCCATTATATCAAGTTATTGCCAGGGGATAAAGTAAAACTCGAGATGAGTCCATATGACTTATCAAAGGCAAGAATAACATTTAGAATGTAAATTATATAAAAATGAAAGTAAAAGCATCAATAAAAAAGAGAAGTGCTGATTGTAAAATAGTCAGACGAAAAGGGCGTTTATATGTTATAAACAAAAAAAATCCAAGATTTAAACAAAGACAAGGATAATGGCAAGAATATCAGGAATCGACATACCAAAAGAAAAGCGAGGAGCTATTGCTCTGACATATATATATGGAATAGGAAGAAGTAGAGCAAAGACTATTCTAATTGATGCTAAGGTGGATGAAAATAAAAAGGTCTCAGAATGGAATGATTCTGAAATTGCAAGTATAAGAGATGTTGTAGGAAAGTTAATGATTGAAGGAGAACTTAGGTCAGAAACTCAGCTTAATATTAAAAGACTTATGGATATTGGTAGTAACAGAGGTATAAGACATAGGTTAGGATTGCCTTTAAGGGGCCAAAGAACAAAGAATAATTCTAGGACTAGAAAAGGTAAGAGAAAAACTGTAGCTAATAAGAAAAAAGTAACTAAATAAAGATTATGGCAAAAACATCTAGTAAAAAAAGAAAAGTAATAGTTGATTCAGTAGGTCAAGCTCATATAAATGCTTCATTTAACAATATTATTATATCAATTACTAATAAGAAAGGAGAAGTTATTTCATGGTCATCTGCTGGGAAGATGGGATTTAGAGGCTCAAAAAAGAATACTCCATATGCAGCTCAAACTGCAGCTGAAGATGCGGCTAAGGTTGCATACGAAGCTGGAGTTAGAAGAATAAAAGTTTTAGTAAAGGGTCCTGGTAATGGACGTGAGTCAGCAATTAGAACTTTACATAACAATGGTTTAGAGGTTACAGAAATTGTTGATGTAACTCCAATGCCTCATAATGGATGTAGGCCACCTAAAAGAAGAAGAGTATAATTAAATAAAAAAAAATGGCAAGATATAGAGGTCCAAAAACAAAAATTTCAAGAAAATTCGGTGAACCACTTTTCGGAGAGGACAGAACTTTAGAAAAGAAAAATTACCCTCCAGGTCAACACGGTAATAGTAAAAGAAGATCAAAAAAATCTGAATATGCTATTCAATTGATGGAGAAACAAAAGGCAAAGTATACTTATGGAATACTTGAAAGACAATTTAGAAATTTATATACTAAAGCTAATAGAGCTAAAGGGGTAACAGGAGAAGCTCTTCTCCAATTATGTGAGTCAAGGTTAGATAATGTTGTGTTTAGAATGGGAATGTCTAATACAAGGGATGGTGCAAGACAATTAGTCTCTCATAAGCATATTACTGTTAATGGAAGAATAGTTAATATTCCATCATATACTTTGAGACCAGGAGATAAAGTAGCGGTAAGAGAAAAATCAAAATCTTTAGAATCAATTCAAGACTCTCTTAAGATAGCTGAGTCTGAATATTC
Organism: uncultured Bacteroidota bacterium; assembly: GCA_902586435.1. Classification (GTDB taxonomy): domain Bacteria; phylum Bacteroidota; class Bacteroidia; order Flavobacteriales; family Flavobacteriaceae; genus Marisimplicoccus. Next base: position 5,295 of record CACIHJ010000014.1, on the reverse strand, counting down.
TTGGATTAAATGGAATAGTGAAAGACTTGAAGGTGAATTTGTTAGTTTACCTGAAAGGGATCAAATTCCAGAAAATATTAAAGAACAATTAATTGTAGAATTATATTCAAAATAAAATAAATATGGCAATACTAAATTTTCAAAAACCAGATAAAGTAATCATGATAGATTCAACAGAATCTCATGGAAAGTTTGAATTCAGACCTCTTGAACCAGGTTATGGATTAACTATAGGTAATGCTCTTAGAAGAGTTTTACTTTCATCCTTAGAAGGATATGCATTTACATCAGTTAAGATTGACGGAGTTGACCATGAGTTTTCTACAATAGAAGGTGTGGTAGAAGATGTTACAGAAATGATATTGAATATCAAACAAATAAGACTAAAAAGACAAATTGATGATTTTGATGAGGAAAAAATAAATATTGTAATAGGTAATCAAAAGGAATTGAAAGCTTCTGATTTTCAAAAATTCATCTCTGGATTTCAAATTTTGAACCCAGAACTTCATATCTGTAGTCTTGAAAAAAAATCTAAGCTAAATATTGAATTAACTATTGAGAAAGGTAGAGGTTATGTTCCAGCTGAGGAAAATAAAAAATCTGGTGATTCTTCGTTAGGAGTTATAGCAATTGATTCAATATATACACCTGTAAAAAATGTTAAATATGAAATTGAGGACTATAGGGTTGAGCAAAAAACAGATTATGAAAAATTAATTTTTGAAATTGAGACTGATGGTTCAATCCACCCTAAAGACGCATTAACAGAAGCTGCAAAAACACTAATACATCACTTCATGTTGTTCTCTGATGAATTAATAACTCTTGAATCTGATGAAATTGCTCAATCAGAGGCATATGATGAAGAATCTCTTCACATGAGGCAATTACTTAAGACAAAACTGATTGATATGGATTTATCAGTAAGAGCTTTAAATTGTTTAAAAGCAGCTGAAGTTGATACTCTTGGGGATTTAGTTTCTTTTAATAAAAATGATTTAATGAAATTCAGAAATTTTGGGAGAAAGTCTCTCACAGAACTTGAAGAATTAGTCATCTTAAAAGGATTATCTTTTGGGATGGATCTCTCAAAATATAAGTTAGATAAAGAGTAATATAAAACGTTATGAGGCATCGCAAAAAAATAATAAAATTAGGAAGAAAATCAGCCCATAGGAAGGCTATGCTTGCTAATATGGCATCTTCTTTAATTGAGCATAAAAGAATAAACTCAACTTTAACTAAGGTTAAAGCATTAAAAGTGTTCATTGAGCCTTTAGTAACAAAATCAAAAACAGATAATACTCATAACAGAAGATTATGTTTTAGTAAACTTAGAAATAAAATAGCAGTTGCAACATTATTTGATGAAGTTGCAAAAAAGATAGGTGATAGACCAGGAGGTTATACTAGAATAATCAAGTTAGGGAATAGAATGGGTGATAATGCATCAATGGCTATGATTGAGTTTGTTGACTATAATGAGATATACTCGCAAAACAATAAATCACCAAAAAAAGAATCACCAAAAAAAGAATCACCAAAAAAAGAATCACCAAAAAAAGAATCAAAGTAATCTTTTAAATTCTTAATAACTAAAGGATATATGTTTTTACATATGTCCTTTTTTTGTTTAATTTTACCCTTCAGTAATGTCTTATAAAAAGAGGAAAAAAGGGATTGTACTTCTAGCTGATGGAACAATTTTTTATGGTAAATCTGTAGGTGTAGAAGGAACTGTTATTGGTGAAATTTGTTTCAATACGGGTGTTACAGGTTATCAGGAGATTTTTACCGACCCATCTTATTATGGACAAATCATGGTTACGACCACTTCTCATATAGGTAATTATGGAATAAAAGAAAATGAGTCTCAATCTGAAAAAATATATATATCAGGACTTATTTGTAAAAATTTTAGCTATGTTAATTCAAGGGTATCTTCAAGGTCTGTAGATTCATGGTTTAATAAACAGAAATTGATTGCAATTTCAGATGTTGACACTAGAGCTCTAGTTAGATATATTAGAGAAAATGGTGCTATGAATGCAGCAATTACTACTGATATAGATAATTTGGATGAATTAAGGAAAAAGTTGATTAATTCTCCAGAGATGGAAGGTTTAGAATTGGCTTCAAAAGTATCAACAAAAAAGGCATACTTTTTAGGAAACGAAAAAGCAAAATATAGACTAGCTGTTTTAGATCTTGGAGTTAAAAAAAATATTTTATCCAATTTCATCAATAGAGATTTTTATATAAAAGTTTTCCCTTATAATACTGAATTTAATGAATTACTTAAATTTAAGCCAAATGGTTTCTTTCTTTCAAATGGCCCAGGAGATCCTAAGCCTCTAGAAAAAGTAATTGAAACAACTAAAGAAATAATTAAAAGTAATTTTCCTCTTTTTGGAATTTGTCTTGGGCATCAAGTCATAGCTTTAGCTAATGGGATTAATACATATAAAATGTTTAATGGCCATAGAGGAATTAATCACCCAGTATTAAATTTAAAGACAACAAAAGGAGAAATAACCTCTCAGAATCATGGATTTGCAGTTGATTTTAAAGAAGCTAAGAAAAATAAAAATGTTTTAGTTACTCATCAGCATTTAAATGATAATACAATTGCTGGAATAGAATTGAAGAATAAAAAGTGTTTCTCAGTTCAATATCATCCTGAAGCAGGTCCTGGACCTAATGATGGTAACTACCTTTTTGATCAATTTCTATCTTATGTAAAATCAAACTAAATGAGTAATATAAAAGAAATAAAATCAAGACAAATTTTTGATTCCAGAGGAAATCCAACAGTTGAAGCAGATATTATTACTGTAAATGGTATTAAAGGTTCAGCAGCTGTACCTTCCGGAGCCTCAACAGGTAAATATGAAGCTGTAGAGCTAAGAGATGGAGATGAGAGTAAATATTTAGGTAAGTCTGTATTTAATGCAGTTAATAATATAAATAATTTGATTTCTAAAAAATTGGTTGGTGTGAGTGTATTTGATCAAGTTTTAATAGATAATTTAATGATTGAACTAGACGGAACTGAAAATAAATCTAATATTGGAGCAAATGCAATTCTTGCTGTCTCCCTTGCAGCATCTAAAGCTGCAGCATCTGAACGAGGAATTTCATTATTTAATTATTTAGGTGAAAAAAATAATCCATGTATACTCCCTGTCCCTCAAATTAATATTCTTAATGCTGGTAGTCATTCAGACTCTCCCATTGCTTTTCAAGAGTTCATGATAGTTCCAGTTGGAGCAAAAAGTTTTTCAAATGCTCTTCAGATTGCAAATGAAGTTTTCCATAATCTTAAAAAAAATCTAAAGTCTATGAACCTAAGTACATCTGTTGGAGATGAGGGTGGCTTTGCTCCTAAGCTGAATGGAACCGAGGATGCGCTAAATATAATAATTGACTCTGTAAATGATGCAGGGTACAAAGCTAATGATGATATTATGATAGCACTTGATTGTGCTGCATCAGAATTTTATTCTAATGGAGTTTATGACTATTCAATATTCGAAGGTAAAGATGCAAGAAAGTTAAATTCAGATGAACAGGTTGAATACCTTATTTCACTTTGCGAAAAGTTTCCAATTATTTCTATTGAAGATGGAATGGATGAAGATGACTGGGATGGGTGGAAAAAACTTACAGAAAAAATTGGAAATAAAGTTCAACTTGTAGGAGATGATTTATTTGTAACTAATATAAAAAGACTTCAAAGAGGGATTACTGAAAAAACAGGAAATTCAATTTTAATCAAATTAAATCAAATAGGAACTTTAACTGAAACAATTGAATCAATAAAATTAGCTACAAAAAATAATTTTTCTACAGTTATCTCACATAGATCAGGAGAAACGGAAGACTCTACAATAGCTGATTTATCTGTTGCTTTTAATACAGGTCAAATTAAGACAGGCTCTATGTCTAGGAGTGATAGGATGGCTAAGTATAATCGACTCTTAAGAATAGAAGAAGAGCTTGGTGAAAATGCTAAATACCTAGGTGTAAATGCATTTAAATTTTAATAAATTTTTTTCTTAGGCATTAGACCAGTAACTTTGTAATAAATATAAATTTATGGCTGATAATGTAAAAATTACTTATAATAATGAGTCTTATTCTTTTCCTATAATTCAGGGTTCCGAAGATGAAAAAGCTATTGATATTAAGCAACTTAGATTAAAAACAGGTTTAATAACTTATGATCCGGGTTATAAAAATACAGGACATTGTATAAGTAATATAACATATCTTGATGGTGAAAATGGAATTTTAAGATATAGAGGTTATTCTATTGAAGAACTATGTGAAAAAGTGACTTTTCTTGAAGTTTGTTACCTACTAATCTTTGAAGAATTACCTTCAAAAAAAGTACTTGATAAATTTCAAGCTGATATTAACGAAGAGTCATTAGTTGATGAACATATAAAGGATATATTTCAAAGTTTCCCAAAATCTGCTCACCCAATGGGGGTTCTTTCTTCATTGACTTCAGCTTTGATTGCATTTAATCCTGAGAATGAGACTAAGTTATCTTTAAAGGAATCTGATAAATCAGAAAATGATAAGAAATTATACAATTCAACAGTTAAATTACTTGCAAAATTTCCAATATTATCATCTTGGACTTTAAGAAAAATCAAAGGCCTCCCATTAAACTATAGTAGTGATAAGTTTAATTACGTAGAGAATATTGCTTATTTAATGTTTGCAAAACCAAATCAGGAATATATACAAAATGATATTATTGTTAATGCCCTAAATAGTTTACTTATCCTACATGCTGATCATGAACAGAATTGTTCAACATCAACTGTCAGAATAGTAGGTTCCTCATATGCAGGATTATTTGCTTCAATTTCAGCTGGTATTTCAGCCTTATGGGGAAGACTTCATGGAGGTGCTAACCAAGCTGTAATAGAGATGCTAGAGTTAATTAAAAATGATGATTCAAATATTGATAAATATATAGAGAAAGCAAAAGATAAAGATGATCCATTTAGACTTATGGGATTTGGACATAGAGTATATAAAAACTTTGATCCTAGAGCAAAAATAATTAAGAAAGCAGCTGATCAAGTTTTAAATGATTTAGGTATTGATGACCCTGTTCTTGATATAGCAAAAGAGATAGAGTCAAAAGCTTTAAATGACCCTTATTTTATAGAAAAAAAATTATATCCAAATGTTGACTTCTATTCTGGAATTATTTACAGAGCACTTGGTATACCCTCTGAAATGTTTACTGTAATATTTGCATTAGGTAGGATT
>CACIHJ010000013.1 GCA_902586435.1 uncultured Bacteroidota bacterium | reverse complement strand
ACAGTAGCAGATTTATTAAAAATAAGTAAAGACTCTATAAGAGACAGTTTACTTTCTTTTAAAGGTCTTCCGCATAGACTTGAAAATGTACTCACAATACAGGGAGTAAATTATATTAATGATTCAAAAGCAACTAATGTTAATGCAGTTTTTTATGCTTTAGACTCAATGAACTCTCAAACAGTATGGATTGTTGGAGGAGTTGATAAGGGTAATGATTATTCAGAACTGTTGCCTCTTGTTCGTGAAAAAGTTAAAGCAATTATCTGTCTTGGAGTTGATAATAAAAAAATAATTGAAACATTCAGCCCAATTATTGATTTGATTGTTGAGACAGAATCAATGGAAGAAGCAGTTAAAATTTCAAGAAAAATTGCTGAAAAGAAAGATGCTGTTCTTCTTTCTCCTGCTTGTGCAAGTTTTGATCTTTTCAAAGATTATGAAGATAGGGGAAATCAATTTAAGCAAGCTATTAGGAATCTATAAATAAATGAATCTAAATAATATAATAAAAGGAGATAAAGTATTGTTAGTATATGTTATGCTATTAGCTATGTTTTCATTTTTACCTGTTTTTAGTGCAAGTTCTAATTTGTCCCATGTTGTTGGAGGTTCAAGCCCCATTGTCTACTTATTCAAACATTTTATAATACTATTATTTGGTTTTGTTTTAATGTTATCTATCCAAAAAATACCATTCAAGAATTTTAGGTGGATTTCAATTCTACTTCTTCCATTAGGTCTTATATTACTTGTTTATACAGCCAGTCAAGGGACAATAATTTCAGGAGCAAATGCTAGCAGGTGGATAAATATCCCAATTATTGGTGTAAGTTTTCAATCTTCATCATTAGCAAGCATAATTTTAATAACCTATGTAGCTCATTATTTAGCTAAATATGATTTAAAAAAGATAGAATTCTCTAAAACATTGATTCCTCTTTGGATTCCAATCTTTATATATACTTTTTTAATTCTTCCTTCAAATCTATCTACTGCAGCTCTCCTCTTTGTTTCAATAATTTTAACATTATTTGTTTCAGGCTATCCCTTTAGACATTTGTTTAAGATTTTTGGCTTTATGATTATATGCTTTATGTTTTTCCTAACTCTAGCAAAAGCATATCCTGATAAATTTCCTAATAGAGTTGATACTTGGGTTAGTAGAATTGAAAACTTTAAATCTGAAAAAGATGTTGATGCAAATTATCAGATTGAACGTGCTAAAGCAGCAATAATTAATGGAGGTATTTTTGGTGTAGGTGTTGGGAAAAGCGTATATAAGAATCATCTGCCACAAAGTTCTTCTGATTTCATTTTTGCAATTATTGTAGAAGAATTTGGGATTGTTGGTGGGGGTATTTTAATCCTACTATATGTGTTAATGTTATTTCGAGTATTAGTTATTGTTCATAAGGTTGATAATACATTTGGTCAAATTCTTGTAACTGCTCTTGGATTGTATATAATGATTCAAGCATTTACAAATATTTCTGTCTCTACTCAAGTTATTCCTGTCACAGGGCAGAATCTACCTTTAGTTAGCAGTGGAGGTTCTGCAGCATGGATTACTTGTATTTCTCTAGGAATGATTTTGAGTGTTAGCTCATCAATTAAAAATAAAAAAGCCAAATGAAAAAATATAAATTTATTCTTTCTGGAGGTGGAACAGGTGGTCATATATACCCTGCTATTTCAATAGCAGAAAGATTATCCGAAGTATTTCCAAAATCTAATATCACTTTTGTTGGATCTATCGGTAGGATGGAGATGAAAACTATTCCAAAATATGGCTATAAAATTAAAGGTTTATTTATTAGTGGCTTAAAAAGAAAAATATTTTCATTAGAAAATGTATTACTTCCATTTAAGATTATTATAAGTTTATTTCAGTCAATATTCATTATACTAATTAATAAACCTGATTTTGTAATTGGAACAGGAGGATATGCTAGTTTCCCAATAGTGTTTATTTCAACTTTTTTTAGAATCCCAACATTAATTCAGGAGCAAAACTCATTACCCGGTATTGCTAATAGATTGCTTTCAAGATATGTGAGATATGTATCTGTAGCTTATAATAAAATGGATAAGTTTTTCCCTACAGAAAAGTTATTCTATACCGGGAATCCAGTTAGAAGATCAATAACAATGAAAATTGAAACTGATAAAGCGAAGGAATCTTTAAGTATAGATAAGGAAAGAATGGTTATAACTGTATTAGGAGGAAGCCTAGGATCAAAGAAAATAAATGAACTTATCTATAATAATTTGGATTATATAAAAAGTAAAGGAATAGTTTTAATATGGCAGTGTGGAAAATTATATTATGACTTATATAAAGATCAATCATCTGAAGGTATTATCATATATGACTTTATATCAGATATTGATAATATTTATTATTCCTCTGATATAATTATAGCAAGAAGTGGTGCCTTAACTCTTTCAGAGCTAGCAATTGTTGGGAAACCATCCATTTTAATTCCTTCCCCAAATGTTGCTGAAGATCATCAATATCATAATGCTAAAGCAATTTCCGATTTAGATGCAGCAATTTGTTTAGTTGAGAAAGAGGCTGATATTTTATTTAGAAGTAAGTTAGATATGCTAATAAAAGATGAGGGGTATAGGGAAAAAATCGCTTCAAATATTTCAAAATTGGCTAGTCCTGATGCCTCAATAAAAATTGTAGGTAAAATAAAAAATCATCTATCATATGAATAGTAATCAAAAATATTTCTTTATTGGAATTGGAGGTATAGGGATGTCTTCTATAGCAAAATATTTCTTAGATAAAGGAAATAAAATAATGGGTTATGATAGGGTAGAATCAGAGATTGTTAAAAATCTTTCTAAGGAAGGCGTTAAAGTTTTAGATAAAATTGATGTAAATCTTCTGCCTGATAATTTTAAGTCAAATGATGTAATTGTAATATACTCTTCGGCAATATCTCAAGAAAATTCATATCTAAATTATTATTTAACTAATAAAAACAAAATTTATAAGAGATCTGAAATATTAGGTGAGATTACAGAAAAAACATTCTGTATATCTGTAGCTGGAACTCATGGAAAGACAACCACATCTGCAATATTAACTCACTTATTTTATAAATGTGAGGAGAGTTTTCAGTCATTTATTGGTGGAATATTAAATGGTTATGAGACTAATTTTATTAGTACAGGAAAAAAATATTCAATTGTTGAGGCAGATGAATATGATAGATCATTTCTTCAACTAAAATCAAATATTGGAATTATTACTTCTATTGAAAAAGATCATTTAGATATATATGGTGATTTTAAAAGTCTCAAAGAGTCATTCCATCTATTTTCAGATAGGGTGACAGATAAGATATTTTATTCTGATCAAGTAGAAGGATTTGAAGGATTATCATATTCTATTAATCTAGAAACTGATTACTATGCAAGAAATATATCTCTGATGGAAAAAGGCTATAAATTTGATATAATCACACCATATAATGAGTTTACTAATGTTGAATTTAATCAAATAGGTGGTCATAACCTTTTAAATGCCATAGGAGCTTTCTCTGTAGCACACTATCTAGGGTTAGAAGGAAACAAATTAATCAAGGCTTTAGCTGATTTTAAGGGAGTTTATAGAAGGATGGATATTTTTAGATTATCTAACAAAATAGTAATTGATGACTATGCCCATCATCCATCAGAGATAAATGCTGTATTAAATTCAATAAAAGATAAATATAACAATCTTAAAGCAGGAGTTATTTTTCAGCCTCACTTGTTTTCTAGAACAAAAGATTTGTTAGATGATTTTGCTAAAGTATTATCAAAATTTGATGAGGTCTATCTTTTAGAGATATATCCAGCTAGGGAAGAACCAATAGAAGGGGTAAGTTCAGATGTTTTACTAGACAAAATAATTTGTGACAAAAAAAGTATTCTAAAAATAGAATCTGTTAATGAAAAAATTGAATCTATAGATTGTGAAATTATTGCAGTCTTAGGGGCAGGTAATGTTGCAAATTCAATACAAAGTTTGAAAAAGAAATATTATGAAAGCAGTATATAAATTATTAATATTTATGGCACTCTCTTTAACATTATTAGTTATTAGTATAATTACTAATATAAATAATAATAATAGATACAAACAGGATATAATTATTAATTATCCCGAGCAAAGTTATTTCAATAAAGGCTTTTATATCAACAACTTAATCAATGATGAACACTATAAGGCTTTAATGGAAAATAATCTATTTAATAGTATCGAAAAATCCATATCAAAGACTCCTGGCATTGAAAAAGCTGAAGTATATAAACTTTATAATGGTGATATTATTATAGATCTGTATGATAGAAAACCTCTAGCATTTATGAATAAGAATTCAAAATTTTTTATAGATGAGGAATCAAATTTAATTAAGGACGATAGCTTAAAATTAGATTTACCAATAATAAGCCCTAACACTAATGAGCAAGATATTAAAGAGATAGTAAAGATAATCTTAGAAATGAATAAAGATAATTATCTAACAGAACAAGTTAACAGATTCTGGATTGAAGAAGGACAGGTATTTACCAATCTAAAATCATTTGATTTTGATATAAAAATTGGTAATTCAAATAATATAAGAGAAAAGATTAAAAAGTTAAAGGCATATTGTGCTTACTATAACAAAGAATCTGAGAATTTAAACTTTAATCAGATTGATTTGACATATAATAATCAATTAGTTGCAATTAAAAATTAAAAATTATGGAAAAAAATATTTCAGTTGGACTTGATATAGGAACTACGAAAATTGTTGCTATGGTAGGAGCTAAAAATGAGTTTAAGAAGCTAGAGATTTTAGGAATTGGAAAATCTCAAAGTTTAGGAGTTCATAGAGGAGTTGTAAATAATATAACACAAACAATAGAGTCAATTAAATATGCAATAGAAGAAGCTAAAATGGAATCTGGAGAAGAGAATATAAAGGAAGTCGTTGTAGGAATTGCTGGACAACACATAAGAAGTCTTCAGCATAGTGATTATATAACAAGAGAAAATCCAGATAAGGTTATTGATAATAATGATATTGATGAACTAATTAATCAGGTATATAAATTAGTTATGTTACCTGGTGAAGAAATTATCCATGTTCTACCTCAAGATTTTAAAGTGGATGGTCAATCTGAAATAAAGGAACCTATAGGCATGTATGGAAGTAGGCTTGAAGCTAATTTCCATATTGTGGTTGGTCAAGTTTCTTCAATAAGAAACATAGGAAGGTGTATTAAAAGTTCTGGACTTGAAATGGCAGATATCACCCTAGAACCTTTAGCTTCTGCAGATGCAGTTCTTTCTAATGAAGAAAAAGAAGCTGGAATAGCCTTAATAGATATAGGTGGTGGTACGACCGATGTTGCCATCTTTAAAGATGGTATTATAAGACATACTGCAGTCATTCCATTTGGAGGTAATGTAATAACTGAGGATATCAAAGAAGGCTGCTCAATAATGGGTAATCAAGCTGAACAACTAAAAGTTAAATTTGGATCAGCCTGGCCTGGGGAGAACAAAGAAACAGAAATAGTTGCAATACCAGGACTTTTAGGGAGGGATCCAAAGGAAATATCATTGAAGACTCTATCAAAAATTATTAATGCAAGAGTTGTAGAAATAATAGAACAAGTTTATTTAGAAATTAAAAACTATGGTAATGATGAAGCAAAGAAAAAATTGATTGGTGGAATTGTGCTAACAGGGGGGGGGGAGTCAATTAAAACACTTGAAGCAACTTGTTGAATATGTAACTGGAATGGATACAAGGATTGGATTCCCTGGGGAACACTTAGCAGGTGATACAAAAAACTCAAGTCCAATATTTTCAACGGCAGTTGGACTTGTAATGAAGGCACTTGAGAATAATGAGAAAAATGATGATAAATCATCAACAGGGGATAAGACAAGTGAAGAAAGAAAAACTGTCCTTGCAAAATGGTCAGAACAATTCAAAATGAATTTTGAAAAATTTGTACAATATAACACAGACGATAATTAAAATAAAATAAAATGAAAATAGATATAGATAATAATTTTAGCTTCGATTTACCAAAGAATAAAAGTAATGTGATGAAAGTCATGGGAGTAGGAGGAGGAGGAAGTAATGCAGTGAATCATATGTTTCAACAAGGCATCACAGGAGTGGACTTTGTTGTTTGTAATACAGATTCTCAAGCTCTTGACAAGAGCCCAGTTCCAAATAAAATTCAATTAGGAGTTAATCTAACTGAAGGTCTGGGAGCTGGAGCAAATCCAGAGATTGGAAAGTTAGCTGCTGTAGAGACTCATGAAGAGTTAAGAGAACTTCTTGAGACTCAAACAAAAATGTTATTTATTACAGCTGGAATGGGAGGTGGAACAGGAACTGGAGCAGCTCCTATTATTGCAGAATTTGCTAAAGAACTTGGAATATTAACAGTTGGAATTGTTACAATTCCATTCGATTTTGAAGGAAAGACTAGACAGCTTCAAGCTCAAAAAGGTTTAAAGAAATTAAAGAAAACAGTTGACTCTTTAATAATAATAAATAATAATAAATTAAGACAGGTTTATGGAAATCTTGGGTTTAAAGAGGGTTTCTCAAAAGCTGATGAAGTATTAGCAACTGCTGCAAAAGGTATAGCTCAGGTTATAACTCACCATTATACTCAAAATATTGACTTAAAAGATGCCAAAACAGTTTTAGCTAATAGTGGTACTGCAATAATGGGATCTGCAACTTCAAGTGGTTCTAATAGAGCAAATGATGCAATAATTAAAGCGCTAGATTCACCTTTATTAAATGATAACAAAATAGATGGAAGTAAAAATGTGTTACTATTAATTGTATCAGGAACTGATGAAATAACTATAGATGAAATAGGAGAAATTAATGAATATGTTCAAAAAGAAACAGGAAATTCGGCTAATATAATAATGGGAGTTGGTGAGGATCAAGAATTAGGAAATAATATATCCGTAACTGTTATTGCAACAGGATTTGCAGAAGATCAACAAAATGATTTAGTTAATTCTGAAACAAAGAAAGTTATATATAGTTTAGATGATAATCAAAAAGTAGAAAAAACATTAATAGATGAAGATGAGATATCTAATGGAGAGATTGAAGAAATAACTTATAAATCCAAAGATGATCTATCTAAAGACAATCAAATTAAAATTGATAGTCAAATCAATGAGATACTTAGAGATATAGAAGTTGAATATGAGCAAGTTGAATATGAAAAAGCTGACTATGATATCATTGATAATGAATTAGTTAATGAAATTGAGGTATTTGATATTGAAGAAGTTAAACCAGAAAATATAGAAATCAATGAATCTGAGGAAAATGAAATAACTGATGGCTTATTTTCAAATAAATTAGATTTAGAATCAGTAACAGAAGAGGTGGAGTTTATAAAATTAGACCTAGATGAAGAAGAGAATCAAGATGAAAAAGATTCTAAAACGAATGATTTAATTATTAATGAAGAACATAGTTTAGAAGAACAAGAAGTCTCTCTTAATATTACTAATGAAAATGATCATGTCTTTGAAAACCCAATACAAGTTGACCCATTGGATGAAAATAGATTAAGAAGAGAAAATCTTAAGAAATATAATTATGTTTTCAATGATGGTAATTCTTCAGTCGAGGATCTTGAAAAAGAGCCTGCATATAAGAGAATGGGGGTCCAAATAAACAGTAATATAAATAATGAACAGGTTGAGTCAAAAACTGTTTTAAATGAAAACAATGAAATAGAGTTTCCAGAGCCAAACTCATATTTACATGATAATGTTGATTAAAAAATAAATTTTCAAAATTATGGGATTAGAAGATAAAATAAAGGAATCAATAATTTTAGCAATGAAAGCTAAAGATAAAACTAGGCTTGAAGCTTTAAGAGCTGTTAAATCAGCTATTTTGTTAGAAAAAACAAAGGCTGGAAATAAGGAAATTCTAGATGAAAATCAAATTATAAAGTTATTACAGAAGCTTGTCAAGCAAAGAAATGAAAGTGCAAAAATTTATAAAGAACAAAATAGAGATGAATTAGCTGAAATTGAGGATAGTCAATCGAAAATTATTTCAGAATATTTACCAGATCAACTTAATGAAGAAGAGCTAATAACTATTATAGATGAAGTTATAATATCAACAAATGCTGAGTCAATCAAGGATATGGGTAAAGTTATTGGAGCAACTAATGCAAAGGTTCTTGGAAGAGCTGAAGGAAGAGTTGTAGCTGACTTAGTAAAATCAAAATTAAATTCCTTATAAAGTCTATAATAGACTCTATGTCACTGTCGGTTTATTATAACTATGCTGAAGATATTCTTCTTTTTCAATAATGCTAAATAATCGGTAGGTAAGATTATAAATGTCTTCAAAATTAGTGTATAGAGGAGTTAATGAGATTCTAATAAATTTATCAGGTCTAAAGTCAACTAAAATCTTTCTGCCTTTCCCTTTTGGAAGACTCAAACATTTTGAAATTCTCCATGACTCTTTATGAGCTATTGTTATATGAGAACCTCTTAAATTATCTTTCAATGGTGTCACTAAATCATAACCCTTCTTATTAAGGTGAGAATTATAAATTGTTTTAAAAAAATTAAATAGATTAATGGATTTACTCTCTAATTTATTTGTTCCTGCTTCAATAATTATATCAAGTCCTTTTTCAAGAGCGCTTAACTGAATTATATGGGGAGTTCCAGACTTAAACCTATCCATCGTATTATTTTCTTCATAATTTTTAGAATAATCAAATGGGGAGCTATGGCTAAACCAACCTCTAATGGGTGTTTTTAAAGTATTCTGTTCCTGTTTATTAGCATATATAAAAGCTGGAGAACCAGGACCTCCATTAAGATATTTGTATGTACACCCTACAGCATATTTAGTATTAGTATTATGAAAATCAATATCAATTGCTCCAACTGCATGGCTAATATCCCAAATAACAATAGAATTATTATTTTTACAAAAATCATTTATCTCTTTTATTGGATATCTGTATGATGATTTAAAAGAAACAAGTGATAGAATTAATATTCCATTATTCTTTAAAATGAACTTTTTTAGCATGTCTATATTAGCTTCAACCTCATTTCCATAGTCTAATAATTTAAATGATACTCCTTTAAAATCTCTAGCAACTCCCTCTGCAATATAATTGTCAGATGGAAAATTTAAATTATCAGATATTATAGACTTAATTTCAGAATTATTGATTAAAATACTTTTTAATAATTTGTATAGATTCTCCGAAGTAGAATCGCCTACATAAACTTCTTTCTCATCACATTTTAAAATCTTAGAGATTTTCTTGGCTATTATATTTTCAATACTTAACCATTTTTCATTCCAGCTGGAAACTAGATCTTTACCCCAATCTATTTTTACAGTCTGATTGATATTGTTTATTGTATCTAAGGGCAGTTTTCCGAGTGAATTACCAACTAGGTATATAAATTCATTAGAATTATCAAATCTTTCTTTAAAATGACTTAATTCATCTGATAAATCATATTTATTAGCTGATTCTTTATATTGTTCTATTCTATCCATAGATTATATATTTTTTCTGCCCATTCCCTATACATTTTACCACTTGGATGTAAACTATCATTTGCAATAAGATCTTTTTCTGTTAACGCCCTTCTTGATATTTCAGTTACATCAACATAAAGTATATTATTTGTATTTGCAATATCTTTTATTACACTGTTAAACTCATTTATTTCTTCTTCTATTCTAATTCTATCATATCCATCTGCAAATGGAGTAACTCCCCAATCAGGTATTGAAATTAAAACAACATTATCTCTTTTTATACTATATCCAATAGACATGTCCAAAAGCTTAATTAAATCTAATCTAAATGTATCAATTGGTTTAAGGCTATACTGATTGTTAACACCAATCATCAATGACACATAATCAAATTTTTGAGTAAAATTAATTCTATTTAGTGTGTCTATTAATTGTTCAGTCCTCCACCCAGTCTTAGCTATAATATCTGGTTGATTAAAGAGAACATTTTGATTAAATGCAATATCTACCATTTGATTTGGCCATCTTTCGCCTTCTAATACACTTTCACCAATTGTATAGCTATCCCCTAGGGCTAAAAAAGATAGATTGGTTTGAGATACCGATTCATTTGTATTATCAATTAAATCATCATTTGTCGCTTCTTGATTTTCAACTGCATCGATCCGGTTTTTTTCATCTAAAACTCCTTTCTCAGAACATGAAAAGATTAGAGCAATTGAAATAAATAATATTGCTTTTCTCATTATAATAAATTTAAATAATATTAGATAAAAAAATGGGCTGAGTCCCCCTTATTTAAAATTACTCTTTTAATTTCTTGATTACTAAATCATAATCTTCAGAATTAAAAATATAGCTTCCTGCTACTAAAACATCTGCTCCTAAAGATCTTAGCTCCATATAATTATCAGCTTTAACTCCTCCGTCTACTTCAATTAATGCTTTTGAATCATTGTCTATAATTAATTTCTTTAATTCTTTAAGCCTATCAAATGTGTTCTTAATAAACTTTTGACCAGCAAAACCAGGAAATACTCCCATTAAACAGACCAAGTCTATTTTATTAATAATATCAATCAAGCTATCTATTGGAGTATCGGGATTAATTGCAATGCCAACCTTTACATTGTTACTTTTAATTAAACTAATATTTTCTTCAAGTTTATTAGTAGCTTCAAGATGAAAAGAAATAATATCAGAACCTAATTCTATAAATTTCTCAATATACCTTTCAGGCTCAGTAATCATTAAATGGACATCAAGCGGTTTAGATGTCATTTTTCTAATAGCTTTAACTACTGGCATTCCAAATGAAATATTTGGAACGAATATTCCATCCATTACATCAAGGTGAAACCAGTCTGCACCACTTTTGTCAATCAAATTGCATTCTCTCTCAATATTCCCAAAATCAGCGGCTAAAATTGATGGAGAAACTTTAATTGACATTCTTATCCAAGGTAAGTTTTAAGTATTTTACTTCTAGAGGTATGTTTAAGCCTTCTGATAGCCTTTTCTTTAATTTGTCTAACCCTTTCTCTGGTTAAATCAAATGTTTCTCCTATTTCTTCTAAAGTCATTGCATGTTGATTACCTAATCCAAAATACAACCTAACAACATCTGCTTCCCTGGGAGTAAGAGTATCAAGAGCTCTTTCTATTTCAGTTCTTAAAGATTCGTGCAATAATTGTCTATCTGGATTTGGAGACTCTCCACTATTTAAAACATCATAAAGATTTGAATCCTCACCTTCAACAAGAGGAGCATCCATTGAAACATGTCTTCCAGAATTTTTTAATGATTCTTTTACATCATTTATTGTCATATCAAGCTCTTTTGCTATTTCTTCAGCGGAAGGAGCTCTTTCATGAGCCTGTTCAAGAAATGCGTATGTTTTGTTAATTTTATTAATTGAGCCAATTTTATTTAAAGGAAGCCTAACAATTCTCGATTGTTCAGCTAAAGCTTGCAGAATTGATTGTCTTATCCACCATACTGCGTAAGAAATAAACTTAAATCCACGAGTTTCATCAAATCTTTGAGCGGCTTTAATTAAGCCTAGATTTCCCTCATTGATTAAGTCAGGAAGAGTCAAACCTTGATTTTGGTATTGTTTAGCAACAGAAACAACAAACCTAAGATTAGCTTTAGTAAGTTTTTCAAGTGCAAACTGATCTCCTTTTTTAATTCGTTGAGCTAACTCAACTTCTTCCTCAGCTGTAATAAGGTCAACCTTTCCTATTTCCTGCAGGTATTTATCTAGAGAAGCAGTTTCTCTATTAGTTACCTGTTTTGTAATTTTTAATTGTCTCATAGGTTATATATTGCCACAATAATTGTTCCAAAAGCCAATAAAAAATGATTTATTTAATAAAAATTAGTCACTTTTTTTTAACAATACTTTTCTTGAAATCTTAGGTTTCCTAGTTCTAGGGTCAGTTCCGAGATATTTTACTTCTATTTTATCCCCGATATTAAGATAATCTGTGACTTTTTCAACTCGTTCCCATGCAATTTCAGATACATGAAGTAAAGCCTCTTTGCCAGGAACAAATTCAATTACTGCTCCAAAATCTAGTATTTTTAGAACTTTTACATTATACGTATCACCATTAACTGGTTCAAAAACTAGGTTATTAATTCTTTCTATAGCATTGTCAATTTTATCTTGGTCAACTCCAAGTATTTCAACAATACCTTTTTCATCTTCCTCATTTATAACTACTGTTGTGTCAGTCTCCTTTTGGAGTTCTTGAATGTTTTTACCACCAGGTCCAATTACTAGACCGATAAAATCCTTTTTAATTTCAACCTTAACCATTTTAGGGGCATGAGCCTTAACGGTCTCATTTGGATTAGAAATTTCATCATTTAGTTTTTTAAGAATTTCTAACCTTCCTTCTTTAGCTTGATTTAATGCTTCAATTAGAATATCATGCTTTAGCCCTTTTATTTTTATATCCATTTGACAAGCTGTAATTCCGTCTTCAGTTCCAGTGACTTTAAAGTCCATGTCTCCAAGATAATCTTCATCTCCTAAAATATCTGATAGGACAGCATGTTTATCATTGTCTGTAATTAATCCCATTGCAATTCCAGAAACATTTTTTTTGATTTTTACACCTGCATCCATTAATGCAATAGAACCTGCACAAACTGATGCCATTGAAGATGAGCCATTAGATTCTAAAATTTCAGAAACAATTCTAACAGTATAAGGACAATCAATAGGCATTACTTTTTGTAAAGCTCTTTGTGCAAGATTACCATGACCTATTTCTCTTCTTGATGTCCCCATTAATCTTCTTACTTCACCTGTAGAAAAAGGTGGAAAGTTATAATGTAGATAAAATGTTTCTTCTCCTTGATTAGTAGGAATATCAATCATATTTGCTTCTCTACTTGTTCCAAGTGTTACTGAAGCTAAAGCTTGAGTCTCCCCTCTAGTAAAAATTGCTGACCCGTGAGTTGATGGTAAGTAATTTGTTTCAGTCCATATAGGTCTAATTTCAGAAGATTTCCTTCCATCAAGTCTAATACCCTCATTCAGAACAAGATCTCTTACAGCCTTTTTCTGAGTTTTTGAAAAGTAGTTACTAATTAGCTTTTCTTTTTCTTCAATTTCTTCCTCATTAAATGTTGAAAGCAATTCTTCTTTTAGATTATTAAATAGATTACTTCTTTCAGTTTTTGGCAATCCTTTTTTTGCTATTTCATAACATTTGTCATAATAGTCTTTCTCAATCCTCTCCTCTAAATCACTGTCTTCAATAGCTTTATTATATTCCCTTTTTTCTTCAGGTATTCCCAGTTGTTTTGCTAAATTTTTCTGAGCCTTTATTTGTTTAATTATTTCTTCATGAGCAAATTTAATAGCCTCTGTCATTTCTTCTTCTGAAATTTGATCAAATTCACCCTCTACCATCACAACAGATTCTTCACTTGCTCCAACCATCATATCTATATCGGACACCTCTAATTGAGATTTAGAAGGGTTTATAATAAAATTACCTTCAACTCTAGCTACTCTTGCCTCTGAAATAGGCCCATCAAAAGGAATATCTGATAATGATAATACAGTAGATGCAGCTAGTCCAGCTAATGAGTCAGGCATTACATTTTCATCGTGCGACATTAATTGTAGCATAACTTGTGTTTCAGCATGATAATCTTTTGGAAATAATGGTCTTAATACTCTATCAACTATTCTCATAGTTAAGACTTCTTCATTACTAGGTCTAGCCTCCCTTTTAAAGAAACCTCCTGGAAATCTTCCCGCTGCAGCAAATTTTTCTCTGTAATCTACAGTTAGGGGAAGAAAGTCAACAGAGCTTTCTTCATATGATGATACTACTGTAGCTAAAATCATACAGTCCCCCATTTTAATTACAGCAGAACCATGAGCTTGTTTCGCTAGTTTACCAGTTTCAATGGTTATTTCTCTACCATCAGAGAATTTTATTGTTTCTGAAAATACTTTTGGATTCATGTTTTTAGTTTTGGTTTAATTCTATTTTTGTGTTGTGTGATGAGAAGAGGCAACCAAACTAAATTCTTATTTTCTAATGTCTAACTTTTTAATTATATCTCTATATTTAACAATGTCCTTTCTCTTTAGGTACTCTAATAGATTTCTTCTTTTACCTACCATCTTCACTAAAGACCTTTCTGTATTAAAATCTTTTGCATTATCTTTTAAATGTTCAGATAGTGACTTAATTCTTGATGAGAAAAGAGCTATTTGACTCTCTGTTGAGCCACTGTCTTTATTATTCTTGCCAAATTCCTTAAATATATCTTCTTTTTTCAGTAATGACATTATTTCATTTAATTTTTAAGCGATGCAAATATAACAGTTTTAAATTTAAAATTTAAACTAATTATATATAATTGCGAAGTGTTTTATTTTGAATTAAATCAATATAAAGGTTAATGTTTTTCTTAAGATCCTTTCTGTGAGAAATAAAATCTAAGAATCCCTTTTCTAAAAGAAATTCACTTGTTTGGAAGCCTTCAGGTAAGTCTTTTCCAGTAGTGTCTTTAACAACTCTTGGTCCTGCAAATGCAATTAATGCTCCTGGTTCGGAAATATTAATGTCACCAAGCATTGCAAATGATGCTGTTGTTCCTCCAGTAGTAGGGTCGGTACAAAGAGACACATAAGGTATATTTGATTCTGATAATTCATTTAGTTTTGCTGCTGTTTTAGCCATTTGCATAAGTGAAGTTGCTGACTCCATCATTCTAGCACCTCCTGACTTAGAGATAATCACTAATGGAGCCTTTTTTTTAATAGAATAGTCAATTGCTCTTACAATTTTTTCACCAACAACTGATCCCATAGACCCTCCAATAAATTTAAAGTCCATACATGCTATTACAATTTCATTTCCATAAGATTTTCCATATCCAACCCTAATAGCATCTTTGAGACCTGTTTTACTTTGAGCTTCTTTAATTCTATCAGAGTATTTTTTTGTGTCAATAAAATTTAAAAAATCAACCGGGTTTATTTTAGAATCTATTTCAGTGAACTTATTATTATCAAATAAAATTTCAAAATACTCCTTACTACCTATATGCATATGATAATCATCTTCAGGGCTTACATATTGATTATCAATAAGTTCTTTTGTATCAATAATTTCACCTGTAGGAGTTTTATACCATAAGCCTGCAGGGATATCTTTTTTCTCTTCAGTTGTAGTCTGAATCTTTTTACTTTTTCTTTTAAACCAAGCCATTTAGAAAAATATTTAATCTAATGTATCTATATTATTTAAATCTTCAAAAGCCTTTTTTAATCTATTCTTAAAAGTATCTTCACCCTCCCTTAACCATATTCTAGGGTCATAAAATTTCTTATTTGGAATATCATCACCTTCAGGATTCCCAATTTGAGTTGAAATATATTCCTTCTTTTCTATTATATAGTCTCTTACACCTTCGGTAAATGCATACTGAAGATCAGTATCTATATTCATTTTAATAACACCATAGTCTATAGCTTCTCGAATTTCTTCTAATGAGGATCCTGAACCTCCATGAAAAACAAAATTTATTGAATTTTTTGGGGTTTGAAATTGCTTTGATATATGTTCCTGAGAATTTTTTAAAATCTTGGGGGTTAAACTAACATTCCCAGGCTTATATACTCCATGAACATTTCCAAATGCAGCAGCAATTATAAAATTGTCACTTATTGAAACCAACTCTGAATATGCATAAGCTACTTCTTCAGGTTGAGTATAAAGTTTTGTAGAATCAATACCAGTATTATCCACACCATCTTCTTCACCTCCAGTTATTCCGAGTTCTATTTCTAAAGTCATCTCAAGATCGGTTAATTTTTTCAGGTACTCTTTACATGTATTAATATTATCTTCTATTGATTCATCCGAAAGATCAATCATATGAGAGCTAAATAAGGGATATCCATTTTTTTTATAAAAGTCACTTCCATGTATTAATAAACCATCTATCCATGGAAGATTTTTTCTTGAACAATGGTCGGTATGGATTATTACTTTCCCTTTGTAATTTTCACAAACATTATGGATATGGTAAGCGCCAGCAATAGATCCTGAAATTGATGCATTGTGGCTAGAATTGTTAATACCTTTTCCAGCAATAAAATGGGATCCACCATGTGAGAATTGAATTATAACTGGACTATTCACTTCACTAGCAGTTTCTAGTACTGCATTTATTGTATTGGTCCCAGAAACATTTATAGCTGGTAAAGCAAATCTTTTTTCTTTTGCAAGATCAAAAAGTTTTTGAGTTTTATTTCCGTAGATGAATTTACTTTTCAAATTGAATATATTATCACAAAAATATTAAACTTATTTCTAAAATGGATAGTTTATACCAATATTAAATACAGCTTTATCTATCCTATAATCATTTAACCACCTCAATCCTTTTTCATACGATGGATCATATGTCTTAAACCCAACATCAAGTCTAATAACAAAGAAATTAAAGTCATATCTTATTCCAAATCCAGTACCTATTGCTAATTCGTCAAGATCTTTTAATCCATCAAACCTCATTGCAGGATCTTCTACATCATCAAATACATTCCAAATATTTCCTACATCTACAAAGAGAGCTCCTTTAAATTTACCAAATAGCGATGTTCGGTATTCTAGATTAAAAGCCAATTTAAAATTAGCCTCATTAAATTCATTATAATTGTCTGAACTACCAGGACCTAGTTTATAAGCTTTCCAAGCCCTATTATCATTTGACCCTCCAGAATAGTATGATCTAGAAAAAGGAATATTATCAGAGTTTCCAAATGGAATAGCCACTCCAGCAAAGGCTCTAAGAGCTAGAACATCTCCTCTCGTTAGAGAAAGGTGTTTTATATAATTAAATTCAGATTTAAAGTATTGTGAAGGCGTTACCCCTGAGATTTCAACCTTGGAATCTTCATTTAAATTGTTTTTTCTCAAAATTTCATTAAATAGATTACCAACAGTTTCTATTTTCCAGCGAAATTGATAAAAGTCCTCATCAAGAATACTCTCCTGACTATTTATATTATAAATTATTGATGAGCCTACAATTATATTGTTTTCTGTAAGCCTTTCTTTTCTCTCTAGAATTCCAACAACATCTCTATATATGTCAGAATCAAACTGAATTGTTGTTTGATTGTTTAATACTGAATTAATAAAGGTATTAGCCCCTTCAGGAACAATCAAATCTCCACTACCGTCAATAATATTTTGATCAATATTATATATTGATGAAATATAATTTAGTTTATCATATGAGTTTTTATAAACATTAAAATAATTGGAAATATTATTATTATTTACATATTCAAAATCAAATATTCTTATATTGAATTTGCTTCTTTTAGAGGGAGACCATCCAATTTCATAAATTCCAGTATAATATTGTTTGTCTAGACCAATATTCTTCTGGACAGTAGTCCCAATATTAATATTTGTAATAGGATTCATCTCTTTATTTACTAATGAATTAATATTTATTGGAAATAATACCCTAGGTATCCTAAGATTTAAATTTCCCCCAAGTTCAAATAAGTTGAAAAATGAATCATTAGGAATACCTATATCCTTTGATGCTCCTATAGAGTTTTTAAAGTTTATACTTAAATTTTCAGTTCCTCTGAATATATTTCTAATGTCAAGTATTGAACCCACTGAAATTCCAAAGTCTTCGATATTTGAATGTGTAAGATCTAGATCAAAACCAAGAGAAAATCTTTTTCTAGGAATAAGATAAATTGAAGAGCTAAGATCATCTCCATCCTCTTCAAACAGTATACTAGGATATTTGAAATTAGCAAGGTTAGAAAAATATCTAGATGTTAAAATTTTATTTTTTTCACTATATACATCGCCTATATTAAAAAAAATCGGCTCTGTTAAAGATTTTGGCGAGTATTTAAGACTTCCTTTTGAAAAAATATCTATTCCTTTATATGATATTGAATCTGTGTAGGAGTTTATATTTGATAATTCATCAATTGATTCTACATAAACCTTTATTTCATTAACCTTTTTTATCGAATAGCCTTCGTCAATTTTATCTTCATAAGAACTTTCAAGATCGTTTATATTAACTATTATTGGAATCTTCTTATCTGTTCCACTGCTATCAATCAATACTTTATAGCTAATACTCCTTTGCTGAAAGTTATATATTCCATTGTCTCTAGATAAATCAATTATTCTATCCCTCTCATCAATTAACTTTGATATAGTAAATGGTTCGTTAGCTTTAATAAAGCTTTCATCTATTTTGGAGCTAACTAATGAGTCAATTTCTTTGGGGATAATATTATAGGTAACATAATCAATTTTATATACTGAGTCAGTCTCTATTTTATAGATTATCTCAGCCTTATTGATTTTAACTAATGAGTCAATTTCAACCTTTACATCAAAATACCCATTATTCTTATAGTATTGAATTAATTTTTTAGAATTATCTTCTATATCTTCATTACTAAGGAAAACAGGTTGTTCACCAGAAGATTTTATCCAGTTATTGAATAACATATTATATCTTTTTAGTTGAATGACTTGTTTATTGGAAAGGAACTTATTTAATCTAGAGATTCTCTTAGGATTTCTTAATAGCCATTCATCAAAAAGAGAATCTGGATTATCTTTCCCAAGATTATAGATAGATAGCCCTAAAGGAATTCCAAAAATTTTTTTATTTGGGCTAGGCTGGATTAATAGTTCTATTGGATCGTTATTCTTTATATCACCATTAATACTAATCTTATTACTATCTAATAAAGGGGTAGAATAATTATTATAGATTTTATTACTACAACCATTAATGATAAAGGTAGAGGATAAGACTAGAATTGATATTATTTTATTAAAATGCAATTATATCCGTTTTGACAAAATTACATTATTTAATTTATAACCCTTTTTGTTTTACTATTTCAAAAACCATGATAGAAAAGGCTACTGAAACATTCAATGAATCTACTTTATCACTAATTGGTATATGTATTTTATCGTCAGATATAGTTAATAAACTCTTTGAAATACCTTTATCCTCAGAGCCTAGAATAATACCTAAGGGTTTGTCAACCTTTCTTTCATAGATTGACTTTTTAGCTTTTTCAGTTAATGATATGATTTCAATATTTGAAGCTTTTAGATACATAACCGCATCTTTTAGATTATTTACCTTAGAGATAGGTATATTAAATAGTGTTCCAGATGATGTTTTAACTACATCTGAATTTATTGGAGCACTATTACTTTGTGATATAATTATACCAGTTGCATTTGCTGCAACAGCAGTTCTTATTATTGCACCAAAGTTTCTAACATCTGTTATGCCATCCAATAAAATAAAAGTAGGGTTTCCATTTTTTTTTAAAGAGTTATCAATCAACTCTTCAATATTTACCAATTTAATAGGAGATAAAAATGCTAATGCTCCTTGGTGGTTTTTATTTTTTAACCTTTCAAACCTTTGAATTGGAACAAAAGAATGAGATATGTTTTTTTTAATAATTAGATTAACTAAAGATTTTGTTAAGCTACTCTTTGAAGATTTTAATAATAGAACTTTATCAATATTTTGATTTGCATTAATTGCCTCGATTATTGACCTAGCTCCATAAATTTCTAATTTTTTTTCCATAACAAAAAAAAAGGAGGTTTTAAAAAAAACCTCCTTTTATTCAGTTTAAAAAACTGTTATTGACATACACTTAATGCATAAAAACCAACAGCAGGGCTCGCTCCTACATTAGGAAGAGCAGTCTGAGAGTTTGATCCATCAAGTTTAGAGTAGACAATATTAAAGTCTACCTCAGAGTCCCAAGATCCACTTACAAACTTGAATCCCATGGTGCTAGCACCAGCAGGAACAGTCCAAGTTTGAGTATAGCTTGCACCGCTATTGAATGAAGTAGCATATTCTACACCATCAATAACTGCAACAACAGAAGCTCCATTCCATCCATCACCCCAACTATCAGTCGCGTTTATAGTATAAAGACCTGGAACTGCTGAAACAATTCCTGCGTCCATAAAACACGTAATAGTCTTACGATATTGGAAAGGAGATTTAAAATATGACTGAGTCAATGACCCTGATACAGATTCAGTAGAAAAACTTCTACCATCAGTTAGGTTTAATACCATTCTGTGAATAATAGTGTTTCCACCAGCATATCCACCAACTAAACCACCTGCTTCTGTAAGAGACATTGATATGTCCATTCTAGGAAGACCTACAGGACCATCGTACATTTCACTTCTAGTAACAGTTCTAGCTAGAACTTCGTTGCTACCACCGTTAGAAACATACCAGTCAACACTTTCTGTTAACCCACCGCTTTCATGATCGTGAGGTTCAAGTGTAGCTGACCAGATTGAATTAGCAGCATCAAAGAATCTATAAGATCCAGCTTCTGTAATTGTTCTAAGTGCAGCACCAACTTGATACTCTTTAAGCATGTAGTCAGTCAACATTTCATATCCACCATATTCGTCAGAAGAAAAATCTTCAGAACATGAGAAAGCCATCATGGCTAAACTTATTAAATATATATTTATCTTTTTCATAATTATTTAATTTATTAGTCGACCGTAGGTCCGCTTGTGTTCCAAAATACTCTTCCTGTTACATCAGATTTTTGAGTAACATTCGAGTTTGTCGCCGCATAATTCGCAGGGTACCACATTGATACCGGGAATGGTCCTGGATTAGGCTCCAACGTAGGTTGAAGATTCTTAGGATATCCATTTCTTCTATATGAATTATATGCGTCTATTCCATTACCTCTTTGAGTCACCCAGAATTCCTCAGCCCACATTTCTAATTTAGCATCCAGCGTAGAGGCAGCACCCCAATCAATCGCAAAGTTTGCTAAATAAGCGTCTATATCAGCTTGAGCCATAGCTGGTGCTCCGGCAATATCATCTACTTTATTTAGTGAGTTCTCAATTCCAGCTAATGTACTAGTAGTAACATCACCTGATCCTCCACTAGCAGCAACTTCAGCATCCATAAAATGCATCCATGAAGATAGAACTATTGGAGTAATACCATTACCACCAAGTCCATCTCCTGCACCTTTAGATACAAAACTGCCGTCATCAAATGCTCCACCCGCAGGGTATACACCCATTAGAGTTCTCTTAAATCCATCTGGTGGAATACCTTCATCATTACCGTGATCACGACCCCAGTAACCTTCAGTAAGGTAACAGTAAAGACCGTAAGCAATAATGTGAGGTGGTTGATAATATCCAGGAAGACTACACTCTAGACTAATCTCATCTACTGGTCCATCTGTACCAGGAGTAAGACCAACTTGTCTATAGTATTGATAGTAAATTCTTGGATCTCTCATACCATATCTACCTTCCATCATTCTGTTCATCATCCAGTTTGATTGATAGTCACCAGCACCAGTGTTGGTGTAGTTATATCTGTAAATTGGATGTCTAACATCAGGATTTATAGCATTAGTTCCCCATTGGAACTGGAAATCATCAGCGTTCGTTTTTATATAGTTTGTAATCGCACTATATGAACCGAAATCGCCCATATTTAGATAAGCTCTCTTTTTAATACTATTAGCAGCTTTTATCCAACCGTCGGCGTTCCCACCATAATACATATCGTATTGAGGTGCTGGACCACCACCACTAAAGTTAGAAATAGCAGAGTCTAATAGACCTAAAGCAGAGTTATAAACCGACTGACCAGAGTCAGCAGCAGGGTTTAAATTTTCTGCTCCTAGAAGAGCTTCCGTATATGGTACATCTCCAAAGTAATCAACAAGAGTCATAAGAATATATGCTTGCATTACTTGTCCCATACCAATGTGATATGTAAGACCGTTTTCTGCAGCAATACCATTCATAACTCTTAAATCTTCCATCATACCTTGGTAAGCACTTGACCAAACACCAGAGAATGAGTTAGGAGAGTATGCGTCTTGATACATCCTATCACCTGACATTTGAGCAATTCTAGTTAATCTAGCACCAACATCCCCCATAGAGTTAACAAAGTTTGCGAAGTCTTCTTGAACATTATTAATGAACAAGTCTACACTTGCATTCTCTGGACTTAATGCGTTAGGGTTACTAGTTAAATCTAATTCTGTAGTCTCACAAGAACTTAAAATGAATAAGCTTGTTAGAGCTAAAACTGAAAGTTTATTTAATTTTTTCATAATCTTTTTGTTTTTATAGATTTATTAAAATGTTAGTTTAACACTTACACCATATTTTCTTGCACTAACACCGTTAAAGTATTCGAAACCAGAACCATTACCAACACCAAGACCGGCGATGTTTGGATCATAGTTAATACCTTCAGGTGTATTATAAGCATCATACCAAAGGTTGAAACCTTGTGCAGAAATTGAAGCAGCTCCGAAAGGAGTTTTATCTAACCATTTTGATGGCACATCATAAGTAAGTGATACTTCACTTAATCTTAATACACTCGCATCCCATACTCTTAATTCAGCTGGACCTACAATTAGGTTTCCGAAGTAAGTTGTTGCGTTATCAATCTGTATTACGTTAGGAGATCCATCCGATAAGACACCTGGAAGGATATAAGGAAGTTCCCTATCAATTGTATCAGTTGTTTGTCCTCTACCAAGTAGTGTCATTATAAAGTTTGAATACATATCTCCTCCAATAGTAGCATTGAATAAGAAATTAAAGCTGAAATTACCATAAGTAATTGTGTTGCTTAAATTCGCAATAAAGTCAGGGTTTGAGTCACCAATTAATGAATATTTGTTAGTAGCATAGTTGGTATCATAGTTACCTTGATAACTACCAGAGGCATCAATTAGTGGTTGTCCCGCATCGTTTCTTCTTACTGAACTACCAATAAACGAAGTTAGAGGAAGTCCTGGAATTGCAACATTTCCTAAGTTAGAAAATCCTGCATAAACGATTTGATCTGTATCTTGTCCTAGATCTTCAGTAATTGCTTGAGATGTAGTATAGTTAACTGAAGTATTCCAGTTAAAGTTCTCACCTCTTAGCCAATCTAATCCTAGGTCAATCTCCCAACCAGTAGCATTAATCTCACCAATGTTTGTACTTGTAGAAGTATAACCTGTTGATGGGTCTAATGGTTGTGTAATAATAAGGTCTGTTGTATTTCTATTAAAGTAAGAAATCTCAGCAGTTAACCTGTTTTCGAACATGTTAGCCTCCACACCAAATTCTAGCTCAGCTAATAACTCAGGCTTAAGACCTGTGTTACCAAGAGAAGAACCTGTAGTGTTAGTAATAACATCAGTTCCGTCTACTCTAAAGTCTTTTGTATCAAGGTTTAATACAGATGCAATTGGATATCCTCCTGGATATGTTGCAGATGTACCATAACTAGCTCTAACTTTTAAGAAGTCAACTGGTAAGTTACCAAAGTCCAAAATTGAAGTCGGTACGAAAGAAACACTTGCACTAGGGTAAGTAATAGATCTATTTTCTTCTGATAGGTTAGATACCCAATCAGTTCTAGTAGCTAAAGTAAAGTACAAGTAGTTTTGGTAATCAAGAGCTGCCTGGCCATAAACACCCAGTACATTTTTGCTTGATGCATACTCAATTTCTTCTTGAGAGTTAAAGTTATAATGTCTTAATACATTAAATACATTTTGTCCGGTACTTCTTACACCATTTCTGTCATAAGTACTAGCATTTGAAGTTGCCCCTACGTTGAAGGTTAATCCCCAATCACTATCTAATTCGAAGTCACCGTTAATAGAGAAGTTGTGGTCAATTTGTGTAGAAGTGTTATTCCATTTTTCATAGAATCCAGACTGAGTCTCTAAACTTCCATCTTGTCCACCTTTGTTTTGATAACTAGTGTTATCCTCGCTATATATGTCATATCCATATCTATACTTAACATTTAAGTTGTCAGATATGTCGTACTGAACAGCTGCTCCTCCATATACCCTTTGTACATCTTGCGCATCACCAGTATTGTTAACAGTCCATAATGGGTGTTGAATACCGTTACTAGATCTATAGTAAATTGATGCACCTGTAATAGGGTGTGCATATGGTAATTGACCTATACCTACTGAACGTGGTGTATAGAATACGTTACCATAAAGAGAAGAGTCTGAACTACCACTACTATATGCAGCAGCAATAGGAGGTGTTTTAAACATTGTGTTTGTATAGTTCATAGTACCGCTAACAGTAAATTTATTTGATAAAACAGCTCTACCACCAATACTTAGAGTATTTCTTCTAAGAGTATTTCCAGGTGTAAATCCTTTATCATCTAAATTACCATAGTTAACATTATATGACACTTTACCGTCATCACTTTGTCCTCTAAAGTTTATATTAGTATTTATAATATCTCCTGGTTGGAAAAGATCTCCAACACTGTCATAAGGTTTCCACTCCCATAGAGAGTCCATAGATAGACCTAATAAAGGTAAAAGATCTCTGGCAAGGAACCTTGCGTTTAAGTTACTGTTATATGGGTGTTTCAAATATCCTGGTTGTCCTGAAACTGTACCATTAATTTGAGATTGTTTACCCCATCCTGCAGGACCTTCTTTATCGAAGCTAGGACCCCAGTTAGAGTAGTACCATCCAAAGTTTTGGTTAAACCCATTACCATACTGATTCTGATAGTCAGGCTTCATGGCAAGCTCGTTAACGAAATAAGATGAATTAACAGTTATTTCATTTTTAGCAGCCTTTGCACCTGAAGAAGTAGTACCGGATTTAGTTGTAATTAAAATTACACCGTTTCTACCTTGCGATCCATAAAGAGTTGACGCGGCCAATCCTTTAAGAACGTTAACAGATTCAATATTATTCGGATCTAAGTCCAAGAATCTTGACGAACCATTGTTACCTGATGTGAACGATCCCATTGAGTTAGTCTCACTTTGGAAAGGTACACCATCAACAACAAATAATGGTTGGTTAGATGAACTAAAGGTACTCATACCTCTAATCATTACACTTGTTCCTGAACCAGATATACCACCTTGATTTGTAACTTGTACACCAGAGGCCTTACCAGCTAAAACACGCGCTACATCACCGGATGCTCTTTGTTCAATTTGACTTTCGTCAACTTCCGAAACAGCATAACCTAGAGCACGTTTTTCTCTTGTAATACCTAAACTGGTAACAATTACTTCTTCAAGTTGTGTTCCAAGGGAAAGAGTTATATTAATGACGTTGCCTGCACCTACAGTTACTACTGCAGTTTCATAACCAACGAAACTGAATTCCAGAGACTGGCCTTCAGATACATTAATAGAAAAGTTTCCATCGAAATCAGTGGTTACACCGGTAGTTGTTCCTTGAACAAGGACAGTAGCTCCAGGAAGCGGAATACCATCACTATCAGAAACAACACCAGTTACAGCTTTCTGTGCCATAGCAACTTGTGCCGACAGCAAGAAAACCACTAGTAATCTGAATAAGCTTTTCATACTTAGTTATTTAGTTAAATTAATTTTTGTTAAAAATTTCTTAAAATTTTCGTAAGGGCTAATATATGTTAATAATTTCTTAAAAAAAAGAATCTTTTACGTTAAGACAAGATTATTTTAAAAAAAACGCATTTTTCACTGATTTTTATCTATTATTATAGAAAATAATCATAAAATAGGTTAAAAAGCTGAGGATTGTTCAATAAAATTAAAAACTATCTGCGAATTCAAAAACCTTTATAATTGCATCGGTTTCGCTCACTTTAAGTTTATTAGCTTTGATGAATTTTCTTACTTTATCAGAATTTTCTTTAAAAAATGAAGAAACTCCCTTTTTAGATTGTTTTAATGGTACAGGAGTATCTCCTTTTGTACTAACATATATTTGAATATTATCAACAAATCTTGGTGGGAATGGGTTTTCAAGTCCTGTTCTTGCGACTACCTCCTCCATAAATACTTTTTGTCTCTTAATATAAACAGTATGATTATTTCCTTGATGAAGGAGAACTAGATAGCCTATATATGCTCTGCCGTCTTCAAGTCTGTGAGGAATGTATAAATACTCTTCTCCTCCTATAGAAGGAACAATATCATTGCTTTTCATAAGGATTAGATCTGATTCATTTTGACTTGTTGTACTTGCCATTTCAACTTCATCTCTAAAAGCATTGTATCTCATAAAGCCTTTATCATTTAATTCTGTACCAAAGTAGTCAAGTGTAGCTACTTCAAATCTTTCATTAAAATAGTGTGTGCCTTGAATGTTAGCTGGCTTTGGTGTTCTTTTAGATCTATTTCCTAGATCAGTAAAAGCTTGTTGAGCTCTATCAACCATAACTCCAAGTCCTGATTGAGAAAATAGCTCTGTTGAAAAGAAAAAAGAAAT
Organism: uncultured Bacteroidota bacterium; assembly: GCA_902586435.1. Classification (GTDB taxonomy): domain Bacteria; phylum Bacteroidota; class Bacteroidia; order Flavobacteriales; family Flavobacteriaceae; genus Marisimplicoccus. Next base: position 695 of record CACIHJ010000013.1, on the reverse strand, counting down.
AAAAAGTAAAATGTAAACTGGCTTCATGATAATTATTTTGGAGCAAACTTAAATATAAATTTTCTATTTATTGACTATATGTATTAAATTATTCTTACGTTTTTTATAAATCGATGATTATTTGATTGTTAATAATATCATTTATCTCTTGACTTTTTCTAATAAGTTTGAATTTATTATTGTAGAGGCAAACTTCTGCTGGGGTGAATCTAGAGTTATAATTGCTGCTCATTGAGAATCCATATGCGCCAGCATTTTTAAAACATAATATATCTCCTTTATTTATTTTAGATATTTTTCTATCCTCAGCAAATGTGTCATTTTCACAAATATATCCAACTACAGAGTACTTTTCTTTTTTTGCTCTTGGATTCGATATATTCTCTATCTCATGAAAGGAATTATAAAAAGCTGGTCTTATAAAATGATTAAACCCTGAGTCTATTTGAGCAAATTTGTTTTTAGCACCTTCTTTTACATAATTAACTTTAGTCAAAAAAACCCCAGCTTCACTTACTAAATATTTACCTGGTTCAAAAATAAGCCTAATGTCTTTCTTGTATTCTTTTTTAAAATTATTAAACTCAATACCTATTTTATTACCTAGTTTATTCATATCTGTATAGGTGTCACCTTTGAAATAGGGTACCTTGAATCCCCCGCCAAGATCTATATATTTAATATTTTTAAATTTA
>CACIHJ010000012.1 GCA_902586435.1 uncultured Bacteroidota bacterium | reverse complement strand
TGCAGGTGGTCAAAGTGTTAATAAATTAGAAACTGCTGTAAGACTGAAACATAAACCTTCTGGAATAGTTGTCGAAAATTCAGAAACAAGATCTCAACTTGACAACAAAGAAAAGGCAATGCAATTATTAAGATCTCAGTTATATGAGATAGAGATACAAAAAACTCAAGAAGAAAGAAAAAGAATAGAAGATTCAAAGAAAAAAATAGAATGGGGTTCTCAAATTAGAAATTATGTTTTACATCCATACAAATTAATCAAAGATATAAGAACTAATATTGAAAGAAATGATGTAGAAAATGTTTTAAATGGAGATTTAAATGAGTTTTTAAAATCCTTTTTATTAAAAAATTAGAATGGAGTGTCATCCTTATCATCAATCTTTTCTTGATCTGATTTGTTAAGTTTAGACTGAAATTCAAAAGGAGAATCATACCCATCGATATCTTCAAACTTACCTAGTTCTGCTGTAAATTTAAGTCTAACGTTTCCTAATGCTCCATTTCTATGCTTTGCGATAATTAATTCTCCTTGACCTTGAGAAGGAGTCTGCATATCATCATCCCAGTTCTCCATTCCATAATATTCTGGTCTATAAATGAAAGAGACAATATCGGCATCCTGTTCGATAGCACCAGATTCTCTTAAATCTGATAAAATTGGTCTTTTTGAGCCTGATCTAGTTTCTACAGCTCTAGAAAGTTGTGACAATGCTATAACTGGAACATTCAATTCTTTTGCTAAAGCTTTTAAGTTTCTAGATATAATTGATATTTCCTGTTCCCTATTACCAGTCTTGGTAGAGCTTCCAAGGTTCATTAGCTGTAAGTAATCAATAATAATAACCTTTATATCATTTGATGATACCAGTCTTCTCGCTTTAGCTCTTAACTCAAATATAGTAAGTGAGGGTGTATCATCAATAAATAAAGGAGCACTTTCAAGGTCAGTAATTTGATTATTTAATTGTTGCCATTCATGTTCTGCTAATTTCCCTGTTCTTAAAATATCAGATTTTAAACCTGTCTCAGCAGATATAAGTCTTGTAATTAACTGTATAGCTGACATTTCAAGGGAAAAAAATGCTACTGGGATGTTATGAGAAATGGCTATATTTCTTGCCATAGATAGAGATAAAGCAGTTTTTCCCATACCAGGTCTTGATGCAATAATTATAAGATCACTTGGCTGCCAGCCTGAGGTTATCTTATCAAGTTTATCGAAACCACTGCTAACTCCACTAAGACCCTCTTGTTTAGCAATTTCTTCAATTTTTCTTTTAGCTTCCCTAACCAAATCTTCTGCACTAACAGATGACTTCTTTAGATGACCCTGGGTAATATCATATAATTTAGATTCTGCTTCATCAAGTAAATCAATTACATCTGTACTTTCATTATATGCTTTTTGTATTACCTCATTTGAGATCTGAATTAATTTCCTTTGAATAAATTTTTGTTGAATAATTCTAGCATGAAACTCTATATGAGCTGAAGAAGAGACTTTTTGAGATAGTTCGATTAAATAAAACTCATCTCCTACGCTTTTTAAGTTCTTGCTCTTTTTTAAATCAGCTGATACAGTTAGCAAATCTATTGGCTCAGAATTCTTAAACAATCTTTCAATTGATTCAAAAATAAGTTGATGAGACTTTTTATAAAAAACCTCAGGGATTAAAATTTCAATTACCTCATCAACACCCTTTTCATCTATAAGCATTGCTCCAATAACAGCTTCTTCAAGATCAATTGCTTGGGGAGGCAATTTACCATCATTTATATTTACAACGGATGATTTTTCATTCTGAAATACTTTAAGGGGATTTGGATCTTCCATATAATAAATTTATATAAAAGAAAGGATTTAAAACAACATCCAACGATTGTCTTTCACAAAAGTTTAAACATTAAAGTTGTTAATAAGTTAGATTAATTGTTAATAGAAAGGTTTAGGTATTGAAATTCCCGATTTTATAAAATCTATTTCTTCTATTTGAGATTAATTTTTCTGGTGATAATCCTTGTAGTTTCTTGTATGACTTAATAATTTCTTTTTTAACATTATCATAAGTCTCGTCTCTATTATAATGAGCTCCACCAAAAGGTTCTTTTATAATTTTGTCAATAAGTTTATTTTTATACATATCATCTGCCGTTAACTTCAAAGACTCAGCTGCGTTCTCTTTATAATCCCAGCTTCTCCATAAAATTGAAGAACATGATTCTGGAGAGATAACCGAGTACCATGTATTCTCTAGCATCATTATATTATCTCCAACACCAATTCCTAAAGCACCTCCTGAAGCGCCTTCTCCAATAATTATGACAATAATAGGAACCTTAAGCGACATCATTTCATATAGATTCCTTGCTATTGCCTCGCCTTGACCCCTTTCTTCAGCTTCAAGGCCTGGATAAGCACCAGGAGTATCAATAAGTGAGATTACAGGTATATTAAATTTCTCAGCTTTTTTCATTAACCTAAGAGCCTTTCTATAGCCTTCTGGATTCGACATTCCAAAATTTCTATATTGTCTCGTTTTAGTATTATTTCCTTTTTGAGTTCCGATGACCATAAAAGTTTGATTATCAATTTTTCCAAGACCACCAATCATAGCTTTATCATCAGAAATATTTCTGTCACCGTGAAGTTCAAGGAATGTGTCTCCTAATATATTGTTAATATAGTCTAGGGTATAAGGCCTATTGGGATGTCTTGACAACTGAACCTTTTGCCAAGGAGTTAAGTTACCATATACATTCTTTTTAGCTTCATCAAGTTTCTTTTGAAGGAGTTTATATTTTTTGGAATTACTTAAAGCTGATTCATTTTTTTTTGATTTGTATTTATCAATTTGATCTATTACTTTTTTAATTGGTAGTTCAAACTCTAAAAATTCCATACTATCTTTTATATATCTATGTAAATATATTTATTAATTATAAATTATTTCATTGCTTTTTTAAATAAAAAAAATGCAATCAGTGAAAAGATTAAAATAATACCCCATGCAGCAATTGCAGGAGAAAAGTTTGACTTAATAACTAATACACCTAATATTTTATCTAAGAAAATAAAGAAAAACCCAAGAGAAACTCCAATAGCTAAATTAAACCCCATACCACCTCTTTGCTTAAAAGATGAAACTGAAACACCTATAATTGAAAGGATAAAACATGACAAAGGGAGAGTATATCTTTTATGTCTTACTAATAGATGGGAATTAATTAACGAAGATCCGCTTTTTTTCTCGTATCTAATTAACCTATTCAATTCAGAATAATTTAATGTTTCCGCAACATAATTAACTGGTGAAAGATCTTTAACATTAAAGTCTAAAATCGTATCCTTATAATTTATTTTCTCTAATATTTCTGATTCATTTTCAAACCTCCTAATTTTATAATTCATTAGTCTAAAAACACTATCCTCATCAACCCACCTAATACTAGTAGCAGTAATCTTATGTTCCATTTCTATACCATTAAAATGCTCTAAAGTAAAATTATTACCTCTCATTCTTGATGGATCATAATCACTAACGTATATATATTCTTCATCATTTATCTGCTTAAACAATCTATCTGTTTGTCTTTCATCTTTATTTTTAACATATGTTGCAATAAACTCATTAAATCTAAGATTTGATTTAGGCACTATAAACATACCTGAAAAAAAAGTAAATAATGCTATTAGTGAAGCTGATATTATGTATGGTCTTATAAATCTTTTATATGATAATCCTGAAGATAAAATTGCTGTAATCTCTGTATTGTTTGCAATTCTTGATGTAAACCAAATTACTGCTAAGAATATAAACACAGGGTAAAGCTGATTTCCAAAATACCAAACAAAATCAATATAATAATCAATAATCTTATCAGTTGGAACTTCATTCTCTCTAAACTTATCTATTTTCTCAGCAATATCAACCATAATACCAATTGGAATAAATAATCCAAGCATTACGAAAAATGTACCAATGTATTTTTTGATAATGTATAAGTCTAAAATTTTCATTTATTCAAAAATAACTAAAGAATTAGTTATGATAATACCTTTGTTAATTAATAATTACTAATTGATGATAAAAAGAATATGTTCAACTTTGATTCTCATAACTTAAATATTACATTTACAGGTATAAAGAACTGATGAAAACAGACTTAGACAACCTTGTATCTCAAGTTAGAAGAGACATCTTAAGAATGGTTCATCAAGTTAATTCTGGTCATCCAGGAGGTTCATTAGGCTGTACTGAATTTTTTGTTGTTTTATTTAACAAAATATTAGACTTTAATATTCCATTTACAGAAGATGGGGTTAATGAAGATATATTTATACTATCAAATGGTCATATTTCTCCTGTCTACTATAGCGTGCTTTCAAGAGTTGGTTTTTTTGATTTAAATGAATTAAGTACATTCAGAAAAATAAATTCTAGACTTCAAGGTCATCCAACTAATCATGATAATCTACCAGGAGTTAGAATTTCATCTGGATCACTAGGTCAAGGCTTATCTGTAGGTATAGGTTCAGCGTTATCAAAAAGATTAAATAATGATGACTCTTTAGTTTATGTATTAACTGGTGATGGTGAACTTCAAGAAGGACAAAACTGGGAGGCAATTATGTTTGCTTATGCAAAAAAAATTGACAATTTAATAGCAATTGTCGATTTGAATGGTCAACAGATTGATGGCTCTACATCAGATGTTTTAAATATTGGAAGTCTAAAAGATAAATTTTCATCATTTGGATGGGAAGTAGTTGAGATTGAAAAGGGAAATAATATGGAAGATGTATTTAATGGGTTAATTAAAGCAAAAGAACTAACAAAAAAACAAAAACCTGTGGTAGTATTAATGAAAACAATAATGGGCAACGGTGTTGATTTTATGATGCATACTCATAAATGGCATGGTATAGCTCCAAATGATGAACAACTAGATCTAGCACTTTCACAAAATCCTGAAACTTTAGGTGATTATTAAATATGGAAGAATACACTAATAAAGGAGATAAGGATACTAGGTCAGGATTTGGCGAAGGCCTAACTGAACTTGGAAGAAATAATAATAATGTTGTAGCGTTATGTGCAGACTTAACAGGTTCTTTGAAAATGAATGATTTTGCCAAAGAGAATCCTAATAGATTTATACAGGTGGGAGTTGCCGAAGCAAATATGATTGGTATTGCAGCTGGATTAACAATTGGAGGAAAAATTCCTTTCACAGGAACATTTGCAAATTTTTCTACTGGAAGAGTTTATGATCAAATTAGACAATCTATAGCTTACTCATCTAAAAATGTTAAAATCTGTGCATCACATGCTGGGATTACTCTTGGTGAAGATGGTGCAACTCATCAAATACTTGAGGATATTGGTTTAATGAAAATGTTACCTGGAATGACAGTTATAAATACATGTGATTTTAATCAAACTAAACTTGCTACAATTGCCATAGCAGATCATATCGGCCCTGTATATCTTAGATTTGGTAGACCAAAGGTGCCAAACTTTACAAGTGAAAACTTTGATTTTAAGATCGGAAAGGGAATTATATTAAAAGAGGGGAAGGATGTAACGATTATATCTACTGGTCATTTAGTATGGGAATCTATCGAGGCTTCAAAAAAACTTGAAGAAATTGGGATATCATCTGAAATAATAAATATTCATACAATTAAACCTTTAGATGAGGAAATTATAATTAGATCTGCAAAAAAAACAAATGCTGTTGTATCAGCTGAAGAACACAATTTTCTTGGAGGTTTAGGAGAAAGTGTTTCTAGAACATTAAGTACCAACTATCCTGTTCCACAAGAATTTGTTGCTACAAATGATACCTTTGGTGAATCAGGAACACCTTTTGAACTAATCAAAAAATATGGTTTAGACAGTGATTCTATTGTAGAGAGTGTAAAGAAAGTAATCTCAAGAAAAAAATGAACAGATATATCCTACTATTAGTAATTATATGTAATACATCCTTGTATTCTCAAGGAAGTCTTGGCGTAAATTTTGGTTTTAATGACGATTCATTTGGATCTATTGAAAATATTAAGAATACAATTGACAATTATGATCTTGATTTAAAGAATGCAACAGGATTTCAATTAGGTGTATATACAGAGATTGATCTTATTACATTTTATATTAGGCCTGAGTTGAATTTTATTTTTTCAAAATCAAATCAAGGCTCGGCTATACTTTCTGGAAACCTTTCTGAAGATGTCTTAAAACATAATTTTAAGTCTTCAGAGATTCAAGTTCCTATAATATTTGGGTATAATATTTTTGGACCTATAAGTGTTTTTGGGGGACCTTCATTTAAATATAATCTTAAAACTAGTAGTGATGTTTTTGATTTAGAAGATATTAAGGATAAGTACAGATTATCTCTTTTACTTGGGTCTAGAGTAAAAGTCAAATCCTTTGCAATAGACCTAAGATATGAGAGAGGTTTAAATAGTAATGAAATACTAATTATAAATGCAAATGGTTTAAATATTCCAGATGGAAATATTGATTCAACAAACAATAGATTTTCGATTTTATTGTCTTATGATCTACCTTATGGAATTTTTAGTAAAAATAAATAGATTTTAATTATCTGGGTCTAGATAATCAGGGATACCATCATTATCAGTATCATCTATTATTTGATCATTATTCTTATCTAACTCATTAATTGTCAGAGTTCCATCACCATCATCATCGCTATCATACATATTCCATATATTATCATTGTCTGTATCATCACCTAATGGGTCACCATCACCATCAATGTCTTCATTTATTGATAATATTCCATCATTATCATGATCAGTAGGATTTGAAGTCATTAATGATACTGAAAATATAAGAGGAGAGTATTCAGGGATATTCGCAGTTGTATTTTCAAAGTAGCCAATACCTGAAGGCAAAAAAAACAATCCCACACCATATGAAGAGTATTGAATTGTCCCGTTTGAGTTTTGTCTAAATTCACCAGATTTTAATTCACTAACACCTTCTCTAAATCCTTGCAAAGAATTAGCTAGATCTAACCATACTGGGTATTTCCTTTCATCAAAAATATGATTATCTGTTAACATTCCTTTATATGTAATGTAGACAGAGTCAACAATTGATGGATTGGAGACTATCCCTTCACGGGCAATAATATAGTATAATTTATGAGGTGTTTCAATACCATCAGAATCTGCTACATTTATAGTCTTTACGTTAACCTGATCAAATAAAGGTGTTCTATCTGAAGTTGAATCTGTAATAGTGTCAATTCTAATTTTCATTTCAACTTCAAAGCTATTTGAGCTACTGAAATCTTCATAATTATAATAGTGAGTTCTGAGATATTCTTCTATTGTTTGCTCATCTAGAAGTACCTGATCAGAACGATCTCTTATTTCAACCGTATTATCATCATCCTTGTTACATGAAAGCAATAGAGGAAACATTAGAAGAAAATATATGGTAGACTTATTCATAGACTTGACACGAAGATACAACATTACTTTATTTTTATTCAAAGCTTTAGCTATATTTGGAAAATATATGAAAGAGAAAAAGATTTTAGATAAAGAACAAATTCAAGAAAAAATCAAAAGAATTTCATATGAAATATATGAAGAAAATTTTGATGATAAATCAATTCTGATTTGTGGTATTGAAAAAAATGGATCAATAATTGCAAAAAGGATTATTAAAGAATTAGAGTCTATTTGTGATATCAATATTGAATTTATAAGTATTGATCTGAATAAAAAAAAACCATTAAATACTGTTGAAATAAAATATTCAAAAAGTAATATAAAAAACAAATCAATTGTTTTAATTGATGATGTATCGAATACAGGAAAGACTTTAATTTATGTGATAAAAGAGTTAGTCAAATTCGAACCAAAAAAAATAAATACTGCTGTTCTAGTCAATAGAGATCATACGCTATTCCCTATTAAAATAAACTTCATTGGATTATCATTATCAACATCTATAAAGAGTCATATAGAGGTAAAATTAGGTAATAAAGATATAGGGGCTTATTTAATCTAAGACATCCATTAATTCATGTATAACTTGATCTAGTTCTGAATTATCTGTTTTTAATATTTTTTTAGATCTAAAGTAATATTGATTTCTTTCAAAAAGGTGTTTAGATATAAATTCTTTTAATTCCTCTTTACTTTTAAGGTGAGCGATTAGAGGTCTAGAATATATTTTATTATAAAGTCTATCAACTAAAAAATCTATTGACCTATGTATATATATTGAATCTGAGTCGACAGTATGTAGAATTATTTCCATATTATTATCATAACATGGTGTACCCCCGCCTAATGAAATAACTTTCTCCTCATCTTTATTTATCAATTCCTTTAAATATTCTCTTTCAATTTTTCTAAAATAAAGCTCCTTTTTCTGTTCAAAAATTTCATTTATAGTTAACCCCTCTTTAGTTGTAATAAAATTATCTAAATCATAAAAGGTATATGAGATAGCTTTAGATAGATTTCTACCAATGACTGATTTCCCTGAACCCATATATCCGATAAGAAAAATTGTTTTTTTCATTTTTATTTTATCATGACAAATTTATAACAAAAAACATGATTGGTAAATGAATATTTCGAAGTATATTTGACCTTCTTTTTGACCTGGTAGCTCAGTTGGTAGAGCATCTCCCTTTTAAGGAGAGGGTCCTGGGTTCGAGACCCAGCCAGGTCACAACAATTTCTTTAAAATCTTTTTTAGGCCTACGTGGTGAAATTGGTATACACGCTACCTTGAGGGGGTAGTGCCTTTTTAGGCGTGCTGGTTCGACTCCAGTCGTAGGCACTTATTTACTTTTTCTTTTTAAACCTTCCAAAAAAGCCTCTAACTTTTGACATAAACCCTTCTGGCTTAAGTTCTTCTTCTACTGGTTTTTCATTTTTAATCTCCTCTAATACTGGCTCCTGTTCTTCAACCTCCTCTAGTACTGGCTCTTCCTCTTTGATCTCTTCTACTACTGGCTCTTCCTGCTTAACCTCCTCTACTACTGGCTCTTCCTGTTTAACCTCCTCTACTACTGGCTCTTCCTGTTTAACCTCCTCTACTACAGGCTCTTCTTGCTTAGTCTCCTCTACTACAGGCTCTTCTTGCTTAGTCTCAACAGGTTCTTTTTCCATCTTAGATTCAAGCTCTTTTCCTCTTTTATATATAAATGTTTTTTCTAAATTCTTATTAAACAACTCAGTATCAAACTCCCCATCTTCTTTTTTAAGATTATACCAACTTCCATTGTCATAAACCTCTATATCAAGATTGTCAACATTAATTGGACTGAATGTTGCGTACCATTCTTCAGGATTAGCTCCTTTACTTCTTCCAACTTCCCCTATTTTCTCCCAAACAAGTGGATGTGCTTTAGATTTATATTTATACTTAGCATAAGTAACAAACCTTGAATCAAGTTTAGTTATAAGTCTTGCACAGCCAATATATTTTTCAAACTCTTCAGGTTTGTTTAAATCAAATTCTTTTTTTCCATCATTAAATCTCTTAAAAGCAGAAAACTCCCATTCTGAATTAGTGCTAAACCATAATCCAGGCTTTTTAACTTTTAACATTTTATCTGTCTGAGATAATTTAAGTTTTCCTGTTCGAAAAATTTCTATTAGATGAGAAATTGAAGTATAGTGATATAGTTTTATTTCTTCCATAGGTCAAATTTATTAAAATCATTTGTTCTTTTTCATTATTTTTGCCTTTATGAAGGCAATTTTTGATAAAGTTTCTGAAGATTGTAGTAAAATAGTTATAAAAGAGTATAGCACATCTTTTTATAGAGCAACTAAATTATTATCAAAATCGATAAGAAATGATATATTTAATATTTATGGTTTTGTTCGATTTGCAGATGAAATTGTAGACACTTTTCATAAATATCCAAAAAGAAAACTATTAGATCAATTTGAGAAAGAATTATGGTCAAGTATTGAAGAGAAGATTAGCCTTAATCCAATACTTAATTCATTTCAGCATACGGTTAATAAATACAACATTGAAACTAGTTTGATTAGATCTTTTATGAAAAGCATGAGAATGGATCTTGATATTAGGAGGTATAGTAGTCAGCAGGATTACAAAGAATATATCTACGGGTCTGCAGATGTTGTTGGACTTATGTGTTTAAAGGTTTTTGTTTCCGGTTCAAAAAAAGAATATAATATACTAAAACCATATGCTATGTCATTAGGCTCAGCATTTCAAAAAGTAAACTTTTTAAGAGACTTGAAGTCAGACTCTGAAATATTAAATAGAGTATACTTTCCAAATATCGATATGAAAAATTTTGATGAGAACTCTAAAGATAAAATTATTAAAGAAATTGAGAAAGATTTTGAGCATGCATTAAAGGGAATTGCAAAGCTTCCTAAAAAAGCTAGATTTGGAGTTTATATCGCATACAGGTATTATAATAAACTGCTAAAAAAGTTAAAGAACACTTCTTCTGGAGATATAAAGGAATCTAGAGTTAGAATAGATAACTTTCAAAAATTAATAGTGCTCACCAGATCTTATATTAAATATCAATTAAATTTAATTCTATGGACATAATTATATGGACATCAGCTCTTATTGGCGCATTTTGTTTTACTGAATTTACAGCATGGTTTAATCATAAGTATATTATGCATGGGCCACTTTGGTTTCTTCATAAAGATCATCATAAAAAAGATCACAAATCATGGTTTGAAAGGAATGATTCATTCTTTATAATTTACGCCTCACTTAGCTTCATGTTTGTGTATTTATGGGGAGAGAAAGGTTTTTATTTAGGTCTCCCTATTGCCATAGGGATTGGCTTATATGGCCTTGCATACTTTATTGTTCATGATATCTTTATACACCAAAGATTCAAATTATTTAGAAACATAAATAATAAATATGCCAGAGGAGTTAGGAGAGCTCATAAAATTCATCATAAAAACATAAATAAAGAGGGTGGAGAATGCTTTGGAATGCTATATATACCAAAAAAATATTTTAAATAGTTATTCTTTTATCCAGTTATATACAAAATCACAATACCTATTATCAGTATTAACATTTATATAGGTATCCTCAATCTTGCCCTCCATCCAATCTTGAATTACTCGAAGTTGCTTTTCTTTTAATGCAAGATCTTTAATCTTAACATAATCTATTGAGAAATCAGCTACATGTTCATCAAATCGATTTGAAATTTTTAATATTTTATATTTTGGTATTTGCTCTGAATTATCCATTAGTGGAAAGGTGATAGAGTTATCTTTTAAATCCTTAATTTGTGCATAAAGAACTGGATCCATCTTAGTTAGTTCAAATCTTGTATCATTAGTTGAAGGGTTAATTAAGACACCTCCATTTTGTTTAGTTTCTTTTTCATCAGAGTAGAATAGAGCCGCATCAAAAAAGGATATTTCCTTGTCAACAATCCTTTTACGAATTGTATCAATTTTCTCTTTCGCTAAACGCAGTTCATCTTCAGAAATTTTAGGTGATAACAGAATATGTCTAACATCAATTTCTTGACCTCTAATCCTATCTACCATAATTATATGCCATCCAAAATCACTCTTAAAAGGCTCAGAGATTTCTCCTTCTCGAAGGCTAAAAGCTACATCACGAAATTCTTTTACCATTTTGGGTTTCTTTCTATTTAAGGTGTACTTTCCCCCTTTACTTCTCGAACCGGGGTCTTGAGAATATAGTAAAGCTTTAGATGCAAAACTAGATCCGCCCTCTAAAACATCTTCTCTAAAAACTTTGAGTTGATTAATAATCCGATTTGTCTCATCTTCTGAAACACTTGGCTCAATAACTATCTGTGCAATTTCAAGTTCAGTTCCAAATATTGGTAATTCAATTTTTGGAATAGAGTTAAAGAATTGCCTAACTTCTTCAGGAGTGATTTCAACTTTTGAAATTATTTCATCCTGCATAAGTTCTGCTAATTTTTGTGTCTTATTAATCTCAAATAATTCATCTCTGAATGTTATCTCATCCTTTTTATTATAAAACTCAAGGACTTTATCTATATCTCCCAATTGCTCAGTAAAGTACTCAATTGTTCTATCTACATAATCATAAATTTCAGAGTCAGATAGTTCAAGGCTATCTTGAACTGCATGGTGTGCATATAGTTTATCTTCCATTAATTTCCCCAACAATTGACATTTTGATACACCTCTTGTTGATATACCCTGTGATTCCATATCAATCATAACTTTATCAATATCTGATTCTAAAATAATAAAGTCACCAACTACAGAAGAAATACCATCAACTTTAATCCTTTTTTCTGATTCATTATCTTGGGAGAAACAAATAAAAAAATTAAATAATAAAATAGTATAAATAAATTTATTTATATAGTTCATATTTTTTGGATTTAATTGCATCATTAATAATTTCTTTATTTAGCTCCCTAATTAATAATATTTTTCTATTATTATATATAGTTGATTTAATTCTATCAGACAGATAACTTCTTGGGGCTACGCTATTTGCTTGAAGAATATCATCAATGAATAATAAATTTACATACATACTATCTCTTTTACTAATCAACTGTCCTTTTTTAACATATTTTTTTTCATTTTCATAGTTAATAAAATCTACCTGATTAAAAAAGTCTCTTTTTGTAATCCACAAAGAATCATTCAAGCTATAGGATGCTAATTGAAATGAAAGAGAATCAATAAGGTTCTTATCAAAGGAACTAAATCTAATTAATCCATTTCGGATTTTATTTATATTAATATTATCTAATGGAATTTTAACAAACCTGAATTTAATCAAATCCTCATTTAATTTAAATTTATTTAGATTTTTATCATAGTATTCATCTATTTCACTATCACTTATGATAGAGTCTACCATGGAATTAACAAGTATATCCTTATAAGAATTTATATATAAATCTCTCTTATATCTTTCAATTAGTTCATCTAAGTTTATAATTGACTTTTGATCAAGATTCACTAAAGAAAGATCAAAAAGAATGTTTTCTCTTGCCCAGGAATCAATAAAAACCTTCTTCCTTATTAGACTGTCTTCGTAGAAAGAGAAATCTGGTATTTCTGATTCATACAGATAATTCTCTCCAACTCTTGACACTAATTTATCATTTTTAGTTGATGTCAATTCATTACAAGATGATAGTAGTATAGTTATTAAAATAAAGAGCTTCTGTCTCATTGTATTCAGCTTAAACTTTAGGCGGACTATAGTTTGGAGCTTCCTTTGTAATTGTAACATTATGGGGATGCCCCTCTTTAATACCTGAACCAGTAATCTTAACAAATTTAGATTTAGATTTTAACTCATTGATGCTTTTGGCTCCACAGTAACCCATCCCAGATCTTAACCCTCCAACAAATTGATGGATACTTTCCTGAAGCTCACCTTTATAGGGTACTCGCCCTACAATTCCTTCAGGAACTAATTTTTTTGAGTCATTTTCAGAACCTTGAAAATATCTTGATTTACTACCTTCCTTCATAGCCTCTACAGAACCCATTCCTCTGTAGGTTTTAAATTTTCTACCATTAAAAATTACAGTTTCACCAGGAGATTCTTCAGTACCGGCAAGAAGAGAACCTAACATGACAGAATCAGCACCAGCAGCTATTGCTTTTGATATATCTCCAGTATATCTAATACCACCATCAGCAATAATAGGTATATTTTTATTTTTTATTGACTTCGCTACTTCTAAAACTGCAGAAAACTGAGGGTAACCAACTCCTGCAACAATTCTAGTTGTACATATAGAGCCTGGACCTATGCCAACTTTTAATCCATCCGCTCCAATATCTATTAAAAAGTTAGCTGCTTCTTTTGTTGCTATATTTCCAACTACTACATCAATATTATTGAAATTATTTTTAACCTTTTTAAGTGCTTCAGCTACACTTTTGGAATGAGCATGAGCAGTGTCAATAACAAGGGCGTCAACTCCTGCACTGATTAACTCTTTGGATCTTTTTAGTAAATCTCTATCAACTCCAATTGCAGCTGCAACTCTTAGTCTTCCAAAATCATCTTTATTAGAGATTGATTTAGTAGAGTGTTTATTTATATCTCTAAAAGTAATTAATCCCACTAGATTGTTTTTTGAATCAACAACTGGTAGTTTTTCAATTTTATGTTTTTTAAGAACTCCTTCTGCTTCTTCTAATGATGTTCCGGACTTAACAGTAATAAGATTCTTTGAGGTCATAACTTTAGAGATTGACTTGTTATCTTCCTTTTCAAACCTTAAGTCTCTATTTGTAACAATTCCCTTTAATTTACCTTTATCAGATATAATTGGGATTCCCCCAATTTTATATTTTTTCATATACTTCTTTGCATCCTTAACAAATGCATTTAGTTTAAGTGTAACTGGATCTATAATCATTCCTGATTCAGCTCTTTTTACAAGTCTAACTTCATTTGATTGATGCTCAATAGAAAGGTTCTTATGAATTACACCTATTCCACCCTCTCTTGCTACAGCAATAGCCATTTTACTTTCAGTAACTGTGTCCATTGCAGCAGAAACAATAGGAATATTAAGGTCAATATTCTTACTAAATCTAGTTTTAAGATTAACTTTTTGAGGAAGAATATCAGAGTATTGAGGAATTAGAAGAACATCCTCATATGTTAAACCTTCATTAAGAATTTTTGAATTAGTCATTGCAATTAATTATAAACTAATTGCATATAAATATACAAATTTAAAACTAGAACCTAATCAAACCAAATTAAGACAATTATAAGGATATATATTGCTGTTTTTATATATGAAGTATTTGGAGACTTTGATGATATGTTAAAGGAGTTAAATATTTTTTCAGATAAGTATGATACGCTGATAAAAATTATTAAAGCTTGAGCGAAGAATAATAATCCTAAGATAAAGAATTGAGTCTTTACGTCTATTGTATTTGAAAACAAAAATGCAGGAAAAAAAGCTATAAAAAATAATATGACTTTTGGGTTTATAAGATTCATTATTAATCCTTTCAAATATG
Source organism: uncultured Bacteroidota bacterium (assembly GCA_902586435.1). Lineage (GTDB taxonomy): Bacteria > Bacteroidota > Bacteroidia > Flavobacteriales > Flavobacteriaceae > Marisimplicoccus. The sequence continues at coordinate 12,403 of CACIHJ010000012.1, read as the reverse complement.
GTGAGTTAAGATTAAAATTCAACCTCGAAAAGTATATACTTGGCAATAAATTGAATTCTTGTGAAATAAGCAATAGAAGGTAACATGAACTGAATAATTGAAAAATAAAATAGTTGTTTGAAATCACAGGTGATAATCCAAAAATAATAAGTGATGTGTGGATGAGTAGTCCTGAACAAAGGCCTAATGAGATTAGTACTCCAGTTAGTCTATTTTTTGAAATACTTTGAGAAATCACAAAAAGTATATCTGGTCCAGGCATTAATGTCAGTGTAATAGAAGAAATAAGAAACAATAATATTTCAGTATTCATGTTTTATTTTATTATATATATTTGCTCAAAAATACTTATATATGGATAAAATAGCCCAAAATCTTGAACCATTAAAATCAAAACTTAAAAATCACAATCTATATAAAATAATTAATACACCTGAAGATTTAAAAATATTTTGTGAGTCTCATGTTTTCGCAGTTTGGGATTTCATGTCATTACTTAAAAAACTCCAAATTGAGTTAACATCAATTAATATTCCATGGATGCCAAGTAATAACTCTGAAGTCTCAAAACTAATAAATGAGATTGTTGCTGGTGAAGAAACAGATGAAAATCAAGATGGTTCAGCTACATCACATTATGAAATGTATATTAATGCTATTAAAGATATAGATGTTGACACTAATTTAATTTCAAATCAAATTTCATCACTTAATGATATTAATACAATTACTGATGATATAAAAAAGTTGAATATTGATGATTATATAAAAGAATTCTTAATCTTCACATTTGGAATTATTAATGACGATAAAATACATGAGATAGCATCTGTTTTTACTTTCGGTAGAGAAGACTTAATTCCTGACATGTTTATTCCTCTTCTTGAGAAAATAAATAGTTCAGATAAAACAAGAATTGATAAATTAATTTATTACTTTAAAAGACATATTGAGGTGGATGGTGATATGCATGGACCAATGGCTATGAAGATGCTTTCTTTTTTATGCGGAGATGATGAGGTTAAGATTAATGAATCAATCAAAGCTTCAGAAGATGCTCTTAGAGTTAGAATTGCATTATGGGATGGAATAGAAAAAAAGATATTAAATAATAAATAACCATATGAAAAAAATAAGCACATTAACACTAATTTTCTTATTAACATTTAATTATAGCTGCTCACAACAGGATATATCAGTAAAATATTCAAATTCGATTACTGAAAAGGAATTAAAAGATCTTATATATATATATGCTTCTGATGAATTTGAAGGAAGAAACACAGGAGAACCTGGCCAAAAGCTAGCGGTCAATTTTATCAGGGACTTCTATAAAGCTAATGATATTGATAAAGCTGTTAATACAGAAGATTACTTTCAAAAATTTTTAGTTGATTTTTCTGGAAGACAGGTTGTTAGTCCTGATTATATTGATATCCCTGTTACTAAAGAAAAGATTAATTGGGTTAAAACAGAAAACGTTGCTGCAATAATAAGAGGAAGTGAGAAACCTGATGAATATATCATTCTTACAGCTCATCTTGATCATGTGGGTAGAAAAGGAGATGATATTTATAATGGTGCAGATGATGATGGATCTGGATCAATGGCCCTATTAGAAATTGCTCAAGCATTTAAGCTTGCAGTGCTCGATGGGTATAGACCTAAAAGGTCTATTGTTATACTTCATGTATCTGCTGAAGAAAAGGGTCTATTGGGCTCTAAGTACTATGTTGAAAACCCTCTATTTCCTCTTGAAGATACTATTACAAATCTAAATATTGATATGATTGGAAGAACAGATCCTACAAGAGACTCAGAGAATGATCATTATATTTATTTAATTGGAACAGACAGATTGAGCTCAATGCTTCATGAGACATCTGAAAAAGTTAATGAAAGAACTGTAGACCTTGAATTAGACTATAGATTTAATGCCTGGGATGATCCAAACAGATTTTATTTTAGAAGTGATCATTTTAATTTTGCTAAAAACAATATACCTGTTATTTTTTATTTCAGTGGAACTCACGAAGATTATCATATGCCTACTGACACCGCTGATAAAATTCGTTATGATCTTTTAACACAAAGAACTAAACTAATCTTTCATACTGCATGGGAAATAGCTAACATGGAAGAGACCATTAAAGTAGATGTTGAATAAATTTGGGTGGAAGACCGGATTCGAACCGGCGACCTCCTGAACCACAATCAGGCGTTCTAACCAACTGAACTACAACCACCATATAGGCTGCAAAAATAGACTATTTGTTGGTTTTATAAAAAATTAAATGTTTAAAAGTTAGATTAGATCGAAAATATTATCTACAGCAATATTTCTTCTAGACTGAAAAGCTTCTGCAAAATCAGTATCAATTAATCTACCAAAATTTTTAGCTCGATAATTAATGCTTTTTAAGAAATTTTCTGAATTGATTTTAGTTGATCTTGTATTATCAGCTTTTAAAACTTGAGTTTTAAAAGATAAAATTGCTTTTTCTTTTATTTTAATGAATTTTGATATATCTACTATTACATCAGGTTCAAAATCATTCCACTGTTGATAATTTAAAATAATTTTAGGTCTCCAAGGGTCTTGATTTTTTGAGTCTAATGAGGTTTTGAGCTTAATAAGACCACTAACAAAACATGAATCATAAACTAGGTCACTAGCTTTACCATGATCAGAATGTCTATCTATTTGAGCACATGTAAGAACTATCTCAGGTTTATAGTGTCTGATTTTTTCAACAATCTCTATTTGATTTGATTTATTATTTTCTATAAAGCCATCTTCAAAACCCATATTCTCTCTGAATTTAACTCCTAGAATTTTAGCTGATTCGCTAGCTTCTTTTTTTCTTTCTTCTGGACTACCATTAGTTCCTAACTCTCCTTTGGTAAGATCAACTATACCAACGGTTTTACCTGAAGCAGTTGATTTAGCGATAGTGCCTCCACATCCCATTTCAACATCATCTGGGTGAGCTCCAAATGCTAAGATGTCCAGTTTCATTTTATTGATGATTTTATAGCTTGATCAAGATCTTCGTAAATATCTTCATAAGATTCAATCCCTACTGATAATCTAATAAGCTTATCCCCTATTCCTTGAATGTCTCTTTCTTTCTGAGTCATTAATCCATGTGATGTCTTCATTGGAAAGTTTACAGTTGTTTCAACTCCGGCCAGACTCATACCTGGTTTGACTAAATTGAGAGATTTAAGGAAATCATACACATCAACATTATTGTTCAGATCAAATGACATCATTCCTCCAAAATCATTCATTTGAGATTTAGCAATTTCATGCGAAGGATGAGACTCAAGGCCTGGGTAATAAACCTTAGATATATTGGTGTTTTCATCTAACATTTTTGCTAAAGTTTTAGCATTATTAGTCTGTTCCTTAACCCTAATATGTAATGTCTTTATGCTTCTTTCAAGTAACCACACTGTATAATCACTTAGATTTCCACCAAAATTTTTAGCAGAATTAAGTATTTGTTCAATTCTTGATTCAGTGCTGATAACTGCTCCAGCAGAAATATCACTATGACCCCCAAGATATTTTGTAGCGCTATGTAAAACAATATCTATTCCGTGATCAATAGGATTTTGATTAACTGGACTAGAAAAAGTATTATCAATCATTGTCCAAACCCCATTATCTTTAGCTATTGAAGAGACTGATTTTAAATCAACAATTTTCAAAAGAGGGTTGCTAGGAGTTTCTAAATATATACCTACTGTATTATCTTTAATTTGATCAGAGAAATTTAAAGGGTCTAGACCATTGGTAAAAGAATATTCAATTCCAAATTTATCAAACTCTGTCAGAACAAAGTTTCTGGTACCTCCATATATATCATTTTGAACCACAATATGGTCACCAGTCTTAACATTAGCCATTATTGAAGTACTAATAGCAGCCATTCCAGAAGTAAATATTAAAGCCTTCTCACCATTTTCTAATGAGGCAATTTTTTTTGATAAAAATTCTTGATTTGGAGTATTAAAATATCTTGGATAGGGTTTCTTTTCAGGATCATCTCCTCCGAACCAAGGATAAGTTGTAGACATAAAAAGTGGCGATACTATACCTTGATACATTGTATCCTTTATTTCACCTTCATGAACACATTTAGTAGAAAATTTTTTAGATTTATTCTCCATTAGTTATCCAAGATATAACTTCTTCTGAGTCTGGTCTAGCTTTTGGGGATATAATTTTTTCCACCATACCATCTCTGTTGATAAGATACTTTTGAAAATTCCATGTAACTCTTGAATCTTTATAATTATTTTTTGCTTTTTGAGTTAAGAATTGGTAAAGAGGATGTTTATTTAATCCTTTTACTTTAACTTTTGTCATCATTGGAAATGTAACTCCATAATTCTCTTCACAAAATTCAATTATTTCTTCATTAGAACCAGGTTCTTGCCAGAGGAAATCATTTGAGGGGAAACCTATAACAATAAAATCATATATACTATAATTATTGTATAGTTCTTGGAGAGCTTTGTACTGGTATGTTAAACCACATTTTGAAGCAGTGTTTACTATCATTATTTTCTTTCCTTTCAATTTAGAAAAGTCATACGTTTTACCATAAATATCTTCAACTTTAAACTGATAAATAGAGTTATCCATAATTTCTTGTGATTGGACATGAAAGAATGTTAAAATAAATAATACGATAAATGATTTTTTTAACATAATCATTGTTTATGGCGCAAATATAAATTAATATTATTTTGTAAGGTTATAATTGGATGTTAAAAAAATTATAATAGAATAATGAATTGTTATAGACAATTAATTATTTTATGAAGGTCATCATAATTAGTTGAAGCACCTCCAACCAGAACTCCGTCTACCAATTCCTGAGATAATATCTCATTTGAATTATCTGGATTAACACTTCCACCGTATAGGATAGGAATATCTAAATTAAGTTTTGAAAGCTCTGATTTTACCATTCCATGAACTTCATTAATATGCTCAACAGATGCAGTTTCTCCAGTACCTATAGCCCATACTGGTTCATATGCAAGGATTATCTCAAAGTCATTATTTAATATATTAAAAGGGATCTGCTCAATACCTTCAAAACATAAAATGAATTTAAATTCTTCAGGTATAACTTCTTTTAAAATTTCCTCAGATTTAAAACTCTTATTTCTTTTTCTAACCTCAGAATGACCAAGAATAGTCCTATCTACTCCAATATCTTTTAGACCAATTATTGTAACTCCCCCAGTATCTGAAGAAGACTTATAGGAAGTGACATTTTGACCAATAACCTCAACTGAAGACTGTTTTAGTATATCATTTACCTGATTTAAGTAGAGATTATTAGGAGAAATCATAACTCTTATTTTATCAGGGATTTTTTCATCAAGAATCTCTTTTGCAAGTTTAACTGACTCATCTTTATTTAAGTAATTTTTCCAATTTCCTACTATTATTTTTTGTTCCATGATTTATTATGCTTTTAGGAGAATTAAAGCAAAAACAGAATAATTCAATATATCTTGAAAATTCGATTCTATCCCTTCGCTAGAAATTGTTTTACCATCATTGCTGTTAATACTTTTCATTCTGAAAATTTTCTGTATAATTAGATCTGTAAGACTTGAAATTTCCATATCCCTCCATGCTTCTCCATAATCATGGTTTTTCTTTAGCATTAATTCGAATGTTTCATTTACTTTATTGTCATATAACTCAAAAACTTCATTTCCATTAAGGTCTGGTTCATCAACTACACCTATTTGTATTTGAATCAAACTCATTATACAATAGTTAATTATACCAATAAATTCAGGGACTTGACCTTCATCAATTTTCTGATCTTCATTAATTTGAAGATTTCTTATTCTTTGGGCTTTAATATGAATTTGATCAACAAATGAAGAAACTCTGAGAATTCTCCATGATGAACCGTAGTCTAAGTTCTTATCTTTAAACACTTTTCTTGAACTTTCAATAACTTTTAAATATTGTGACTTAGTTTCTTCCATTAATAAAATTATGTTTACTTGGCAGATATATAACTTAAAAATATGACATTAAATTGTAATGGTAAAATAATAAATCTTACATAAGTTAATCTAACACTTCAACATTATCAAATTGCTCTTTATGCATTTTACGATATCTACCATTTTCTATTCCCATCAATTCTTTATGGTTCCCAATCTCTATAATCAATCCATCCTCAATATATATTATTGTTGATGCTGCCTCAATAGTTGATAGCCTATGTGCAATAATAACTGAAGTTTTATTCCTTGTTATTTTTTTTGTTGCACTTTTTATTAAATCTTCAGAATATGAGTCTATTGATGATGTTGCTTCATCAAGAATAAGTATGTCCGGGTTCTTAATTAGAACCCTCATAAATGCTATTAATTGCTTTTGTCCTGCAGAAAGAGTATTACCCCTCTCCTGTACATTAAAATTATAGTCCTCTGGCAGAGACATTATAAAGTCGTGTATCCCAAGTTCCTTGGCTGAAGCAACAACCTGTTCTTTTGAGATATGCTCATCAAATAATGTCACATTATTTTGAATTGTATCTGCAAATAAAAATACATCTTGCAAGATAAGACCAATATTATCTCTCAGACAACTTAATGTATAGTCATTAATAGATCTTCCATCTATATGAATTTTACCATCTCTTGTATCATAAAACCTTGAAATTAAATTAATTATAGTTGTTTTGCCACTTCCTGTTGGTCCAACAATAGCAAGAGTCTCACCAGGATTTACTGAAAACGAGATACCTTTTAGCACTTCAATATTTGATATGTACTCAAATCTTACATTTTTGAATTCAATTTTTCCCTTAAAACTTCGTGTATTAATTTTTCCTGTTTCTTTAATAACCGAATTATTTTCAAGAATTGAAAAAATTCTGTCAACTGCTACCATCCCCATCTGAAGAGTATTAAATTTATCTGCAATTTGTCTAAGAGGTCTAAATAAAAGACCTGACATAGTTATAAATAAAAATAGAGTTCCAACTGAGATATTGATTCCATTAAGATTAGATACTCCTCCATACCAAACAAGAAGACCAATACATATTGATCCAGATATTTCAGCAATTGGAAAAAATATTGAGTTTATCCAAACTGTTCTTAACCAAGCATCTCTATGCTTAGTATTTATTTCATTGAATTTATCCTCTTCTACTTTTTCCCTATTAAATATTTGAACTATTTTAATTCCACTAATTCTTTCCTGAACAAATGAATTTAAATTAGCAACTTCCCTTCTAACAAGTTCAAATGCTTTTTTCATGGCTTTCTGAAATATCCTTGTAGCATATATTAAGAAAGGGAATATTATTAATACAACAATCGTTAACCTAAAACTAATAATAATCATCACTAACAAAATAACTGTCATTTTAAAAAGATCGGCTATAATGGTAAACAGGCCTTGAGAAAAAATACTAGCAATAGTCTCAATATCACTAACTGCTCTAGTAACAAGCCTACCTACAGAATTTTTATCAAAAAACGACATTTTTAGATTAATTATTTTATCAAAAATTTTCACCCTAATATCTTTTATTACTCTTTGACCTAGCCAATTTGAATAGTATGTAAAAGAAAACATTAACACCACTTCAATTAACAATGTTACCGCCATTAAAAATATAATAAGGGTCATTCCTGAATAATCTTTTGGAATTATATAATCATCAACAATAATCTTCAGCAGATATGGAGTAACTGTTGTGATAACAGATAATACAATTGCAAAAAACATAACCAAATAAAAACTTTTATTATAAGGTTTAACATATTGCATTAGTTTAGCAAATTGTTTTAAATCAAAATATTTTGCTTTTATTTTTTCCATGATTCTATAAATATTTCTTTATCATATACTATTTCCACTAAAAACAAACCTTCTGCAGGGACAGAATATCCAGCATTTCGTCTATCTCTTGATTTAATTATTCTATCTAAATCACTTATTTTAATTCTTCCCTTCCCTATTTCTAACAATGTTCCTACAATAGCTCTTACCATATTTCTTAAAAATCTATTTGATTTAATTACAAACTTAAAGCCATCATCTGATTTAACCCAACTAGCATTAATTATATTACAGTTATATGTTTTAACATCTGTATTTGACCTTGAGAAGCATTTAAAGTCTTCGTACTCATATAGTTTTTTTGAGGCTTTATCCATTTTACTAAAATCTAACTGATCACTAAGATAATATCTATACCTATAATTAAATGGGTTCTTAGAATCAGTTATATAATAATTATAGGTTCTAGAAATAGCATCAAACCTTGAATGTGAATTAGGTTTAACCAGATGTATTGCCTCTACAACAATATCAGCAGGGAGAAGCCTATTAATCAGATAACAAAAATTACTTTCCTCAATTTTACTTTTAATATCATAATCAAAATGTGCAAACATATTTAATGCATGAACTCCTGTATCAGTTCTGCCAGCAGATATAATATTAATATTATCTCTTAAGATTTTAGAAATTGAATTTTCCATTATCTCTTGAACTGAAATAGCATTTAGTTGCTTTTGGAGTCCATGATAAGATGAACCATCGTATGAAAACTCAATAAAATATCTATTATTAGGCATTTAGTTAATTTGAAAGATATTTGTTTAAATTAAAAATAAATTTGTAATTTAGTAGTCTATTATCCAATAGAAGTTTATTTCACTTAACTATATTCAATTTAAAAAACTTCACTTAATATATGTACGATATAAAATTACTTAAAGAAAAGAAGCTATCTGAAATTATTGAGATTGCTGAAACTCTTGGTATAGAAAAAGTTAAAGGATTAAAAAAACAAGATGTAATTGATAAGATCCTTGAACTATCAAAAAATAAAGAAAATGATTCTGATAAATCATCAGATTCAAAAGAAGATATGCAAGAAAGAAAAAAACCTACAACTATTAAAAATAAAACTCCACATAGGAATCATTCTTCCAAAAGAGATCCTGATAGATTTAATAAAGATAAAAGAACCAGGTATAAAGAACCTGATTTCGAATTTGAAGGAATAATTGAATCAGAAGGAGTATTGGAGATAATGCAAGACGGATATGGATTCTTAAGATCATCAGATTATAATTATTTATCATCACCTGATGATATTTATGTATCCCAGTCTCAAATTAAATTATTTGGATTGAAAACTGGAGATACATGTCTTGGTACTATTAGACCGCCAAAAGATGGTGAGAAATATTTTCCACTTATAAAGATTAGTAAAATAAATGGCTTTAGCCCTGAGGAAGTTAGAGATAGAGTTTCATTTCAACACCTAACTCCTTTATTTCCTGAAGAAAAATTTAATATCTCAGAAAAGGAAAGTACTATATCAACTAGAATTATTGATTTATTCTCTCCAATAGGAAAAGGACAAAGAGGTATGATAGTTTCTCAACCAAAAACGGGTAAAACAATGCTTTTAAAAGACATAGCAAATGCAATTGCTTCAAACCACCCTGAGGTTTTCCAAATTATTTTATTAATTGATGAAAGACCAGAAGAGGTTACTGATATGCAAAGAAATGTTAAAGGAGAAGTTGTAGCCTCAACTTTTGATGAACCAGCTGACAGACATGTAAGAGTAGCTAATATTGTTTTAGAAAAAGCAAAAAGATTAGTAGAGTGTGGGCATGATGTAGTTATTTTATTGGATTCTATTACAAGACTTGCAAGAGCTTATAATACAGTTCAGCCAGCTTCTGGTAAAATATTGAGTGGTGGTGTTGATGCTAATGCACTTCATAAACCAAAAAGATTTTTTGGAGCTGCAAGAAATATAGAGAATGGCGGTTCATTATCAATAATCTCAACCGCTCTAACTGAAACAGGTTCAAAAATGGATGAAGTAATTTTTGAAGAATTTAAAGGTACAGGTAACATGGAACTTCAACTTGATAGAAAAATATCAAACAGAAGAATTTTCCCTGCAATTGACCTTGTATCTTCTAGTACAAGAAGAGATGACTTATTGTTAGATGAGAATACTATTCAAAGGATGTGGATAATGAGAAAATACCTTGCTGATATGAATCCAGTTGAGGCAATGGAATTTATAAATGATAGGTTTAAAAAGACTAAAAACAATGAGGAATTCTTAATTTCAATGAATTCTTAATACTCAAAACTAATTAAAGAGACTATATAAGCTTACTTAATTTTGATTTTAAGTTAGCAGCCTTGTTCTTATGGATAATATTATTTTTAGATAATTTATCGATAAGAGAAACAACGATTGGAAATTGTTTTTGAGCATCTTTTTTACTCTTAGAATCTTTTAATTTCTTGATTGCATTTCTAGCAGTTTTATGCTGTAACTTATTTAACGATCTTTTTGATTCGTCAGAGCGAATTCTCTTTAATGCGGATTTATGATTTGCCATAATTATAATTTTGTAGCCCGTAGGGGAATCGAACCCCTCTTTCCAGGATGAAAACCTGAGGTCCTAACCGATAGACGAACGGGCCAACAGGTTGCAAATTTAAATTAATTTTTAATATTTTAATAAGATTTAGCAAATATTACTTTATGCTTTGCGGGGTTTCCCGAATATATACATTTAAGATCCTTGTCTTCTCCATTTCCAACTATACATCTAATTGTTGCCTTTGTTTCTTTTTTGATAGATTCTTCTGAACTAGCTTCACCATCCCATCCACAATAAACAAATCCACTTTGACTCTCTATTATCTCTTTAAATTTATCGTATGAGCTGACTTCATGGGTATTATCATTCAATCTTTTCTTTGCTTTTGATAACATTCTATTTTGAACATCATCTAATGATTTAATAATATTATTTAATATATCATCAGAATTAGACTTTATTTTATTAAAATCATCTCTAGAGAATATTTCATATTCATCATTTTCTATTTCTTGTTGACCAATAACCAATCTAATCGGGATACCTTTTAATTCATAATCATTAAGCTTATATCCTAATGTAAAGTTTTCTCTAGAATCAATTTTTACTCTAACTCCATTTGATTTAAGATCATTAAAAATTTTATCAGATAATTCTTCAATTTTATTTTTTGATTCTTCAGATTTAATCATTGGAATTATAACTACTTGTGTTGGTGCTAAATTTGGAGGAAGAACTAAACCTTTATCATCACTATGAGTCATAATTAAAGCTCCCATTAATCTTGTAGAAACACCCCATGAAGTAGCCCAAACATAATCAAGTTTACCAGATTTATCTGCAAACTTGACATCAAAAGCTTTAGCAAAATTTTGTCCTAAAAAGTGAGAGGTTCCTGCCTGTAGTGCTTTTCCATCTTGCATGAGAGCCTCAATACATAAAGTCTCCTCAGCACCAGCAAATCTCTCCGCTTCTGATTTCGATCCTTTTAAAACTGGCATAGCCATAAATTTCTCTGCAAATTCAGCATATATGTTGTTTATTAATAAGCACTCACTCATTGCTTCATCTTTTGTTGAATGAGCAGTATGACCTTCTTGCCATAAAAATTCTGAAGTTCTTAAGAATAACCTTGTTCTCATTTCCCATCTAACTACATTAGCCCACTGATTAATCAAAATTGGTAAATCTCTATAAGATTGAATCCATTTTTTATAGGTTTTCCAAATAACAGCCTCTGATGTTGGTCTTACTATAAGTTCTTCTTCTAGTTTTGATTCTGGATCAAGAATAAGTTTACCCTTCTTCTTAGGGTCATTTTTTAATCTATAGTGAGTCACAATAGCACACTCTTTAGCAAAACCTTCAGCATTTTTTTCTTCAGCTTCAAAAAGAGACTTTGGAACGAATAATGGAAAATATGCGTTTTGGTGACCTGTGTCTTTAAACATTTGATCTAGCTCTTTTTTCATAAGCTCCCATATAGAAAAACCATATGGCTTAATGACCATACACCCTCTTACTTCTGAGTTTTCAGCCAGGTCAGCATTTATAACTATATCATTATACCATTTAGAATAATCTTCTTTTCTTGAAGTAATTTTATTTCCCATAGGACTTTGGCATAAAAGTTGTTTATATATTAATAGAAATATTTAATGCAAAGTTAACACATTTATATTTCAAAATTTTTAAATTTATTAGATAGATGAAACATTTTTTTAAGTTCCTAGGTTTATTTTCTTTTTTAATGCTCTTCTCAGGGTGTTACACTTATCAAATGTCTTCTTGGAATGATGATGATGGAATTTATGTTTCTTCTATTAGGAATTATAACTATGGACAATATTTTTCTGATCTAGCAAATGAAATTGTTGAAGAATATGAAAACTCAGGAATTGTAGATTCTGAAGATCCTGATAATATGCCATGGGGATATAAACCTGATCAGATACAAGTATTTGTTGAC
>CACIHJ010000011.1 GCA_902586435.1 uncultured Bacteroidota bacterium | reverse complement strand
TAAAGAAGATGAATCAGAGGATAAAAAATAAGTGAAAAATAAATAAATTAATAATTAAAATTCTAAATAATGGCAGATCTAAAAAAAGTCGCAGACCAGCTTGTTAGCCTAACAGTTAAAGAGGTTAATGAACTAGCTGAAATTCTAAAAGAAGATCATGGTATTGAACCAGCTGCAGCTGCAGCGGTTGCAGTATCAGGAGGTCCAGCAGCAGGTGGAGACTCTGCAGCTGATGCAAAAACTGAATTTGATGTAATTCTAAAGTCAGCTGGAGGTTCTAAACTTGCAGTAGTTAAATTGGTTAAGGAATTAACAGGATTAGGTTTAAAAGAAGCTAAGGATCTTGTAGATAATACTCCTAGTAACCTTAAGGAAGCAGTATCTAAAGATGACGCTGAAGGACTGAAAAAATCTCTTGAAGAAGCTGGAGCTGAAGTTGAACTTAAGTAAATTAAAATAAATCATTTATAGGCTTTTAGGATTACTTCTAAAGGCCTAGACTTGTATTATCTAATATCGAATAAATATGACAAGAACAAAAAATCAAAGAATAAATTTTGCTAATTCTAAAACAGCTAATGTAGCTACAGATTTTTTAGATATCCAAATTAAATCATTTAAGGACTTCTTTCAACTTGAGACAAGATCCGATGAAAGAGTTGAAGAAGGCTTATTTAATACTTTTAAAGAAAATTTCCCTATTACAGATGCTAGGAACCAATTTGTCCTAGAATTTCTTGATTATTTTATTGATCCACCAAGGTATTCGATGCAAGAATGTATTGAAAGAGGTTTATCCTATTCAGTTCCACTAAAAGCCAGATTAAAACTTTATTGTACTGATTCAGAACATGAAGATTTTGAAACAATTGTTCAAGATGTTTTCCTAGGATCGATTCCATATATGACACCAAGCGGAACATTTATAATAAATGGTGCTGAGAGAGTTGTTGTTTCTCAATTGCACAGGTCACCTGGTGTTTTCTTTGGTCAGTCTTTTCATGCTAATGGAACAAAGCTATACTCTGCCAGGGTAATTCCTTTTAAGGGTTCATGGATAGAATTTGCAACTGATATTAATAATGTAATGTATGCATATATTGATAGAAAAAAGAAACTCCCTGTAACTACATTATTTAGGGCTATTGGCTACCAAGGAGATAAAGAGATACTTGAAATATTTGACTTAGCTGAAGAAATTAAAGTTACTAAGGCATCAATTAAAAATCTGATAAATAGAAAATTGGCAGCAAGAGTATTAAAAACATGGCATGAAGATTTCGTTGATGAAGATACAGGTGAGGTTATTTCAATTGAGAGAAATGAAATAATAATTGATAGAGATACTTTAATTGATAAGGAACATATTGATCAAATTTTAGATGCTGACGTAAAGAATATACTAGTTCATAAAGAAGACTCTCATCTTTCAGATTATGCAATAATTTACAATACGCTTCAAAAAGATCAAACAAATACTGAAAAAGAGGCAGTTGAATATATCTATAGGCAATTAAGGAATGCTGAACCTCCAGATGAAGAGACTGCAAGGGGTATTATAGATAAGCTCTTCTTTTCTGATCAAAGATATAATTTGGGAGAAGTTGGAAGATATAGAATGAATAAAAAACTGAATTTGGATGTTGATATGGAGGAAAGGACTCTTACGAGACTTGATATAACTACTATTATAAAGTATTTAATTGAACTTATTAATTCCAAAGCTGAAATAGATGATATTGATCATTTATCAAATAGAAGGGTTAGAACCGTTGGAGAACAACTCTCGACTCAATTTGGAGTTGGTCTTGCAAGAATGGCGAGGACAATAAGAGAGAGAATGAATGTTAGAGATAATGAAGTTTTCACTCCAATTGATTTAATTAATGCAAAGACTTTATCATCGGTTATCAATACTTTCTTTGGTACAAATCAGCTATCTCAATTTATGGACCAAACAAATCCTCTTGCTGAGTTGACACATAAGAGAAGGCTTTCAGCTCTTGGGCCTGGTGGTTTATCAAGGGAAAGAGCAGGATTTGAAGTTAGAGATGTTCACTATACTCATTACGGAAGGTTATGCCCAATAGAGACACCAGAAGGACCTAATATTGGTTTAATTTCATCACTGGCAGTTTATGCAAGAGTTAACAATTTAGGTTTTATTGAGACACCATATCGTGAAGTAAAAGATGGTAAAATTAATCTTTCTAAGATTAAGTATTTAACAGCGGAGGAAGAAGAAAATAAATTAATAGCTCAAGCAAACATTGATTATGAAAAAAATGGGAAAATTACTTCAAAAAAAGTTATTGCAAGAGATCAGGCTGACTTCCCAGTTATATCTCCAAGTAAAATTAGTTATACTGATGTAGCTCCAAATCAAATTGCATCAATCTCAGCATCTTTAATTCCATTCCTAGAACATGATGATGCAAATAGAGCTTTGATGGGTTCAAATATGATGAGACAAGCTGTTCCTCTACTTAGACCTGAATCTCCTATTGTTGGAACAGGTTTAGAGAAATCCGTTGCATCTGACTCAAGGGTCTTGATTAATGCAAGCAGGGGGGGAACTGTTGAATATGTTGATGCTGATAAGATTATAATTAATCACAACTTAACATCTGAGGAAAAGTTGCTTTCATTTGATGAACCAAAACAGACCTATAATCTTATTAAATTTAAAAAGACAAATCAAGGTACATGTGTTAACTTAAAGCCAATTGTTGAGAAAGGAGATAATGTTGAAAAAGGACAAGTTTTATGCGAGGGATATGCTACTCAAAATGGAGAATTAGCTCTCGGAAGAAATCTTAAAGTTGCATTTATGCCATGGAAAGGATATAATTTTGAGGATGCAATTGTAATTTCAGAAAGTGTTGTAAGGGAAGATGTGTTTACTTCTATCCATATTGATGAATACTCTATAGATGTCAGAGACACTAAATTAGGAACAGAAGAACTTACAGATGATATTCCAAATGTTAGTGAAGAAGCAACTAAAGAACTTGATGAAAATGGAATGATCAGAGTAGGAGCTGAGGTAAATCCTGGAGATATTTTAATTGGTAAAATAACACCTAAAGGTGAGTCAGATCCAACACCAGAAGAAAAACTACTTAGAGCAATTTTTGGAGATAAAGCAGGTGACGTTAAAGATGCATCGCTGAAGGCCCCTCCATCTCTTAATGGTATTGTTATTGACAAGAAACTATTTATAAGATCGCTTAAAGATAAAAGAAGGAGGGCTCAAGATAAAGTTGATCTAGAAAATTTAAATTCAAATTATGATAAAATTTTAAAGGACTTGAAAGGAGTACTTGTTGAGAAATTATTCTCTATAGTTAATAATAAGACATGTCAAGGTGTTTATAATGACCTGGGGGAAGAAATTTTGGTGAAAGGAAAAAAATATACACAAAAGATGCTTCAAAATGTTGATGACTATACACATTTAACAAAAGGAATATGGACAACAAGTGATAAGACTAATGGTCTAATTAATAGTTTACTTCATAACTATAGAATAAAGGAAAATGATATTCAAGGTTCTCTAAGAAGAGAAAACTTTACAATAAGTGTTGGGGATGAGCTTCCTGCTGGAGTTAAGAAACTAGCTAAGGTTTATGTTGCCAAGAAGAGGAAGCTTAAAGTTGGTGATAAAATGGCTGGAAGACATGGGAATAAAGGAATTGTTGCTAGAATTGTTAGGCAAGAAGATATGCCTTTTCTAGAAGATGGAACTCCAGTTGATATAGTACTTAACCCACTTGGTGTTCCTTCAAGGATGAATATTGGTCAAATATATGAAACTGTTTTAGGTTGGGCAGGTAAGAAATTAGGTAAAAAATTCTCAACTCCAATTTTCGATGGTGCAACTCTTGATCAAATAAATGAATTAACTGATAAAGCTAAATTGCCTAGGTTTGGTCACACTTATCTATATGATGGTGGAACTGGAAAAAGGTTTGATCAAGCAGCAACAGTTGGAATTATATATATGTTAAAGCTTGGTCATATGGTTGATGATAAGATGCATTCGAGATCAATAGGTCCATATAGTCTTATTACTCAGCAACCACTTGGAGGTAAAGCTCAATTTGGTGGTCAACGTTTTGGTGAAATGGAAGTTTGGGCCCTTGAAGCCTATGGAGCTTCAAGTGCACTTCAAGAAATATTGACAATTAAGTCGGATGACGTATTAGGAAGAGCCAAGACATATGAATCTATTGTTAAGGGTGAAAACCTTCCTGAACCTGGCTTACCAGAATCTTTTAATGTTCTAATGCATGAGCTTAAAGGATTAGGATTAGACATTAGACTTGAAGAAAAAGAAAATTAATTATATCTATTTTGAATATGGGAAAAAATAATGAAATAATAACACAAAAGAAGTTTAATACCATTTCTATTGGATTAGCATCACCTGAAGTTATTCTGGGTAATTCAAGAGGAGAAGTTCTTAAACCTGAAACAATAAATTATAGAACTCATAAACCAGAAAGAGATGGTTTGTTTTGTGAAAGAATTTTTGGACCAGTAAAGGATTTTGAATGTGCTTGTGGAAAATATAAAAGAATTCGTTATAAAGGAATTGTCTGTGATAGGTGTGGTGTAGAAGTAACTGAAAAGAAAGTTAGAAGAGATAGGGTTGGCCATATAAGCTTAGTTGTGCCTGTAGCTCATATATGGTATTTCAGGTCATTGCCAAATAAAATAGGATATCTATTAGGTTTAGCATCAAAAAAACTTGAT
Organism: uncultured Bacteroidota bacterium; assembly: GCA_902586435.1. Taxonomy (GTDB): domain Bacteria; phylum Bacteroidota; class Bacteroidia; order Flavobacteriales; family Flavobacteriaceae; genus Marisimplicoccus. The sequence continues at coordinate 26,964 of CACIHJ010000011.1, read as the reverse complement.
ATGATAATATATTATGAAAGATATGTTGTTATTCAACCAGGTGAAGCAAAGAATAGCGAAGGTGAGCCAATTAATAAGATGGATTTTTTAACAGAGGAGGAATATTTGTCTATTATGGAGACCCTTCCAGCTGATAATCAATTTTTAGATGATAGTGATGAAAAGAAATTCATTGCAAAAATGGGTGCAGAATGTTTAATTGAACTTTTATCAAGAATTGATTTAGAAGAATTATCATATGAACTAAGACATAAAGCAAATAACGAAACTTCAAAGCAAAGAAAAACAGAAGCACTTAAAAGGCTTCAAGTTGTTGAATCCTTCAGAGAAGCTAATCAGAGAAAGGAAAACCTTCCTGAATGGATGATTGTAAAAGTTATCCCCGTTATTCCACCTGAATTAAGACCACTTGTGCCTCTTGATGGAGGAAGGTTCGCAACTTCAGATCTAAATGATCTATATAGAAGGGTTATCATTAGAAATAATAGATTGAAAAGATTAGTAGAAATTAAAGCTCCTGAGGTAATACTTAGAAATGAAAAAAGAATGCTTCAAGAATCAGTTGATTCATTGTTTGATAATACAAGAAAATCTTCTGCAGTTAAAACAGAATCAAATAGGCCATTAAAATCATTATCTGATTCATTGAAAGGAAAGCAAGGGAGATTTAGACAAAACTTATTAGGTAAAAGGGTAGATTATTCTGCTAGGTCAGTAATTGTTGTAGGTCCTGAATTAAAGTTGTATGAATGCGGACTTCCTAAAGATATGGCAGCAGAACTATACAAGCCTTTTATAATTAGAAAACTTATTGAAAGGGGTATCGTAAAGACTGTAAAGTCTGCCAAAAAAATTATTGATAGAAGAGAGCCTATTGTATGGGATATACTCGAAAATGTTCTTAAGGGTCACCCAGTTCTTCTTAATAGAGCTCCAACTCTTCATAGGCTTGGAATACAGGCATTTCAACCTAAATTAATAGAAGGAAAAGCTATTCAACTTCACCCACTAACTTGTACTGCATTTAATGCAGATTTTGATGGAGACCAAATGGCTGTTCATCTTCCTTTAGGTCCCGAAGCAATACTTGAGGCACAATTATTAATGTTAGGATCTCATAATATTCTTAACCCTGCTAATGGTTCTCCAATTACTGTCCCATCGCAAGATATGGTTCTTGGACTTTACTATATGACTAAGTCAAGAAAGTCTGATGATATGAAAAAATTAGTTGGCGAGGGACTTACATTCTACTCATCAGAGGAAGTTAAGATGGCTTATAATGAGGAGAAAGTTGAATTAAATGCTATTATTAAATGTAAGATTTCAAGATATGACAATGAATTAGATACGACTAGTTTTGAAATTATTGAAACTACTCCTGGTAGAATCTTCTTTAATGAAGTTGTTCCAGAAAGAGCAGGTTATTTTAATGAAGTACTAACAAAAAAGAATTTAAGAGAAATAATAGGTAAAATACTTCAATTCACAAGTGTGCCAGAAACTTCAGAGTTTTTAGATAAAATTAAAGATTTAGGATATTCTTTTGCTTTTAAAGGAGGACTTTCTTTTAGTTTAGGAGATATAATTATTCCTGAGAAAAAGCAGACTCTTATTGACAATGCAAATACTCAGGTTGATGGAATTATAAATAACTATAATATGGGGTTGATTACCAATAATGAAAGGTATAATCAGGTAATAGACGTATGGACATCAGCAAATGCAACTTTGACAGAGTTGGCTATGAAACAAATAAGTGAAGACCAACAAGGGTTTAATTCTGTTTATATGATGCTTGATTCTGGAGCTCGTGGTTCAAAAGAACAGATTAGACAATTAACTGGTATGAGAGGACTAATGGCTAAGCCAAAAAAATCTAATATTGGAGGAGGTGAAATAATTGAAAATCCAATTTTATCAAACTTTAAAGAAGGCCTTTCTATTCTTGAATATTTCATTTCAACTCATGGTGCTAGAAAAGGTTTAGCCGATACAGCACTTAAAACTGCAGATGCTGGTTATCTTACAAGAAGACTTGTAGATGTTTCTCAAGATGTGATTGTTAATGAATTTGATTGTGGTACATTAAGAGGTTTAAAAGTATCAGCATTAAAGAAAAACGAGGAAATTGTTGAAACCCTTGGCGAAAGAATACTTGGAAGAGTCTCTTTAAATCAAATTATAGATCCATCAAATAATGAAATTATAGTTGAAGCTGGAATGCAGATAGATGAGGATTTAGTGAAAAAAATTGAATCAACACCAATTGATTCAGTAGAGGTTAGGTCTCCATTAACATGTGAAACTAAAAAAGGAATTTGTGTTAATTGTTATGGAAGAAACCTTTCTACAGGAAAGTTAGTTCAAATAGGTGAGGCTGTTGGAGTTGTTGCTGCTCAATCAATTGGTGAGCCAGGAACACAGTTAACTTTAAGAACTTTCCATGTTGGAGGAGTAGCAGGTAATATCTCTGAAGAGAATTCTCTAATATCAAAATTTGACGGGATTGCAGAGATTGATGACTTAAAAACTGTTAAGCTAAAAGATAGCGATGGTAACAATAATAATATTGTTATATCAAGGACAAGTGAAATTAGAATTGTAGACAATACTACTAAAAATGTTTTAACTACTGCCAATATACCATATGGGTCTTATATAAGTATAAGAAGTGGCCAAAAGCTAAAAAAAGGAGATTTAATATGTCAATGGGATCCATTTAATGGGGTAATAGTCTCAGAATTTTCTGGAAAAATAGTTTATGAAAATATTGAAATAGGAAAAACCTTCCAAGTTGAAATTGACGAACAAACTGGTTTTAAAGAAAAGGTAATAACTGATACCAGAGACAAAAAATTAATTCCAACACTATTAATACAAGACTCTAAGGGTGTAACACTCAGATCATACAATTTACCTGTTGGAGCTCATATTATGGTTGATGAAAAAGAAAAAATATCTAAAGGAAAGATACTTGTTAAAATCCCAAGAAAATCAGGGAAATCAGGAGATATAACTGGTGGACTCCCAAGAGTTACTGAACTTTTTGAGGCAAGAAATCCATCAAATCCAGCTGTTGTTTCCGAAATTGATGGTGTTGTCTCTTTTGGAAAGATAAAGCGTGGTAATAGAGAGATAGTAGTTGAATCTAAGTTTGGAGATGTAAGAAAATATTTAGTAAAACTTTCAAACCAAATACTAGTTCAAGAAAATGATTTCATTAAAGCAGGAATGCCTTTATCTGATGGTTCTATAACTCCAACAGATATTTTAAATATAAAGGGTCCTTCTGCTGTTCAACAATATCTAGTTAATGAAGTTCAGGAAGTTTATAGGTTGCAAGGTGTTAAAATTAATGATAAGCATTTCGAGGTTGTTGTTAGACAGATGATGAGAAAAGTTAAAATAATCGACCCAGGAGATTCTATATTCCTTGAAAATCAATTAACTTATAGAGATGAATTTATTTCTCAAAACGATTCATTATATGGAATGAAAGCTGTTGAAGATGCTGGTGAAAGTGAAAAATTCAAGGTTGGTCAACTGGTTTCAGCACGTCAGCTTCGTGATGAAAATTCAATTTTAAAAAGAGATAATAAAAAGATAATTACAGCTAGAGATGCTAAACCAGCAACTGCATCTACTCAGCTTCAAGGAATTACAAGAGCTTCTCTTCAAACTAAATCCTTTATTTCTGCTGCTTCTTTCCAAGAGACTACAAAAGTTCTTAATGAAGCTGCTGTTAATGGTAAAAATGACTCACTAGAAGGATTAAAAGAAAATGTAATTGTTGGACATAAGATTCCTGCTGGTACAGGAAATAGGAAATATGATGAGATTTTGGTAGGTCTTAAAGAAGAATACAATAGCTTGCTCATAAATAAAGAAGAAGAGTTAAATTATTAATTTAACTTATATGGCTGAGGAAAAAGTAGTTTTAGTTGATAATAATGACAACCAAATAGGTTTAATGCCTAAAATGGAGGCTCATCAAAAAGGAATACTTCATAGAGCTTTTTCTATATTTATATTTAATTCAGAAAATCAAATTTTACTTCAAAAGAGATCTTCTAGTAAATATCATTCTGGAGGTTTATGGACAAACACATGCTGTAGTCACCCAAGAGATGGAGAAGACATTATTGATGCTGCTGCTAGAAGATTATCAGAAGAAATGGGAATTAAAGCTGATCTTAAATTAGCCTTTAATTTTACATATAGAGCTGAATTGGAAAATGGACTTATAGAACATGAATTTGATCATGTTTTAATTGGAGAATTTAATGGTCTACCTATATTAAATAAAGATGAAGCAGAAGATTGGAAATGGATTTCAGTTGAAGATCTCAGAAAAGATATTAAAGAAAATGAAAAAGACTATACAGTGTGGTTTGTTATAGCATTTGATTATTTTTATAAAAATTTTAAAAAGTGAATCTTACGATAAGTAGAAAAGCTCATTTTAACGCTGCTCATAAACTTTATAGGCCTGACTGGTCTGATGAAAAAAATGAATCAGTCTTCGGTAAATGCGCAAATGAGAACTTCCATGGTCATAACTATGACTTAACAGTTAGCTTAACTGGTAAAGTAGATCCTGAGACAGGGTATGTATATGACTTGGGTAAATTAAAGGATATTATTAAACAAGAAGTTGAAGATTACCTTGATCACAAAAATTTGAATCTTGATATTCCAGAATTTAAAAATTTAAATCCAACTGCAGAAAATATAGCAATTCTGATATATGATAGATTAATAAATCACTTTAAACCTGATTACAAGCTTAAAATAACTCTTTTTGAGACTCCAAGAAATTTTGTAGAATATTCTGGATAAAAATTTATCCTCTTCTTTGTTTGATTATCTCTCTTCTTGTTTTTGAAGGTGTAAAACTGAAAATTTTTACTAACTGGTTCATAATTAAATATACTGATTATTCACTAATTATCTCCATCAATAGCTTACCGTATTTACTAACCTTTATAGAGTCATTAAATTTATCGTATACCTGTTTTAGTAACTCTTTATTTGCATCTGGGACTTCAGTAGTTAGGATATAAGGAGAAATCTCATAATTAGCATTTGTAGTTGCAAAGTTTAAACTATAAAGATATTTTCTCTTAATTAAGTTATTTATTGCTTCATTAACTGAATCAAATCTTTTATTATTTCCATTAATTTGAGATTCATAATATATTTCAAGTAAATCAAGATTCTCAAGGTTAAATTTTCTTATAATAGATATATACTCTTCCATTAAAGTTTGATTATCTGATCCAATAATTTCAGCATTTGTATCAAAAGTATTTACTCTAGAGTTAATTGTTATTTCACCAATATTACCAAAGAACTTTATTCTATCATTCAGAGAGTCTCCATCAAATTTATCAAGGTATAAATAATATATATCTGGCTCATCTAGAGTTGAATCCATATTAAATTCAAATTCATCATTAACCTTTGTTGAGTCAATAGAAATATAAATTGAATCAACAAATTTTTGAAGATAAAGAGTACCCTTTCTTAAGCCATCAATCTTACCATTTAATAGCATAAAATTTTCTGATTTTTTACTATTACAACTTTGTATAATTATAATTGAGAATAGAAATATTGATATTTTAATAAGTTGATTTACCATTATTATATATTAATCCAATATGTAAGTTTTAAATTTATTGATCTAAACTGAGGTTCAATTGAACCGGTAGTGAAATAATTATCATTATAAACCAGATATAAATCAGATAATGGTGCAAATCTCCATTGAAGTCTAGAATTTATTCCTAGATTTTCAGATTGATTAGTATACTGGACATATGTAGTCCAAAAAGTTTTTTTATTAAAAGTAAATTGAAATTTTGGACTTATTAGCCATATGTCTTTACTGTTATATGGTTCTGGTAATTCAATAGAATCATAATTTATCTTTAGACTAGTATTAAAGTATGGTTGTACTCTAAATTTAAATTCATTGTTAAGAGAAAACTTTTTTCCATTAAAAAAATCTCCAACCTGGATTTCAGTTCTAAAATTAAATAAATCTTTATCAGGAGAAGAATATGCCATTTCATAATCAGTGTACGAATAAAAATTATTAGCAGGAAGAGGAACTGATCCTTTTGTTCTAGTTGGGTCAAAATCAAAATATAGGTAGTCTTTTCTTATATTTTGTTTAACTTCTATTTCACTAACATCTCTATATTTAATTTTAAATGAAGAAATAAACCATCTTCCTTCAAACTTTTGATTCTTATTTGGTCTATAGACTAAAGCTGTATAATTTTGAAGTTCATAATTTAGAATTTTATCATTATTTTTTGGATAAATTCTATATTGGTAGAATGGGGTTAATTTTATAAAACCATACCTTCTGTAATAACCAAGATCTGATCTGAAGTCATCTCCAACATATGACCCACCCATGCTTATATAGTGTTTACGGGTATTTCTAGAAAGTCTCATTCCAAAGGAAGTGTTTTTATCATTCTCTTCAGGGGTAAAAGATTTATGAAAAAATGTTCTTCCTTTCCATTCCCCATCTTTTGAAGCAAGATTATATTCAAACCCCAAGACTCTATTAAATTTTTTCTGATTTTCAATAAAATCATAATCCTTTGTATTCTCTCTATTTATAAAAAAGAATGAATAGTTAGATCTTGCAAAAACCTTATTTCGTATTGTAAATAAAGTATTATTATTCTGAGGAATCCCCAAGGATTTATTTTCTTCTGTCAAAACATTTAATAGGCCAATCCTAAGGTTATCGTTAAGTTTTCCGCTTAATCGTATACCATTAATTATCTTATTTTCAACAGTGTTGCCTTCATAATCTTTTGAAATACCTATTCTCCTTGAAAAAAATGGCTCCGCATCTCTTTCTTGACCAAAATCTGTAAAAAGATCTGAATTCTGAGTAAAGAATTGTCTTTTTTCAGGAAGCCTAAGTTCCCATTGACTAAGATTTACAAGTTGATCATCAACCTCAACTTGAGAAAAATCAGGATTAAGAGTTAGATCAACATTTATGGAGTTTCCAATAGGTATTTTTATGTCAAGACCATAATCAAAATTGTTTAATTTTTTTTCTTGAGAAAAGTCTTTTCCAATAGATCCGTTAATATATGGTATAAATGACACCGGTTTTTTTGATTCACCTAAAGGTTTTTCAAAATTCATTTTACCCATAAAACCTAGATCTCCTATTCTTTGTTCTTGGGGAATTTTTGCCCAACTTGAGTGTTCAAGACTTTGAGTATCACTTCTATAAATATTAAATCTCCAACTTTTAGAACCATTGATGAAATAAAGTTGATTAAAAGGAATCTTAACTTCTGCAATATAGGAGTCATCGTATAGTTTTGATTCAACTTCCCAAATTGCATCCCATGAAGAATTCATACCCCTACCTCCGAGCGAACCTGAAGTAGATAATAACATATCCCCCTTCAATCCAAGATGATTAGTTTGGAATTTAAATGCATTAGATGCATCATTAAATGTATCAAAGATTAGTTGTATATAATCCGCACTTTTAGTTTCAAAATCTCTTTCCAAGTTATAAACTGTAAATTTTTTTTCTTTAGTGTAAGCTTTTATTAATATATATATATGTTCTTTATCAAATAATGCCTTAAATTCTGTTTGTTTAACTGCCTGAACAGTGTCAGTTGGTCGCCACTGCCAAAAGTCAGATGCTATTTCAGCATTTTGCCATGCTTTATCATCAGGGAGTCCATCGATTTCAATTTTATCCTCAGTATACTTTACTGTTAATTCTTGGGCATTAATAGGTAATGATTGAATAAATAAAAAGCAGGTTAAGTAAAATAAATTTTTCAAAAAGGTTTTTTTCAATATAAAATTAATAAACTTAACTTTACAATATGAATATTTTCTATGTAATTATTTTTTTATTTGTTAGTTCTTTAAATTTAAATTCTTGGGGACCGACGGGACATAGAGTTATTGGAGAAATTGCCGAACAAAATATTTCTGAAAAAACAAAAGAAGAAATTACAAAACTTCTAGATGGGCAAACTCTTGCTTATGTTTCAACTTTTGCTGATGAAATTAAATCAGATGATAGGTATGATATCTATTATCCTTGGCATTATATAAATTTTGATTTAGATAAAGACTATATGGATACTCCTCCTTCTGATAATGGAGATTTATATATAGCTATAAATAAGTGTATTGATGTATTGAAAGATGCTTCTAGTGATAAAGAATCAAAAGCATTCCACTTAAAGCTACTTGTCCATTTTGTTGGAGATCTTCACCAACCACTTCACTTAGGACAAGAGATAGATAGAGGAGCAAATAGAATCTATGTCGAGTGGTTTGGAAGTAATACTAATCTTCATAGTGTATGGGATAGCAAAATGATTGATAGTTATAAAATGAGTTACTCAGAAATGGCTTATACTCTTCAAAAAATATATAGAAATAAATCTAAAGATTTTAAAAGAGAAGACCTGGTTAACTGGATTGATCAAATACATGATTTAACACAAGTGATTTATAAAAGTGTAGATGACACAAATCTTGGTTATGAATATCAATATGAAAATTTCAATACTGTTAAGAGTATGTTATCACTAGGCGGATATAGGCTTGCTAGAGTACTAGATTATATTTTTAATTAATTTTTTTTATTTAATTAAATCTATACTTCTTTTAATAAATTCTGTTAGCTCCTCACCTTTAAGAGTACTTTGAGATAGTTTTGCTAAATCAATTGACTGTTTAATCAATCTCTTTCTTTTATTTTCAGTTCTAGTATTTAAAATTTTTCCTATTAATTCGTGATTAGTATTCACAATAAGTGTATACATTTCAGGAAAAGATCCCATTGCTCCACCACCTGTCTGTTGCATGTCTTTCATCCTTCTCATAAATTCTGGCTGAGCTAGCATAAATGGAAGTGAGTTACTGTCCATTGGTTCTAATTGTACAGTATATTTTTCCTCTGATACTACATCTTCAATCATTGGTTTTAGTTTTTCTTTTTCTTCATCATTCAATTTAGAAACTTTATTATCCTCTTTATTTATAAGGTTTTCTAAAGCATCTGAATCAACTCTTGTGAATTTGACTTTTTCTTTTTTGGATTCAAATTTTTGTATTAGATGAGAAATAATTGGAGAGTCTAGTAATAAAACCTCATAGCCTTTCTCCTTTGCATTCTTTATATAAGAATGCTGATCATCCTTATTTTGAGCATATAAAATAATTAGGTTACCATCTTTATCAGTTTGACTTTTCTTTATTTTTTTTTCTAATTCAGGATAAGTAAGATACTTTTCATCTACAGTAGGATATAGGTTAAACTCTTCTGCCTTATCATAAAACTTATCTTCTGTTAGCATACCATATTCAATAACTACCTTAATATCATTCCACTTCTCTTCAAGACTCTTCCTATCATTTTTGAAAATTGAATTTAATTTATCAGCAACTTTTCTTGTTATATAATTAGTTATCTTTTTAACAGATGTATCTGATTGAAGATAACTTCTAGAAACATTAAGTGGAATATCTGGTGAGTCAATCACCCCTTTTAGAAGTGCAAGAAACTCTGGCACAATTCCTTCAACATTATCAGTAACAAAAACTTGATTTTGATATAATTGAATCCTATCCTTTTGAATATTTAGGTCATTTGAAATCTTAGGAAAGTATAGAATACCTGTTAAGTTAAAAGGATAGTCAACATTAAGATGAATATGGAATAGAGGCTCATCAAATTGAAATGGGTAGAGTTCTTTATAAAAATTTTTATAGTCCTCGTCCTTTAAATCTGAAGGAGTCTTTGTCCATGCAGGATTAGTAATATTAATAATATTATCAACAGTTTTGGTTTCTGACTTTTCCCCTTTCTCATCTTTATTTATAGTCTCTTCCTTTGTGCCAAACTTAATAGGAAAAGGCATAAACTTATTATACTTATTAAGTAACTCTGTTATTTTGCTTTCTTCAAGATAGTCCTTACTATCTTTTGATATATGAAGTATTATCTCTGTGCCTCTTTCTTCTTTTTGAGACTTTTTTAAACTATATTCTGGAGAACCGTCACAAATCCAGTGAGCAGCAGATTCATCTTTATATGACTTAGTTATAATTTCAACTTTATCAGCTACCATAAATGAGGAGTAGAATCCTAGACCAAAGTGGCCAATGATTCCAGCATCCTCTTTTTTATCTTTATATTTTTCTAGAAATTCCTCAGCTCCAGAAAAAGCTACATCATTAATATATTTTTTGACTTCCTCTGATGTCATACCTACTCCATTATCAATTATATGGAGTGTTTTTTCTTTTTTGTTTACTTTAATTTCTAGTCCTAAATTCCCAATATCACCCTTAATTTCACCAATGCTGCTCATATGGCTAAGCTTGGTTAATGCATCAGTAGCATTTGAGACAAGTTCTCTTAAAAAAATCTCTTGATCACTATAAAGAAATTTTTTAATTAGTGGAAATATATTTTCAACAGAAACATTTATTTTACCTTTTCCCATTTTTCAAATTTTATATTATATAATCAAAAAAAATACCAATTATGATAATTATGACATTTTGACATTATTTTCTTATAAGGTAAAGACCAATAAAGTTTAATAAACCATTTATAGGCAGGAGTTCATAACCTATCGAGTACCCTCCTATTAAACTACTATCAATATTTCCTAAGAAAATAATTAAAATCATGTTAATAATTACTACATAGTAGACCTTTTTATCATCTATTTGGAATTTGGTAAAGATACCAAATGCAAATAAACCTAGTAATGGCCCATAAGTATATTGAGCAACTATGAGAAGACTATCTATAACATTTCTATCTAAAACATACCTATATATAATTACAACAACAATTAATGCTAAACTCATCCAAATATGAGTTTGTTTCCTAATCTTTATTTGATGTTCTTCTGGAAGCTTATTTATCTTTAAAATATCTATGCAAAAAGAAGTCGTAAGAGATGTTAATGCACTATCTGCACTACTATATGCTGCTGCAATTAAACCAAGAATAAATGTTATACCTACAAATTGACCTAAACCTCCTTCAAGTGCAATTTTTGGGAAAAGTAAATCAGAATTTGCAGGTATACTAATATTACTTTTATATGCATATATATATAGCAAAGCCCCTAGTAATATAAATAAGAATGTTACAAAAACTAGAATAAAGCTAAACAAGACCATGTTTTTTTTTGCTTCATCTATATTTCTGCATGTTAAATTTTTTTGCATCATATCTTGATCAAGTCCAGTCATACAAATTGTGATAAATGCTCCTCCAATAAAATGTTTCCAGAAAAAATTTCTTTCTAAGAAATTATCCATAACAAATATCCTATTATACTCCTTTATGTCAGATGAATACAAAAACTCTGTAATACTCCAATCAAGGCTCTTATTAATATATATTATAGATAATATAACAGCCAAGATCATCAGAGTGGTTTGAATTGTATCAGTCCATACAATAGTTTTTATCCCTCCCCTTTTTGTATATAGCCAAATTAGCAGGATAGAAAAAATGACCGTTATCTCAAATGGTATTTTCATTGAATCAAAAACAAACTCTTGAAGTACGATTGCTACTAGAAATAATCTAAAAGAAGCCCCTAAAACCCTTGAAATAAGGAAAAAAACTGACCCTACTAAATAAGAGTTTTTACCAAACCTTTGATCTAAGTACTCATAAATTGATGTTAAACCAAGTCGATAGTATATTGGAAGCAATATAGTTGCTACAAACAAATAACCAACAAGATATCCAAGAACAACCTGAAAGTATGTGAACTGTGTATCTTCAACCCACCCAGGTACCGAGATAAATGTTACTCCAGATAGTGAGGCTCCAACCATTCCAAAAGCTACAATAAGCCAATTTGAATTTTTATTTGCTTTAAAAAAGACTTTATTATTATCTTCTTTACCAGTTATATATGATACTAAGGTTAATAAAGCAAAATAAGATAGAACAGTAATTAATATAATTTCTGGAGACAACATCTATTTGTAAATATACAAAACAACTTTCAACGAATAATTTTCTAAATTTGTTCAATGGAATTTTCCTCAAAGCTTCTTGAAAATTTAGTTTATAATATTTCTCAATTAACCGGTATTGGAAAAAGATCTGCTTTGAGAATTGCACTAGAGATTCTAAAAAAACCAACAGAATATTCAAAGGATTTATCAGAAAGTATAAGAGAGTTTCGAGATAAGATAAGCTATTGTAGTCAATGTCATAATATTTCGGATGAAGAAATATGTGAAATATGTAGAAATCTCTCTAGAGATACATCTATTCTATGTATTGTGGAAGACATTAGAGATGTAATGGCAATTGAGAATACAAATCTCTATAATGGACTATACCATGTTTTGGGTGGGGTTATTTCTCCAATAGATGGAATTGGACCAGAAGATTTGAACATTAATAATATAAAAAACAAAATTCAAGAAAAATCTATAAAAGAAGTAATATTTGCATTAAGTGCGACTATTGAGGCAGACACAACAAATTTTTATATTTTCAAAATTATTAAAGATTTAAATCTAAATATATCTGTTTTAGCAAGGGGAATACCCGTTGGTGACCAATTAGAATATACAGATGAAGTAACTCTTGCAAGGAGTATTCAGAATAGAAGGCCATATGAAAATAATTTCAAGTAACTAATATTATAAATCGTAAATTAGAGGTGAATAGAAAATGGGTAAATACTATCTAAAACTCCCTAAGATGGGAGAGAGTATCGCTGAAGCAACTCTTACAAGTTGGTTGAAAAATGTAGGGGATAAAGTTGATATTGATGAACCTATTGTAGAAATAGCAACAGACAAGGTTGATTCAGATGTTCCTTCTGAATATAAAGGTGTCTTAGTTAAAAGAAATTTTGAGGTTGACCAGATTATTAAGGTAGGAGAGGTAATTGCTGAGATTGAAACAGATGATATTATTGATGTTGAATTAAAAGATAATAAGCCTGAAGACAAGAAAGATAAAGTAGAGAACCCCAAGAAGGAGCTAACAGAGGTAAAAGAAATAGAAGAAACTATTGATAGGACAGTTAAAAGTCTTGATATTACTGAAGAAGATCAAAACCTCAATTCTAAGAAGAAAAGATTTTATTCTCCTTTGGTTAAGAGTATCGCAAAGAAAGAGAATATATCTATTAAACAATTAGATTCAATAGAAGGATCAGGAAAAGAAGGAAGGGTTACTAAGGCAGATATTCTAAATTATCTTAAAATAGGTGATAATGTAACTGCTGATTTAAAATCAAATATCGATGGAGCTGTTACAAACGAAGTAGGTGATCAAATAATTGAAATGGACAGAATGAGTAAAATAATTTTTGATCATATGTCCGAGAGCAAGAAAATCTCTGCTCATGTTCAATCTTTTGTAGAGGCCGATGTAACAAATCTGTGGGATTGGAGAGAAAAAAATAAATCAAACTTTTTAAGGAATGAAAATGAAAAGTTAACTTTTACTCCATTATTTATATTTTCAGTAATTAAAGCTTTAAGGGATTTTCCAATATTAAATAGTTCGGTAGAGAATGAAAAAATAGTAGTTAAAAAATCGATAAATATTGGTATGGCTACATCATTAGATAATGGAAACCTTATAGTGCCTGTTATAAAAAATGCTGATCATTTAAACTTAAAAGGATTAGCTATTGCTGTTAATGATCTTTCAAATAGAGCTAGAAACAATACTCTAAGACCTGATGAAATTTCAGATGGAACTTATACTGTAACTAACGTAGGTAATTTTGGTTCTATTATGGGTACACCAATAATAAACCAGCCTCAAGTTGGTATTCTTGCTATAGGAGTCATTAGGAAGTTGCCATCAGTAATTGAGACTACAAATGGAGATTTTATTGGTATTAGAAAAAAAATAATTCTTTCACATAGTTATGACCATAGAATTATTAATGGTTCTGTTGGAAGTAGTTTTGTTAAAAGAGTTGCTGAATATCTTGAAAAATGGGATATTACTCAAACTATATAACCAATGAAACTTAATCTAAATAAACCAATTTGTTTTTTTGATCTTGAAACTACTGGCACAAACCCAGGTAAAGATAGAATAGTAGAAATCGCAGTCCTTAAGCTAGATATTAATAATCAAAAAAAAGAAATGGTATGGAGAGTAAACCCAGAATGCCCTATTCCAGATGAAGCTTCATCAGTTCATGGAATCACAGATGAAATGGTTAAAGATCAACCAATTTTTAAACAGATCTCTAAAGAGATATTTAATTTTATTGAAGGTTGTGATCTAGGAGGGTATAATATAGACAAGTTTGATCTACCCCTTTTAGTTGAAGAATTTATAAGATCAGGTATTGATGTTTCATCTTTTGTAAAAGTTAAAACAGTTGATGTGCAAACAATTTTTTTTAAGAAGGAGCCACGAGATCTTTCATCCGCACTTAAATTCTATTGCAATAAAGATCATGGGAATGCTCATACAGCTCTTGATGATACAATAGCAACTTATGAAGTTCTATTGTCTCAGCTTGATAAATATGATGATTTAGAGCCTAGTGTTGATTTTTTAAGTACTTTAACAAGGAGGAATAAGAATATTGATTTTGCTGGAAGAATAATTGAAGATGATAATGGAGATGCTATTTTTAATTTTGGGAAGCATAAAGGAAAAAAAGTAAAAGAAGTATTAACAAAAGAAAAAGGGTACTATTCATGGATGATGAATAGTGACTTTCCGGAGTATACAAAAAAAGTTATTACTCAAGTTAAACTAGGTCTAACTAACTGATAGAAAATTGAAAATAATCTGTATAGGACAAAATTATGTTGACCACATTAAAGAACTATCAAATAAAAAATCTGGTAGCCCTTTAATTTTTATGAAACCCGATTCATCATTAATTTCAAAAAATCACCCCTTTATAATTCCTAGTTTTTCTGATAATATTCATCATGAAGTTGAATTAATAGTTAAGATTAATAGACTTGGTAAACATATAGATGAAAAGTTCTCTCATAAGTATTATGATGAGATTGGATTAGGAATAGATTTCACTGCTAGAGATTTACAAACAGATCTAAGAGCTAAGGGACATCCTTGGGAAAAATCCAAAGCTTTTGATAATTCATGTCTTGTTGGAGGTTTTCTGAAAAAGTCACAATTAAATGATGTGAATAATATTGACTTTGAGCTTAAAAAAAATAATAAAGTAGTACAAAAAGGAAATTCTGAGAAAATGATATGGAAAATAGATTATCTAATATCGTATGTTTCTAAATACTTTACATTGAAAATAGGAGACTTAATATTTACTGGAACACCTTCAGGTGTTGGTAAAGTTGATTCTGGTGATAATCTTGAAGGATCTATAAGTGGAGAAAGACTTTTTTCTTTAAACATAAAATAAGTATGGAGAATAAGATAGTTAGCTTTTTAAGAGAATCAAATAAGACAATTTCTTTTGCTGAAAGTTGTACTGGTGGTGCACTCTCTAAAAGAATAGTTTTAATCCCTGGTGCATCTGAATTTTTTAATGGATCTATTGTTTCATATTCTAATAATTCTAAAATAAATATTCTTAATATTAAAACTGAAGATATTAAAAAGTATTCTGTAGTTAGTGAAAAAGTTGCTAATGAAATGGCTATTAATGCCATGAAAATTTTTAATTCAGATTATTCAATATCTACTACTGGTAATGCAGGTCCAAGCCTTAGTGATAATCTTTCAAAGATTGGTGATTGTTTTATTTCAATTGCATCCAAAGACATAGTAGTTTGCAAAAAAATTAATATTGATTGTGATAGAGAGTCATTTATTGCAAAAATTACAGAAGAATCTTTAAAATTCTTTGTAAATACGATAATTAAGAACTAAAAATAATTTTTTTATTAAATCTAAATAGATTAGTTTTGCACGTTGCAAATAGGTTTGAAATATGTCTAAAACTTGTGAAATTACTGGAAAGAAAGTTATGTTTGGAAATAATGTTTCCAAATCCTTAAATAGGACTAAGAGAAGGTTTGATGTTAACTTAATCAAAAAACGTTTTTTTATTCCTGAGGAGAATAAATGGATTACACTTAAGCTTTCAGCTTCAGCCCTTAAAACAATTAATAAAAAAGGTATTTCAGAAGTATTAAAAAAGGCAAGAAAACAGGGTTTAATAAAATAAAATGGCTAAAAAAGGTAATAGAGTTCAAGTAATTTTGGAGTGTACCGAACATAAGGATTCTGGTATGGCTGGAACCTCTCGGTATATTACCACAAAGAATAAAAAAAACTCCCCTGATAGACTAGAGATTAAAAAGTTTAATCCTATTCTAAAGAAAATGACAATTCATAAAGAAATAAAGTAAGATGGCAAAGAAAGCAGTTGCTAGTTTACAGACTGGCTCAAAAAAATTAGTCAAAGCAATTCGGGTCTTAAAAAAAGACGAAAATAAAGGATATTGTTTTGATGAAAAGATATTGCCTCAAGATTTAGTAAATGATTGGTTAGCCGGTAAACCTATTGAGATAGTTCAAACACAGCAAGCAAAAGAGGAGCCAAAAGCTGAAGAACCAGCAAAAGAGGAGCCAAAAGCTGAAGAACCAGCAAAAGAATCTAAATCAGAAGATTCTAAATAATTTTTTAATTTATCGCTCCTACACCATTATTCCATAATTCCTTATTGAAATCTTTTAAGTCTTCACTATGGATTTGTTTTATTTCTTGCTCTAACAATTCCCACTTTTCATCTAGTATTTTTGTCCATTTACTTATGCCTTCAGTTATAAGAGGAATTTCTCCTTTAAGCTCATCTAATACAAAAAGATAATCTGCAATAAATTTGTTAGGGAAATTCTCAACATCATCATAAGCTAATGACTTCCTCTGCATCATTTTCTCATCCCAATCTTTCATCTTTTTATATAGTCCTCTTCCTTGTCTTAATAGATTCCTATCATCCAGTCTTTTTAAAACATCCATTAATCTATCAAGCAGATCTTTATTTTTATTCACATATTTTGCCATTTCATTAAATTGGTTTTCCATATGAGACGCATGTTTGTCATATAATGAATACTCCTGATCTGTCAATTTATAATGAGGATTCTTTTTTATTTCAAAATTTGAAGAATAACTATTTTCCCCAACTGACAAACTAATTATATATTTTCCAGGAATAGACTTGTGGCCACTAAAGCTTCCCTCTATATATGCATAAGGTAATCCAGTTAGAGACTTATGTCTTGTATCCCAAACAAACCTGTTCAAGCCTATATTATTTGTTAATCTAGCTGGTCTAGCTGGTCCTCCGTTATATGATATATAATCTTTATCAATGGAATTATCTATCTCTCTGATCAATCTATCTTTATCATCTTTAATTTGAATTCTTACATCTTTATTAGCATCTTCTTTATTTATATTATAATAAATAACAATTCCATTTGCAGGATTAACTCCAGTATAAGAAGATGTTCCATCAAATTCTTTGTTGTTTGAGTTTAGTTGACTATACCAACCACCAGTTATTGAGTTTTCAGGTTTGAATAATGATGTATTATTAGAACCATTATATTGCCTAATTAATCCCATATCATCTAAAATCCAAAAAGATCTTCCTTGTGTTGCAACAATCAAGTCACTATGCTTAATCATTAAATCTGTAACTGCTAGACTGGGCATATTTAAATTAAATTTTTCCCACTCTTTACCACCATTAAATGAAACATAAACCCCTAACTCCGTCCCTGCAAATAATAGATCCTTTCTAACATTATCTTCTCTTACAACTCTAGTATAAGCTCCATAAGGAATATTACCACTAATATCTTTCCATGATTTTCCATAATTTGTTGACTTATACAAACCAGGCTCCTTATCATTGAATTTATATCTAGTAGTAGCTATATAGACTGTACCTTTATCATGAGGTGATATATCTATAGCATTAATAATCGTTTCTTCTAGATTCTTTGGAGTAATATTATTCCAGGTTTCACCTCCATCCTTTGTCAAATGAACTAGACCATCATCAGATCCCACATAAATTGTATTTGGCTCATGTGGAGACTCAATAACATAACTAATTGTACCATAATTTTCAGCACCAACA
Source organism: uncultured Bacteroidota bacterium (assembly GCA_902586435.1). Taxonomy (GTDB): domain Bacteria; phylum Bacteroidota; class Bacteroidia; order Flavobacteriales; family Flavobacteriaceae; genus Marisimplicoccus. The sequence goes on along the minus strand of CACIHJ010000011.1, from coordinate 8,820 downwards.
GCTTCATTAGTATATGGACCTCCTCCATTACCCTGTTTTTCATCTTCATCTTTAGTTAAATCTGGAGAAACGACTGTCCAAGACTTTCCAAAATCTTGAGTTTTAAATAAATGTTGAGCTGCATGATAGAAAGTATTCTCTTCATGTTGTGACCAAATAACAGGAGCATTCCAATTAAACCTATACTTCATATCTCTAGAAGCTTTTCCTATATAGTTTATTGGTTCAATCATTACTTTTGTTCTAGTTTTAGATTCAGTATTATAGATATTTATACTTCCTAGATAACTTCCTCCCATTACTATAGTTGGGTCATCTGGGTCAAATGCTAAAAATGCACTTTCACCTCCAGCAGATGCTGACCAATGCTTATCATTAATTCCTCCTCGTCCACTTCCTATACTAGCAATCTTAACTGTACTGTTATCTTGTTGTCCTCCATATAGATTATATGGGAATTGGTTGTCAACATTAACTCTATAAAATTGTGCAGTTGGCATATTATATATAGTAGACCACGTTTTTCCATAATCATAAGTTATTTCTCCACCACCATCATCAGAAATAATCATATTGTTTGAATCATTAGGATTTATCCAAAGATCATGATAGTCACCATGACCACTATAGATTCTCTCCCAACTCTTACCACCATCAATTGATCTATATGCTCTAGCACTTAATACATATACTGTATTTTCATCATTTGGATCAGCATATACCTCTATATAATACCATGCCCTTGAAGTTAATTCTGCAAACTCACTAATCTTATTCCAGCTTTTTCCTGCATTATTCGATACAAATAAACCTCCAAGTCTTTTATTTGAATCACTTTCAATAAGAGCATATACTTTATTAGAATTCGCTCTTGAAACTGATATTGCCATTTTCCCCATTTCTTTTGGTAATCCATTATGAATTTTGAACCATGAGTCACCCCCATCAACTGATTTATATAATCCACTACCTTCACCTCCACTAATTACCTTCCAAGGAAGTCTTTGGTGGTGCCACATTGCAGCGTATAAAACTTTAGGGTCATTATAATCCATTGAAAGTTCAGCAGCACCACTAAGGTCATTTACAAAAAGGACATTTTCCCATGATTTTCCACCATCAATTGATTTATAAATCCCTCTTTCTTTTGTTGGACCATTTATTGCGCCTTGAGCTGCTACATATACTACATTTGGATTTTCAGGATGAATAATAATCCTAGAAATTTGCTGAGTGTTTTCTAAACCTAGGTGTTCCCATGTTTTCCCAGCATCTGTAGACTTGTATACACCATCACCATAAGAAGTTGTAACTCCTCTTGGAGCATGCTCTCCCATCCCAACATATATTATTTTACTATCACTTTCTGCAACAGCAATAGCTCCAACAGATGATGTTTTAAAGTAATCATCTGATATGTTAAACCATTCACCACCAGAATTTGTAGTTTTCCATAATCCTCCACCTACAGTTCCCATATAGTAAGTTTGAGGATTGTCTAAGACTCCAACAGAAGACACGGATCTCCCCCCTCTAAATGGACCGATATTTCTATATTTTACATCTTCAAAGACTGAAGATAAATCTTGTGTGAAAGAAAAAGGACTTGTTAAAATTGCTGATAGTAAAAGTAGTTTTTTCATGATTGTATTTGTTTTTGTATCACTCAATTTATAAAAATTCAAATATCTTTACAAAATGAGATCAACCTATATTGATATTATAGATCAAGATATTGTTTTTGGTTTAATGAACAATAACAAAAAATTAAAATCTTTTATCTCTGATTTTCCATCTTATGACAATATTATTAGTCATTCAGAAAAGAAAAAAAAGGAATTTTCAAAAGAAAATAGAATAAGATTAGTAAATGAAATAAAAGAACAGTATAAAGGGATAAAAATCTCGAAAGAGCTTAATAACAATATTAATTCTCTATTAAATGAAAAAACATTTTCTGTTACTTCAGGCCATCAGTTAAGTTTATTCTCTGGTCCAATTTACTTTATTTACAAGATTATATCCACAATCAAAATAGTTTCAGAACTTAATAAGAAATCAAAAAAACAAAAATTTGTTCCTGTTTTTTGGCTTGCTAGCGAAGATCATGATTTTGATGAAATAGCTAAAGTTAATATTTCTGGAAAATCATTAAAATGGGAAAAGGAGACATTAAACCAACCTGTTGGAAAGATTAACTCTAATAATATAGAAAAAGTTATCAAAGAATATAAAAATCAGATTATTGATTCAAAATATTCAAGTAAACTGATAAAATTGATTGATGATAATTATACTAGTTTTACAAGTCTTTCAAAAGCAACACGATCCTTTATAAATCAATTATTTTTTAAATACGGAGTAATAGTGATTGATGCAGACAGTAAAAATTTTAAAAAGACTTTTGTAGAAAATATGAAAAGTGAAGTTTTAAATGGACACTGTAATAAAACTGTTACTAAACAAATAGAAGATATTAAGAAAACTTTCAAAGACTATAAACCACAAGTAAATCCATCAGATATTAATTTTTTTAAAATGGGAGATACTGGAAGAGTTAGAATTAGGAAACACGGTAAAGGTTTTAAAATTGATAAAAATATTACCAAGAAACATTTAATTGATCAAATTAATGAAAATCCAGAAAAGTTTTCTCCAAATGTTATAATGAGACCCCTTTATCAAGAAACGATTCTTCCAAATGTTTGTTTCGTCGGTGGCTCAAGTGAAATCAGGTATTGGATTCAATTAAAGTCTTATTTTGAAAAAAGCAAAGTAGTTTTTCCAATTTTAACAATAAGGAACTCGGCTTTTATAGTTAGTTCTAGAGTCTCAAAAAATATTGAAAAATCAGGACTAAAAATGCAAAACTTTTTTATTTCAAAAGAAAAGTTATTAAAAGATAAGACAAGTCAATTAAGTGAAACAAATTTAAATTTTGATAATTTAAGAAAAACACTTTTAGATCAGTTTGAGTATTTTAAAAAAATATCCAGAGAAACTGATAAATCCTTTATCGGAGCAATCTCTGCTCAAGAGAAAAAGCAGTTAAATGGTATAGACAATCTTGAGAAAAAATTTTATAAATCTCAAAAAATAAAATATCAACAAGAACTTAAAAAGGTAGAGCAGATATATAATTATTTGAATCCAGATGATATCCCTCAAGAAAGGGTAATAAACTTTGGTAATTTATATTCAGAATTTGGTGATAATTTATTTAAAATCTTAATAAAGAATTTTAAACCTTTTGAAAATAAAATTTTAGTCTTAGAACTTGAAGATTAATATATAGTTGTATTTTTGCTCATGGAAAATAAAGTGCTAATTGTTGATTTTGGATCACAATATACTCAGCTTATAGCCAGAAGAATTAGAGAACTATTTATTTTCTGTGAGATATATCCTTATAATAATTTACCAAAAAAACTTTTAGACTATAAAGCAGTTGTTTTCTCAGGTTCTCCATATTCAGTTTATCAAGAAGACTCTCCAAATATTGATCTAGAAAAGTTTATAGGGAAAATACCAGTTCTGGCAATTTGTTATGGAGCTCAATTTATTGCAAATAACCAAAAAGGAAAAGTTGAAAATTCTAATTCAAGAGAATATGGGAGAGCTAGATTAACTTTTATAGACAATGAATCAATTCTTTTTAATGGGATTTCTAAAGATAATCAAGTTTGGATGAGTCATGGAGATACGATAGTCGAATTGCCTGAAGATGCTAAATTAATTGCAAGCACCGAATCGGTTGAAAATGCAGCATATTCATTAAATGAAGAAAAAGTAATTGGTCTTCAATTTCATCCAGAAGTTTTTCATACTGATAATGGTTTGAAAATTTTTGAAAATTTCTTTTTACATATTTTAAAATTTAATCAAGATTGGACTCCAAAATTATTTATCCAAGATTCTGTAAAAGAGATAAAAACTATAGTTAATAATGATAAAGTAATACTTGGAATTTCAGGTGGGGTTGATTCTACAGTTGCAGCAGTTTTACTTAATAGGGCAATTGGGGATAATCTTAACTGTGTATTTGTTAACAATGGCTTGCTAAGAAAAGATGAGTTTGCAGAAGTACTTACTCAATATGAAAATATGGGTCTTAATGTGGTTGGGGTTGATGCATCGAATGAATTTATAAATGGGCTTAGAGGTATAACAGATCCTGAACAAAAAAGAAAAGTTATTGGTTCAATTTTTATAGATGTCTTTGAAAGGCAATCAAAAAAAATTCAAGATGCAAAATGGTTAGCTCAGGGTACAATCTATCCAGATGTTATAGAATCAATATCTGTAAAAGGTCCATCTTCAACAATTAAATCACATCATAACGTTGGTGGTATTCCTGATAAAATGAATTTGAAAATAATTGAACCGCTAAAAATGCTATTTAAAGATGAGGTTAGAAGAATTGGCGAGTCTCTAGAAATAGATTCAAATATATTAAATAGACATCCATTTCCTGGCCCAGGTCTTGGAATAAGGATACTTGGAGAAGTTGACGAAGAAAGTATAAGATTAGTTCAAGAAGCAGATAAAATATATATTGATTCATTAAAAAAATGGGATTTGTATGATAAAATATGGCAAGCAGGTTCAATTCTCCTTCCAGTTAGAAGTGTAGGTGTAATGGGAGATGAGAGAACTTATGAAAGATGTGTCTCACTTAGGGCTGTGGTTTCAACTGATGGAATGACTGCAGATTGGTATGAATTTCCAAACGACTTTCTTAAAGAAGTATCAAACAAAATAATTAATAAAGTATCTGGAATTAATAGGGTTGTTTATGATATAAGTTCAAAACCACCAGCTACAATTGAGTGGGAATAAATTGAACCATGGAAGAACTATATAAATCCTTTGAGCCAATGCTAACTCCTAAAGAAATGATTAGAATGGGTATTTTTGGTGGAACTTATTTTAGTAAATTAGTGGATTATAGAACCTTCCCAAAGGAATGGTTTTCTGATATTGATGAAAAATTTTATTTATCTAATAATTATCAAAAAGAGGTAAATTATTTTAAAATTAAATCTGGTCAATCTCAAGAAGAATGGGATAGAAAAGGCTGGATTCATAAAGATGATCCTAGAGGATGGTTTGAGTGGTATTGTAAATTTTTTAATGGGAGAAGACATGAAGATGATGAGAGACAAATAAAAAGATGGGCAGCATTTTGTGGACCTAAAGGAAGGTTTAGAAATAATATATATAAAAAGATTTTTAAAGCAGGAGTTAGAATTCAAGATTCAAATAAAATATCCCCTAGAATTCAACAATCATTGCTTCACTGGTCATATAAGGTAAATAATGAGGACTATGAGAAATGGAAATTAGATAATCAAAAAAGAATATGAAAAAATCAATAGTAATATTTTTAATATCAATTAGTTTTTGTTTTTCTCAATTAGAAATAATTGATACTCTCTCTCATAGAGTTAAGAAGGATGAGACTCTATTCTCTATTGCTAATAGATATTCAATAGATATTAGTGATATTATTCAGCTAAACCCTAATCTTAAGGATAGCCGCTTAAAGAGAAGATCTAGAATTTTGATTCCTGTTTTTTCTAATAAAACATCACAAGTAATTGAAATTTCAGACTCTCTTGATATTAATATAGAAATAAAAGAAAAATTGAATTTAAAAACCATGGCTTTAGAATCAAAGAGTTTGAACGATAATCTAAGACTTTCACTTCTTCTGCCATTTAATATTTCCTCTATTGAAATTGATTCAATTGAACAAGTTGAACAATTATTTAAAACTAGAAACTTATATACTATTTCACTTGACTTCTATTCAGGTGTATTGTTTGCCTTGAGTGAACTTAAAAAAATAGGAATTGATGTCAAGCTTGATGTTTATGATACAGAAAATAGTTTTTCAAAAATTAATGATATAGCTAATAATATTGCCTTAAATAAAAGTAATGCTATAATTGGACCTATTATCTCTGATAATTTTGATTTTATTTCAAAATTAGAAGTCATAAGCAAAATCCCTAGAGTCTTTCCTCTATCTACTAATCCAGTTAATATGGCTAGCGGAGTAATCCAGGCTGTTACTCCTAAAAGATTTTTAAGAAATAAGATGATTGAGTATTTAAAGAAAAATTTATCTGAAGAGGATAATATAGTTATAGTTGCTGATTCTTTAAACGGATATATTGAAGGAGATTTAAAAAATATTTTTCCAAACTCAATTACGTTAAGACCAGAATCAGAAGGAGGTTATATACTCCCAGAATTAGTAGATTCACTATTAGTTGATAGTTTGCCAAATAAAGTCATTGTAGAAACAGAAATTTTCACTTTTATATCAAGTATTATTTCACAAATGAATTCCCAGATTTCTGATGAGAGAAAAGTTCAGCTTTTTACTACATATAGGGGTAATCTTTATGATGATCCAAATATAAATATTAAAGATCTTGGTAATTTAAACTTTACATATTCCTCAATGACAAAACCTACAGTAATTGATACATTAAATACTTTTACATCAGGATACATTGATCTTTTTGGAAATTTTCCAAATAAAGATGTCATTAAGGCATATGATATTACAACAGATATTGTTCTTAGGCTTGCATTGAATAAAAAGCTAACTAAGACTTTTAAATATGGAGATCAAAAATATATTCAAAACACATATAATTATGTTAAAGATTCTCTAGGTGGATATATCAATAATGGTTTTTATATCTTAAAACATTCTGAATATACAGTAGATGAGATTATTAATTAAAAGAATCAATTTTACTTTTATATTTTGTAAATTTGAGTCCGGAACATTTTATTGAAATCCGGATGAATAAACCAAAATATATATTCGTAACAGGAGGTGTTACTTCTTCATTAGGTAAGGGTATAATTTCAGCTTCATTAGCAAAGCTTCTTCAATCTCAGGGATATAATGCTGCAATTCAAAAACTTGATCCATATATTAATGTAGATCCTGGTACTTTAAATCCATATGAGCATGGCGAATGTTATGTTACGGATGATGGTGCAGAAACTGATTTAGACCTTGGACATTATGAGAGGTTTCTTGGGACACCTACATCTCAAAAAAATAATATTACTACTGGTAGGATATATCAAAATGTAATAAATAAAGAGAGAAAAGGAGAATTCCTTGGTAAAACTGTTCAGGTTATACCTCATATAACAAATGAAATTAAAGAGAACATAAGGAATCTTTCAGAAAATAAGTCTTTAGATATTGTAATAACTGAAATTGGGGGTACAGTAGGTGATATTGAATCACTTCCATATATAGAAGCTGTTAGACAAATAATCTATGAAGAAGGATCTGAAAATGCAATAGTAATCCATCTTACTCTATTGCCTTATTTAAATGCTACTGGAGAGCTAAAAACAAAGCCAACTCAACACTCGGTTAAAACGCTAATGGAGCTTGGATTAAAGCCAGATATATTAGTTTGTAGATCAGAAAAGTCAGTTAGTTTAGATTTAAGAAAAAAAATTGCTCTTTTTTGTAATGTTATGGTTGATTCTGTTATTGAATCAATTGATGTAGATACCATCTATGATGTTCCACTTAAGATGATGGAAGAGGGACTAGACTCAATAACATTAAAAAAATTAAGCTTAAAGTCTAAAGAGCCAAATTTAGATAAATGGAAAAACTTTCTTCATAAATTAAGAAATCCAGAGAATGAAATTGAAATTGGGTTAATTGGAAAATATATTGAGTTAAATGATTCTTATAAATCTATTTTAGAGTCGTTAATTCATGCTGGAACAGAAAATGATGTTAAAGTAAATGTTAGGTCAATTCACTCAGAGTACATTGATGAAGAAAATATGAACACTAAGTTAGATGGTCTAAATGGAATAATAGTTGCACCTGGATTTGGACAAAGAGGTATTGATGGAAAAATTCTAACCATTAATTATGCAAGAGTCAATAATATTCCTTTTTTTGGAATCTGTTTAGGAATGCAGATGGCTGTTATAGAATATGCAAAAAATGTAAAGAAAATAATCGATGCTAATTCTACTGAAATCTCAAAAAAATGTAAGAATCCAGTTATCGATCTTATGACTAATCAAAAAGAAATAATCAACAAAGGGGGGACAATGAGATTAGGTGCATGGGATTGTGAAATAATAAAAGATACTAAATCACATTCTATATATAATAAAAAATTAATTTCAGAAAGGCACAGACATAGGTATGAATTTAATAATAACTATAATGATAAAATTTTTGATGAAAACTTTGTTAAAGCAGGGGTTAATCCAAAAACAGATTTGGTTGAGATTATTGAAAATAAAAGTCATCCCTGGTTTATAGGAGTGCAGTTTCATCCAGAATATAAAAGTAGTGTTTCAAATCCACACCCACTTTTTGTTAATTTTGTCGAAGCAAGCTTAAAAAATTATTTAAATAATAACTAACAATGGAAGAAAACAGAAATGACCCTCTTACTTTTATAGGTTTTCTTTTAATATCTATAATAATAATGTTTTGGTACTATAGTAACCAAAGTATTCCCGCAATAGTTGAAAATGACACAGAGGTAATTGAGAATACCATAGCTGAGGATGAGTTATTGATTGATAATAAACCAAAAGAAATTAAAAAAGAGAATAAATATAATTTTCAGCGCAAAAAAATTGTTCTTGAGAATGATAAAATATATCTAGAAATAGACACTAAGGGAGCAAACATTACCCTTCTTAATCTAAAAGAATATACAAATTATAACGACGAGTCTTTAATGCTAGTTGATTTAGATAACTCAAGCTTAAATATTTCAATCCCAGATAATCAAAATA
>CACIHJ010000010.1 GCA_902586435.1 uncultured Bacteroidota bacterium | reverse complement strand
CAGAGAATTTATATATGGAGAAAACAAACATTTCTCAGTACTTGAAGAAAGAAAGTTCCATAATAATGCAATATTAATTGATTCAACATCTAAAAGGTACAGTCTGTGTGGGGCAAGAAGTGGATGCATAGTTTCAAAAAATCATGATTTTTTAAGTGCTTGTTTGAAGTTTGCATTAGCTAGACTATCACCTCCTACTTTAGGTTTAATTGCAGCTTCAAAAGCACTTGACTCATCTTCAGATTATATTAAGAATGTAATTAACGAATACACATTAAGAAGAAATCTATTAATTCAAGAACTAAGTAAAATTGATGATTTAGTTTTTTCAAACCCCATGGGCGCATTTTATTCTATCCTTAAGCTTCCACTTAACGACTCAGAGAAATTTTCTAAATTTCTTCTGACAGATTTTTCACATAATGGACAAACTGTTATGCTAGCACCAGCAAGTGGTTTCTATACTAGCCCTAATCTTGGCAAAGATGAAGTAAGGATTGCTTTTGTTTTAAATTCTAATAAACTTATGAAAGCAATAAATATTATTAGGCTGGCTTTAAAAGAATACAAAGATTAAAACCTTTATGAATAAAGTTTTATCAAACTTCTCGATAAAAGACTACAACACATTTAATATAGATGTTAAGTCAAATAAATTTATTTCGATTAATACAGAAGATCAACTTATCAATTACTTGACTAAAAATAAAGGTCAAGAAGATATTTTCTTTTTAGGTGGAGGAAGTAATGTCTTATTTTCTAAAGATTATAATGGGACTATAGTCCATCTTTCAATAAAGGGTAAAAAAATCATAGAAGAATCTGATGATAATATTATTGTAGAAGTCTGCTCTGGAGAGAACTGGCATGAATTTGTAATGTGGTCAATTGAAAATAATTATGGGGGAATAGAAAATCTATCTTTAATTCCTGGAAATGTGGGAGCAGCTCCTATTCAAAATATTGGAGCTTATGGAGTAGAGTTAAGAGATGTATTTGATAGTTGCAGGGTTCTTTCAAGAGAATCAAATGAGATAGAACATTTTAATAAAGATAAATGTGAATTTAATTATAGGTCATCTATATTTAAATCTAAAGAGAAAAACAAATATGTAATACTGTCTATAAGACTGAAATTATCTAAAGAGCCACATAGTTTCAATCTTACATATGATAGTTTAAAAGAAAGATTTAATAGTAAAGAAATAAATTTATCTAATATATCAGAGGAAATAATTAAAATAAGGAAGTCTAAGTTGCCTGATCCAAAAAAGATTGGAAATTGTGGGAGTTTCTTTAAAAACCCTATTATAGAATCTCAAAAGCTAGAGAAGCTCTTGCAAAAGTATCCCAAGTTACCTCATCATAAAAGTGAGAATGGATTTTATAAAATTCCTGCAGCTTGGTTAATTGAGAAGATTGGTTTTAAAGATGAAAGCTTGGGAGATGTGGGAGTTTATATTCACCAACCTCTGGTAATAGTTAATAATGGCAATGCTAGTGGATCTGATATTTTAAAGTTTGCAAACAGTATAAAGAATTCTGTTAGAGAAGTTTTTAATATTAAACTTGAAGAAGAGGTTAATATAATATAGAATTAATCTTTCGATTTTGAATCAATAACAATTGTAACTGGTCCATCATTTATTAAACTAACTTTCATGTCAGCTCCAAATTCTCCTGAACTTACTTCTCTTCCAAGTTTCTCTTCACAAATTTTAATAAAATATTCATATAATGGAATAGCTATTTCATGACCAGCAGAATTTATATATGATGGCCTATTTCCTTTTTTAGTTGATGCAATCAATGTAAATTGGGAAATGACTAAAATATTTCCCCCCACATCAATTAATGATTTATTCATTATTCCATTCTCATCATCAAAAATCCTTAGGTTTAAAACTTTATTTGAGATCCATTCTGCGTCAGTTTTCTCATCATTTAATGCAATACCAACTAATACAAGAATACCATGATCAATTTGACCAATTACCTTATTATTAACTTCAACTTTTGAAGATTTAACTCTTTGAATTACTACCTTCATCTGATTTTCTATATATATTTTGATCACTCAATAAATCAATATAAGAGCTATATCTTGATTCTGATATTGTTTTATTTTTAATGTCCTTTTTTATTTCACACCCAGGTTCACTTATATGCATACAATTATGAAACTTACATTTCATTTTTCTTTTAAAAAACTCTGGAAAGTAATCACCTAATTCATTTTTTGATATATCTACAAGTCCAAAACCTTTTATTCCAGGTGAATCTATAATTCTTATATTTTCTTTTAAATCATACATTTCTGCATAAGTTGTTGTATGCTTTCCCTGATTATGGGATACTGATATTTCTTTTGTTTTTAAATCTAGTTCAGGGTTTATTTTATTAATTAAAGTTGATTTTCCAACACCACTATGGCCAGAGAGCAAGCAAACTTTGTTTTGCATATAATTTGAAATTTTATTAACTCCCTGTCCATACTTTGCAGATATACTAATACACTGATAATCAATTGATTTATATATAGATTCAATCTCAGAAATTCTGGATAAATCATCTTCATTATAAGTATCTATTTTATTAAAAACTAAGATTACAGGTATTTGATATGCTTCACAAGTTACTAGAAACCTATCAATAAAATTAAATGATGTAGGCGGGTTATCTTTTGTGATTAATAATAATGCAAGATCTATATTAGAAGCAATTATATGGGATTGTTTAGATAATTTAACCGATTTTCTAATGATATAATTTTTTCTAGGGAGGATTTCAGAGATTATGCCCTGTCCTTCTTCTTTAGAATCCTTTTCAAAAATTACATTATCTCCAACTGCAATGGGATTTGTAGTATCTAGATCCTTTAGCCTAATCTTTCCTTTGATTCTACACTCAAAAAATTCATTATCATATTTTACTAGATACCAACTTCCTGTTGATTTATATACTATACCTTCGAAAACCATTAATTTAATAACAATATATTTTTTCCTAACCATAATTACAAATCTGGTTAATGATATTTGTATCTTTAAAAGAAAAAATTGATTAATAAAACCTTACTATTAATTCTGGATGGATGGGGTATTACAGAAGATAAATCTTCTTCAGCACCTGATATTGCTAATACTCCAAATTATGACAATTTACTAGATACATATGAAAATGCACAGCTTATAACACATGAGGAAAAAGTTGGTCTACCAACTGGACAAATGGGGAATAGTGAGGTAGGTCATATTAATATAGGAGCTGGTCGAATTGTCAAACAAGATTTACTTAAAATAAATGACTCTATAGAATCAGGAGAATTTAATAATAATAAAAACTTTGTTACTATTATAAATCATATTAAGAAAACTAAAAGTAATTTACACCTTATTGGATTATTGTCTGATGGTGGAGTTCATTCTCATATTTCCCACTTAAAAGAAATTCTAAATACACTATCACAAATAAAAGATCATATATATATACATGCATTTACTGATGGAAGAGATGTAGATCCAAAATCTGGAATAAATTTTATTAATGAGATTCAAGAGTATACTAAAACTTCAGGGGGCTCTATAGCTTCTGTTATTGGAAGATATTATCCAATGGACAGAGATGAGCGTTGGGATAGAACAAAGAAAGCATACGACCTATTGATAAATAATGAAGGGTTAAAAACAAATAATTTAACTGAAACAATTAATGATTTTTATAATAATGGGATAACAGATGAATTTATGAAACCTATTGTGATCACTGACAAGGAAAATAATCCTATTTCAAAAGTTACTGATAATGATGTTATTATCTTTTTTAATTATAGATCAGATAGAGGGAGACAACTTACATCTTTAATTTGTGAAAAAAATAATAATCAATTTGGCTTAAAACCTCTAGATATAAAATTTTATACTTTAACTAACTATGACAATAGTTTCGATAATGTAACCCCTATATTCTATAATAAAAATCTAAAAAATACTATTGGCGAGGTATTAGCAAAAAATAATAAATCTCAATTAAGAATTGCTGAAACTGAAAAGTATCCTCATGTTACGTTTTTTCTAAATGGTGGAAGAGAGGAGCCATTTGACAAAGAAAAAAGAATCTTATGCCCCTCCCCTAAAGTAGCAACATACGATTTAAAACCAGAAATGAGTGCTCTTGAAGTATCTGAAAAAGCAATTAGTGAGATTATTAATAATTCCCCAGATTTTATATGCCTAAACTTTGCAAATCCAGATATGGTTGGTCATACTGGAGATATGGATGCTGCAATAAAGGCATGCGAAACTATAGACAAACTTTTATTACCATTAATTAATGCAGCAAATAAACTTAACTATGTTTCAATGATTATTGCCGACCATGGAAATTGTGAAAAAATGAAAAATAAAGATGGCTCAACTAATACATCTCATACTACTAATCCAGTACCAGTTATTTTAGTAGATAAGAATAAAAGAAATATAAGGAATGGGATCCTTGCTGATATTGCTCCAACAATTCTTGAAATTTTAGGGATTAAAAAGCCTATTGAAATGACGGGTAAATCTTTAATAGTAAAATGAAAAATTATTTTTTAGCATTACTCTTATTAATTTTTAACTCTTGTAATGAGAATTTAAATTATAATCTTACAGACGGAGAAATTGATAAGGACTATCTATTTAATTCAAAAAACACTAAATGGTTCCCAAAAAATTATGATTCATATAAATCAGATATTTTTTTAAGTGAAAATAATTTTGACAATCTTGATAACTTTATAATTGAGTTATACATGGGTGTTACATGTCATGATAGTGAAAGGGAGATTCCCAGACTAATAAAGATTCTTGATGAAATAAACTTTCCAGATAAACAATTAAATATATTTTTACTAAAAAGAGATAAAACGTCTGATTATGGGTATGAAAAAGATAAAAATATTACAAATACTCCTACTATCATTTTTTATAAAGATTCTATAGAAATTAATAGAATAGTTGAATTTCCAATTGAGACTCTAGAGAGAGATATATATAAAATAATTAATGAAATTGAATACAAGAATGCATATTACTAATTATGATTTTAAAAAGTATTGAAGAGATTGGAAAAATAAGAGAAAGTGCACTAGTTGTGTCTCAAACTCTTGGAATGTTAGCAAGTGAAATTAAACCAGGTATAACTTCTTTATTTCTTGATAATCTTGCTGAAACATTTATTCTTGATAATTTATGTAAACCTGGATTTAAAGGTTATAATGGTTTTCCAAACACGCTATGCATAAGTATAAATGAACAGGTAGTTCATGGAATCCCAAATAACAATCCTTTAAAAGACGGGGATATAGTATCTATTGACTGTGGAGTAATCAAAGATGGCTTTTATGGAGATCATGCATATACGTTCAAGGTTGGAGATGTAGGAAAAGAAGCAGAAAATTTATTAAAGATAACAAAGGAGTCTCTCTATATTGGAATTAAATCATTAATCCCTGGAAATAATGTCGGTGATATAGGAAATTCAATCCAAAACTTTATTAGTAAACATGACTATGGAATTGTTAAAGAATTAGTAGGTCATGGGCTTGGCAGAAACTTACATGAAGATCCTGAAATACCAAATTATGGAGAAAAAGGGAAGGGAGCATTACTAAAAGAAGGACTGGTTGTTGCGATTGAACCAATGATTAACCTTGGAACTGAAAAAGTTAATCAGCTAGATGATGGCTGGACCATTGTTACTCTTGATGGCAAGCCTAGCGCTCATTTTGAACATAATATTGCTATTATTGAAGGAAAACCTGAAATTCTATCAACATTTAAATATATCTATGAGGCTCTGGGCATTGAATCAGATGAAGAAGATAAGTTTAAATCTTATTTTGATTAATGAAAATAATTTTAAAAATATTTTCAAGAAATTTTCTTATTAGAATTAGTTATTATCTTCTTCCTATTTTAAAAATTCTATATTCTGGAAATAAGTTTATTGATCCAATTGATGGGAGGGGTTATTCAAAATTTTTATCATATGGTTATGGTAAACTTAGAAAAAATGCATTATCTCCTGGGACTCTATCTCTTGAACGACACAGACTTTTATGGTTATATCTTAATAAGAGTACAAATCTCTTAAATTCTAAATTAAAAGTGCTTCATATCGCACCTGAACAAATTTTTTATAAAAAATTTAAAAACAATCTGAACTGGGACTATACAACTTTTGATCTCAAATCACCATTAGCTGATATTAAAGGAGATATTACTAATTTAAGTTTTAAGAATAATACATTTGATTTAATAATTTGTAATCATGTTTTAGAGCATATAGCAGATGATAGATCTGCTATGAGTGAAATATATCGTGTATTAAAAAAAGACGGTATGGGAATTCTTCAAGTCCCTATTGATGATAATTTAGATAAAACCTATGAAGACAGTACACTAGTTTCTAATAAAGACAGAACTAAACACTTTGGACAATATGATCATGTTAGGGTTTACGGGAGAGACTACAAAGATAGATTAGAGAATATTGGCTTTATTGTTAATTTTATCAATTATACTGATGAAATTGAAAATAATCTAATTTCAAAATATGGGTTGATTAAAGGAGAACTAATTCCTATCGTCAAAAAATCAATTACTTAATTTATTCCAATTTTTTGATTTTATAATCTCAACTTTATCATTATTAGAAATAATCCATAAAGCTTCTAAGGATTCTTTTTGGTCAATAATAGTTCTTCCTCTCTCTAAATCTAAAGATAATAATGCAGTTGCCCATGCATCTGAGGTTATACAATCTTCTGAAATAACAGAAACACTTAGGATATTATTTTTCGATGTAAAGCCAGTTATTGGATTTATAGTATGAACATATCTTTCTCCAGTTTGAGAGTCTAAACGAAACTTTCTGTAATTACCTGAAGTTGCAAGGGCTTTATTATTAAGTTTAACTGTTTGTATATATTTATCCTGATTCAATGGATCTTGAATACCTAATTTCCATATTGATTTGGTTTGATTATTTATTCCTTTAGCTAGGATTTCCCCTCCTACTTCAATTAAATAATTATTTATTTGTTTCTCAAATAAAAACTCTCCAATTAAATCAACTGAATAACCTTTGGCAATAGAATTGAAATCTATAAAGATATCTTTGTTTTCTTTAACGACTTCATTGTTATTATTTAAAAATACTTTATCAAAACCAACTAGGTATTTAAGACTCTCAATTGAACTAAGATCAATATCATCGGACAAAACTAATGGGCCAAAACCATAAGCATTAACTAGTACTCCAACTGTTGGATCAAAATATCTATCAGATTCTTCCCATACTTCTTTAGACTTATTAAAGACCTTAATAAAATGTTCGTCTAATTGAGTTTGAATATTTTTATTCACATCACTTATGATTGAGCTCTCTAGGTAGGTTGACATAGAATTATTAATTACATTAAATATAGAGTCTATACTCTTTGATAGATCTGATTTATCTAAGCTTGAATCAAGGATTATATTATAAGTTGTACCAAGAGCATCTCCATTTATATTGATTGTATCATTCTCATTAATACAGCTAAGATAAAGTGTGGAAAATAGTATTAATCTGAGTTTATTCGAATAGTCCATTATCCTCCAAAATCATCAAATCTGACGTTTTCAGGAGGAACTCCAAAGTCTTCAGCCATTTTTGCAACAGCAATATTCATTAAAGGTGGGCCACAATAATAGACTTCTATATCTTCAGGAGAGTCATGTTTTGACAAATATTGATCAATTACAACTTGGTGAATGAAACCAATAAACCCATCACCGTCTTCGTTAAGAGATTTCTTAATTTTCCAATTATCTTCTTCCATTGGTTCAGATAAGGCAATGTAGAATTTAAAATTTGGAAAATCTTTTTCTAAATCTCTAAAGTGATCAATATAGAAAAGCTCTCTTTTTGATCTACCTCCGTACCAAAAAGTTACTTTCCTTCCTGTTTTTATTGTTTTAAATAATTGGTAAAGATGAGACCTCATTGGAGCCATTCCAGCACCTCCTCCAACATATAACATCTCTGCTTTAGAATCATTAATAAAGAAATCACCATATGGTCCAGAAATAGTTACTGTATCTCCTGGTTTTTTTGCGAAAATATAAGAAGATGCTATACCTGGATTAACAGACATCCAATCATTCTTTTTTCCATCCCATGGGGGAGTTGCAATTCTTACATTTAGCATAATCTCTTTACCCTCAGCAGGGTAGGAAGCCATTGAATATGCTCTTTCAACATTTTCTGTGTTTTTCATGGAAAGTGGCCAAAGATTAAACTTATCCCATTCTAACTTAAATTTATCAGGATCATCTGGATGTTCATCTGGATGTGAAGTAATATCTATGTCTTTGTAATCTACTGTACAATCTGGGATTTCAATCTGAATATATCCACCAGCTTTGTAATCCATCTCCTCAGGAATTTCGATTACTAGTTCTTTTATAAATGATGCAACATTATAATTCTTTATAACTTTTGCCTCCCATTTTTTTATACCAAAAACTTCTTCAGGTACATTTATCTTCATATTATCTTTAACCTTTACTTGACATCCAAGTCTCCATCCTTCAGATATTTCTTTTCTAGTAAAATAAGGAACCTCAGTTGGTAAAATTTCTCCTCCTCCTTCTAGAACTTGACATTTACATTGAACACAAGTTCCACCACCACCACAGGCAGATGGTAAGAATATTTTATTATTCCCTAAAGTAGTTAGAAGAGTACTACCTGATGAAACTTCAACATCTTTTTCATTATTTATTGATATATTAACTGGTCCAGATGGAACTAACTTGGACTTAGCATAAAGTAACATTGTTACTAATAGTAATGTAACTAATAAAAGTCCTAATGTGCTTGCAATGATTACTTCAATACTCATTTCAATTTATATTTTGATTCCCATAAAACTCATGAATCCAAATGCCATTAATCCACAGATTATAAAAGTTATTCCAAGACCTTTAAGTGGTTCTGGTATATTTGAATATCTTATTTTCTCTCTTATTGATGCAATAGCTAGAATGGCAAGGAAAAATCCTATACCAGAACCTAGTCCGTAAACTGATGACTCAAATACATTTATAAAGTCTTTGGTCTGCATAAATAGTGAACCCCCAAGAATAGCACAATTAACTGCTATTAGTGGTAGAAAAATTCCAAGTTCACTATATAATCTTGGAGAAAACTTTTCAACAATCATCTCCACTAATTGAACCATAGATGCAATTACAGCGATAAACATAATAAATGTCAAGAAATCTAAATTTACATCTTGATACTGTGGGCCTATCCATGTTAAGGCACCTGGCTTTAAAAGATATTCATTTAATAAGTAGTTAATAGGGACTGTAATTGTTAAAACAAAAATCACTGCACCTCCAAGACCTACTGCAGTTTTAACAGTTTTTGATACTGCAAGATAAGAGCACATACCTAGAAAATATGCAAATACCATATTTTCAATAAATATACTTTTAACAAAAAGGTTTAATAAATCTTCCATTTAATCTTTTTCAATTAGCTTCCTATTAAAATATCTCTGTATCCATATATAAACTCCAACTACAATTAATGCCATAGGCGATAAAAGCATCAAGCCATTATCTGTATAACCTAAGTCATAAATAAATTGAGGAATTACAGGTACTCCAAATAACTCGCCAGATCCAAAAAGCTCTCTAATAAATGCAACTACGATAAGTATCCAGCCATAACCTAATGCGTTACCAACCCCATCTAAAAATGATTTCCAAACTCCATTCCCTAGAGCAAATGCTTCAAGTCTTCCCATTACAATGCAGTTAGTAATTATCAAACCTATAAAAATTGATAATTGCTTACTTACATCATAAGCATAAGCTTTCAAAAATTGATCAACTATTGCAACCAAAGAAGCAATTACTACCAATTGCACTATTATTCTGATCCTTGTAGGAATGATATCTCTTAAAATTGAAATTATCATATTACTCGAGCCCATGACAAAAATTACAGATAAAGTCATTACAACTGCAGGTTCTAGTTTAACAGTAATAGCTAGAGCAGAGCATATCCCTAAAACCTGAACAGTAATTGGATTATTATCATCCAAGGGATCAGTTAATAATGCTCTATTTTGTTTAGAAAAAAGCTTCTCTTTATCCTTACTCATTAGCTATATTATTAAAAAATTGTAAATAGTTCTCGAGCCTCTCTTTTATCATATCAGAAACACCATCACCAGTAATTGTAGCACCTGAAATAGCATCTACTTCATTATCATCTTTGTCAGTATTTTCAGGGTCATTATTTGTCTTCGTAACACCTACTCCAACAAAGTCCCCATCATTATTAAGTATTTTCTCATCAATAAAACTGTTCATAAACCAGTCCTCAGTTATTTCAGCACCTAATCCTGCAGTTTCAGCCTGGTGATCAAATGAAACTCCTTTTATAGTATTTCTATCTCCTTTAAGTGCTATATATCCCCAAATTGCATTCCAAAGACCATTACCTCTTAATGGGATAATATAATATCTATTATCATCAACATTAGCTATATATAGTGGAAATCTCTGAGTATTAATATCTTTTTTTATTTCTAAAGCTAGATTTATATTAAAAGCGCTAACTGAAGTATCTATTTCGCCAATGTTTGTTAGGGATAATTCATCAATTATGTATTGATTATAAAGATCTCCTGATTGATCTCTTGTTACATTTATTCCTACAGCAGATAAAATATTTTGCATTTTCTCCTTTTTAATATTATCAGCTTTTAGGTCCTTTAGAGATTCTGAAGTAAATGATAAAACAAATGCAATAGCAATTACCATAACTCCTGCAAATATATATGTATGTCTATTTGAGTCTCTATTCATTATACTGTTTGAATTTTAATTTTTTCCCATCTTTTTCTTCTCTTATTTATATTGGATTGAATAACATAATGATCAATGGTAGGAGCAAAGACATTCATTAATAGTATTGCTAACATTACTCCTTCAGGATATGCAGGGTTGAATACCCTTATTAGGATACATAATGCTCCTATCAGCAAACCATAAATCCACTTTCCTCTTTGTGTTTGAGCAGCCGATACTGGGTCAGTAGCCATAAAGACAATTCCAAAAGCAAATCCACCGACAATAAGGTGATTATACCATTCAAAGCTCATAAGTTCGTTTGCTCCCCATAAGTTAAAAAGAAATCCAACAAATGATGCTCCAATAAGACTTCCAAGCATTATCCTCCAACTTGCAACCCCAGTATATAATAACATAACTGCTCCAATTAATACAAATAAAGTGGATGTTTCAGCTATAGATCCTGGTATTGAACCCCAAAACATTTGCACTGATGAATAATCGATATTTTGTCCTCCAGCTAAGGCCCCAAGTATAGTTTCTCCAGAAATTCCATCTATATTAGATGCTTCTGAAACCCATACTTTATCCCCAGACATATATGTAGGATATGCAAAAAAGGCAAAAGCTCTAGCAGTTAAGGCAGGATTAAGAATGTTCATCCCAGTTCCTCCAAAAGCTTCTTTACCTATTAGAACTGCAAATATTACAGAAATGGCTAGCATCCAAAGAGGCATGTCGACAGGCATTATCATTGGGATAAGTAGTCCTGTAACCAAATATCCTTCATTCACCTGATGCCCTCTATAAACTGCAAAACCAAATTCAATAGCAAGCCCTACTGCATATGATACAGCTATCATTGGGAGGATTTTATAGGATCCATGAAGAAATGCATCTAAGAAAGTAAAATCTAATCCAGATTGAATAAAATATTGATATCCTGTATTGTATATCCCATATATTAAAGCTGGAATAAGTGCAATTATAACAGTTACCATTGTTCTTTTAAGATCAACAGCATCTCTTATATGAGCTCCAGATTTTGTAGTATGGTTTGGAACAAATAAAAAAGTTTCAAAAGCATCAAATGCAGGATAAAACTTTTCAAGTTTACCACCCTTTTCAAAAGGTTTTTTAATCTTATCTAAATTTTTTCTTATAAAACTCATTTTATCCTACCTCTTTTAACATTAATTGAATTCCATCTTTAATTATTTCTTGAGCCTCTATTTTTGACGTATTGGAATAATCTATAAGCCCAAAGTCTTCTGGTATTACCTCATAAATTCCTAATTGTTCCATTTTTTCAATATCCTGCATCATACATGCCTTTAATAATTGCATTGGATATATATCCATTGGGAAAAATTTTTCCATTTCACCAGTAACAACTATCGCTCTTTCTTCTCCATTTAGATTTGTATTAAACTTTTTATTCTTAGAAAAAAGCCATGAAAATGATGTTCTTGAAAAACTTGGAATATGATTGTCCTTAAATGGAAGCCATCCAAACATTCTATACTGATTTCCTTCTTCTATTACACTAAAAATATTATTATAGTAACCTATATAGCCATCAAAGTCAACTTTATTTCCAGTTAAAGGGTCTCCATTTATATACCTATTTCCTTTGTAATTACTTATATCACTTTCTGATAATATTGAAGATATCTTACCTCCTATTTGTGATTTATAGTATTTAGGATTCTTTACCGAAGATCCTGAGACTGCAACAGTTCTGGTTGGATTAAAGTTACCTGTATTAAAAAAACTTCCAATATTAGCAATATCTTCAGGATTAATTACCCATATAACTTCGCCCATATTTATTGGATTAATTTTATTTATTTGAAAACTAACATTACCCGAAGGATGTTTTCCGTTTATGTTGATAATATCAACATTATTTATATTTGAGAAAATAGACTCTTTATTGGCACTTGAAGTTAGCGTTACAGGTTTACCTATAATTTTAGACATAACATTAATACCTTTTTGAAAATCATTCAATCTTTCTTTAATTAAAAAGTCATAGTCAACATCATATGGAGCAGTAGAGTGTGTTGACACAAAAATTGCCTTTGGCATTTTATCAGTTCTGGCAATAATATTATATGGCCTTTGACGAATGTATGGCCATGATCCAGAAGCTAAAAGAAGTGACAGAATTTTTTCTTTTGTTAACGTTTCATTTATTTCATGTCTCACTTTCTCATCACCATCTACATCAATTACTACCTTCAAAATTTTTCTTTTCTCCCCCCTGTCTATTGATTTAATAATTCCTGAAGCTGGTGACACTATTACAATTTTTTCATCGTTTTTATCATAAAATATTGGATCCCCTAACTTAAGTCTATCGCCTTCTCTAACTATCATTCTTGGAATAAGAGAGAAAAAATCATCCGGATAAATTGCGACAGTCGAGCTGTCTTTAGCTATCTTTATTTCTTTAGAAGCTACTCCAGTTAAGGCAAGATTCGCACCATTTTTGATGCTTATGTCTTTTGACATGAAAAACTGAAATTTTATGATGCAAATTTACTACAATCCCGCCAAGAAAAAAAAGTATTTTTATTAAATTATTAAGTAATTAAAACTAAATTTATAATTCAATTATAAGTCATGAATAATTCAATAGCAAGCGTCCCATTTCCAGAAAATGAACCAATTAAAAATTATAAACCTAATAGTCAAGAAAAGGAATCTGTCTTAAAAACATATAACAAGTTAAAAGACTCAAATATTGATATTCCGATGTGGATTAATGGTAAATCTGTAAAGAGCTCTAAAACCATGAATATGTCACCTCCTCATGATCACAAACATAGCCTGGGAAAATATTATCTAGCAGAAAAAAAACATGTAGAGTTAGCTATTAATTCTGCATTAAATGCCAAAGAGAAATGGTCAAATATGCCTTGGGAAGAAAGAGCTGCAATATTTTTAAAAGCAGCTGAACTTATAGCTGGCCCATTCAGGGATAGAATTAATGCTGCTACAATGCTAGCTCAATCAAAGACAATATATCAAGCTGAAATTGATGCTGCTTGTGAACTAATTGATTTTTTAAAGTTCAACGTTCATAGTATGCAACATATATATAGTCAGCAACCAAAATCTGATTCTGGAGTTTGGAATAGGTTGACTTATAGACCTTTGGAAGGTTTTGTCTATGCCATAACTCCTTTTAATTTTACCGCTATATCAGGGAATCTCCCTGCAAGTGCTGCAATGATGGGAAATACAGTTGTATGGAAACCAAGTGATCATCAAATTTTTTCAGCTAAAATTGTGATTGATGTATTCAAAGAAGCAGGTTTACCAGATGGAGTAATCAATGCAGTATATGGTGATCCAGAGATGATTACTAATACTATTTTAAAATCAAAACACTTTGCAGGAATTCATTTTACTGGTTCAACAACAGTTTTCAAAGGATTATGGAAAAAAATAGGAGCAAAAATTGATGAATTTATTTCATACCCTAGAATAGTAGGAGAAACAGGAGGTAAAGACTTCATTATTGCACATAAATCAGCAAAAATTGATGAATTAGTAACTGCAATAATAAGAGGATCCTTTGAATTTCAAGGTCAGAAATGCTCTGCCGCATCAAGAGTATATATACCAAAATCTATTTCTAAAAAAGTTCTTGAAAAACTAAAAAAACAGATTACCACAATTAAAATGGGTAGTCCTGAGAATTTTGAAAATTTTATGACTGCTGTAATTCATGAAAGTTCATTTGACAAATTATCAAGAGTAATTAAAAAGGTAAAAAAAGATAAAGACGCTAAAATATTTGTAGGAGGAGGATATACTAAATCTAAAGGTTATTTTATTGAACCTACAGTAGTTACAACAACTAATCCTAAATACTATACAATGGAGAATGAACTTTTTGGACCTATTGTCACTATATATGTATTTGATGATAATAAATGGGATAAAACTTTAAGTCTAGTAGATGAGACATCAGAGTATGCTTTAACTGGAGCAATCTTTTGTCAAGACAGGTATATACTTGAGGAAAGTGTTCAAAAATTAGAAAACTGTGCAGGAAACTTTTATATTAATGATAAATGTACCGGAGCTGTTGTAGGTCAACAGCCATTCGGGGGCGCTAGAGGATCTGGAACAAATGATAAGGCTGGTTCTTATCTTAATTTATTAAGATGGGTTTCCCCAAGGTTAATAAAAGAAGTTTTTGTTCCACCAAAAGATTTCAAGTATCCTTTTATGGGTTAAAAGGTATATAAACAACTTTTTTCGTTTGAAAATACTCATAAGGTAAATATTCAGATATATTGAATACCTTATTTTCTTTAAAGCCTTTTAATTCATCATTTAAGTCTCCTCCTTTCAATGAAATTATTCCATTAATTTTTTCGTTTGATGATCTAGGACTAATATTTTTTTTAACTAATTCGTAAAATTTATCCATTCTTGCAACTGCTCTAGATAAAACAAAGTCATATTTATCATAGTGATTTTCGACTCTATCATTAATAGCATTTACATTAGATAATGATAACTCATCACATATTGATTTAACTACATCTATTTTTTTTCCTATACTATCTACTAATGTAAAATGGCAGTCTGAAAAGAAAATAGCTAATGGAATTCCTGGAAAACCACCACCAGTTCCAACATCTAGAATTTTAGTTGAACTTTTAAAAGTAATAACATTAGTAATTGACAGAGAGTGAAGAATATGGTTTATAAATAAGTTATCTATATCTTTTCTTGAAACTAAATTGACTTTTTGATTCCAATAGTTATATAAAGGAATTAGTTTATTAAACTTTTGTATTTGTTCTTGTGATAAATTTGGAAAATGTTTCTCTAACTCATTCAAGATAAAAGTGATTTTATTCTATTGATAGCAGATTCTATATCCTCCCTTGAAGCTGCATATGAAATTCTTAAACAGTTTGGTGATCCAAAAGCATCACCTGGAACAGTTGCCACATGAGCTACTTCTAGAAGTAGCATTGCAAAGTCAGAAGAATTATTTATTTTCTTTCCTTTTATATCTTTTCCAAAGAATGACGAAATATCTGGAAAAACATAGAAAGCACCGGATGGAGGTTCGTCAATCCTAAAACCTTCAATTTGATTAAGCAGTTTGATTATTAGATTTCGTCTTATTTTGAACTCTTCAACCATATATTGAACTTTTGAAGGCGGCTCCATAAGAGCTTTAATTGCAGCTTGTTGAGCAATACAGTTAGCTCCACTAGTTATTTGACCCTGCATTTTATTACATGCTTTTGCAATTTTTTTTGATGCTGCTAAATAACCTATTCTCCATCCTGTCATAGCAAAAGCCTTAGATACTCCATTTACAGTTATAGTTCTATCAAACATTCCAGGTATAGATGCAAAACTTGGAGTTTTAAAATCATAATTAATATGTTCATATATTTCATCAGATATAACTATTATATGAGGATATTTTTCTAAAACTTTTGAAAATTCTAAATATTCATCATTTGAGAATACAGAACCACTTGGATTATTCGGAGAGTTCAACATTAACATTTTAGTTTTATTT
This sequence comes from uncultured Bacteroidota bacterium, assembly GCA_902586435.1. GTDB lineage: Bacteria > Bacteroidota > Bacteroidia > Flavobacteriales > Flavobacteriaceae > Marisimplicoccus. Next base: position 22,550 of record CACIHJ010000010.1, on the reverse strand, counting down.
GTAATAGCAGATTCTAATTGATCAGCACTTATTTTATGACTTGAATCTTTCGGGTTTACAAATACAGATGTTCCCTCAGCCAATGTTACCATTGCACTATAACTAACCCAATATGGTGTTGGGATAATAACTTCATCTCCAGGATTTATAAGTGACATTATAGCATTTACAATAGATTGTTTTGCACCAGTTGAAACAACTATTTGATCTATTTCATATTCTAGATTATTATCTCTTTTAAATTTTGTACATATTGCCTTTTTTAATTCAACAAAACCATCAACTGGTGAATATTTGTGAAAATTATTATTTATAGCATCTATTGCTGCATCCTTAATATAGTCAGGAATATTAAAATCTGGTTCACCTGCACTTAATGTTATAACATCAATACCCTTATTTTTAAGATCATGAGCTTTTGCTGTCATCCCTACAGTTTGAGATATAGGCAATGAGTTAATCTTGTCTGATAACATTACTTATTTTTTTTTAATATTTTTTTTTGATTATTAATTGACTCTTGGTGAATAGCTTTAAAAATTCTTAAAATAAATTGTTCACTTAAACCATGTGCTTCACCATCTAATATCATTTTCCCTAAAATTTCATTCCATCTTTTGTTTTGTAAAATAGCGACATTATTATCGGATTTCAAAATCCCAATATTTTTTGCAACCTCCATCCTTTTACCAAGGGTAGTTAATATGTTTTGATCGGTTATATCTATTTGAGACCTAAGGTTATTTAATTCATTTTGAAAGTCATCTTTTAATGAAGTTTTATCTCGAATTATTAGATCTTTCATTATCTCTACTAATCTTTTTGGAGTTACTTGTTGAGCTGCATCACTCCATGCATTATCAGGATCTATATGAGATTCAATCATAAGTCCATCATAATTTAAGTCAAGAGCTGTCTGACTTAAATCAAAAATCAGATCTCTTCTACCAGCAATATGGGAAGGATCACATATTAATGGTAGATCAGGAAAATTACTTTGAAGCTCAACCGCAATTTGCCATTCAGGATTATTTCTATAGTTTGATTTATCATATGTTGAAAAACCTCTGTGAATAACTCCTACCCTTTTTATGTCAGATGAGTAAATTCTTTCAATACCACCAAGCCATAGTGAAAGGTCAGGATTAACAGGATTTTTTATTAAAACAATTTTTTCAGTTCCTTTTAATGCATCAGCAATCTCCTGAACAATAAATGGACTAACGGTTGATCTTGCACCTATCCATAAAATATCTATATCATGTTTTAAAGCTAAGTCTACGTGAACAGAATTTGCAACTTCAGTTGCAGTTAACAATCCTGTTTCTTTTTTAACTCTACTTAACCAATTCAATCCTATTCCTCCAACTCCTTCAAACATTCCAGGCCTAGTTCTTGGTTTCCAAATTCCAGCTCTATATGCAGTTACATCTGTATCTTTCAATTGGTTAGCAATATCCATTACCTGATCCTCTGTCTCTGCACTACAAGGTCCAGCAATAACTAAGGGATGAGATAGATTCATTTCATCAAGCCAACTTCTCATTTCTTTTTTATTTTCCATAATTAATTATTTAATTCCTTTTAAAATATTTTTTATACCATTAATTTGTTCCATTTCATTAAACATTTCTGATAGATTATCAGTTTCTATTAGATGTTTAAAATTTTTTATGTTTTTCAGATACTCATCTAAAGCATCAATAATATTTTTTTTATTTTGATTAAATATAGGAGTCCACATTGAAGGTGAACTTTTTCCCAATCTAACAGTAGACTCAAATCCACTTCCCGCCATATCATATATTGTTTCTTCATCTTTTTCTTTATCCATAACTGTCTTTCCAAGCATAAATGAAGTTATATGAGATAAATGAGATACATATGCGATATGTTTATCATGTTCATCCGCTGTCATCTCTTTTATACTCATCCCAATATTTAAAAATAAGTCTTTAGCCATATTCAGTAATCTATTTTCTGTTTTTTCAGTTTCACATAAAATAATAGTCTTATTATCAAAAAGAGAGCTATCTGCCGATATTGGTCCAGAAAATTCTGTTCCTGCTATAGGATGTGCAGCTAAAAACTTTCTTCTATTTTCATTATTGTTAAGTAGATCACATATGGGTTTTTTTGTTGAACCTAAATCTACAACTAATGTATTTTCTCCTACTTTATCTAAGATTGGTGATAAAACATTTAATACTTGATCCACTGGAATAGCCACAAAAAGAATATCAAGTTTTGAATAATCTTTTTCTTCAAGTTTTTTGTTTATAATTTTATTTTCAATAGTATAAGATAGATTAGAGTCACTAATATCTTTCCCATATATAATAATATCATTATATACTTCACCTATTTTTAATGCTAAAGAGCTTCCTATTAATCCTAATCCTATAATACCTACTTTCATAAAATGTTTTTAATACTCACCTAAAATTTTGAATTCCTGAGCCATTATCCTAATAATTGAGACAGCCTTATCATAATTATCTTTTTTATCAAAAGAAACATCAACAAAAAACGCATATTTACCTGGAGTTTTTATTACCGGTATAGATTGAATCTTTGTTAAATTTAAACTACAATCACTCATTACATTTAGAACAGATGCAAGACTTCCTCTTTTATGATCTAACACAAATTTTAGAGATGCCTTTGTGAAGTCTTTTTTATTAGAAATCTTTTTCTCTACTATAACAAATCGAGTAACATTATTTTTTATTGTTTGAATAGACTTGCTTAAAATTTCTAAACCATACATTTTTGCAGATTCAATACTAGCTATAGCTCCCAAACCTTCAAGTTTATTCTCACTAATTTTTTTTGCAAATAATGCAGTATCATTAGTTTCAATAAGTTTAATAGATGGATATTTACTAAAAAACTTAGAACACTGAAGTAATGCCATTGGATGAGAGTGCACTTCTTTAATCTGATTTATATCCTGACTAGGCAATGCAAGTAAATTGTGGTTGATATTAAAATAAGACTCTCCAGTAATAAAAAGATTACTCTCATCAATTAGAGCATAATTTGGGAGAATTGAACCAGCAATTGAATTTTCAATTGCCATAACTGCAATATCACAATTCCCATCAACAATTGATCTTGTTAACGCATCAAATGTCATACATTCAACAAGTTCAATTGTCTCAAAATAATTTTGAGCAACCAAATGATGGTAAGAACCTTTTACTCCTTGTATACCTACTCTCATATAAAAAAAAAGTCCTGAAATTTCAGGACTGTAATACTTTTTGTTAATATAATAATACTAATATCCTGTCTCAAATAATGAGAAGTAATATCTAAAGTTGAAATAATAATTAAAAATATATTTCATAGCAGGACAAAAGTATAACAGCAATCTATAAAAACAAATTTTTTATTAGATTATTTAGTCTATGCTATTTTAATTTTTTCTCCATTTAATACTATTGAATGTATTATCTCACTAGTTTTTTCAAGATTTTTAGAGACAGAACAATATTTATCAAAACTAAGATGGGCAGCTCTAATAATCTTATCTGCCGGGATGTCTCCTTCAATACTAAGTTCTGCATGTATTTTCTTAAAAGGTGATCCTGGAACTGATTCCCTATCACCAAAAACTTCCATTTTATATGATTTAGGATATAGCTTTTGTTTCTCTAAAATAGATATTATATCAATACTACTACAGCCTGCAACTCCCATTAATAATAGCTCCATTGGACTTGAGCCTTGAACATTATAATCATCAGAATATTTTCTATCTAAATGAACCTTGTGACCATTTTTGTTTGTTACCTCAAAAAGATACTTATCGTTAATTCTTTCTAAATTAATTTTCATATAGTTATTTCTTTCTTTTAAATATTTTTGTAAAGATATTGGAAATTTGCTTTGTTTCTATTAGAAAAGAATCATGCCCATGGATAGAATTAATTTCATGGTAAAAAACATCCTTTTTAGACTTTGATAATAAATTATATGTTTTTTTATCATCATCTGGAAGAAAAAATAAATCTGAATCTACACAGATTATATGTATTTCTGAATTAATATTTGAAGCAATTTTAATGAAATCTAATCCTCCTCTAGTTATATCTACAGATCTTAATAGTCGATTAATCATTTTATATGATTTTAAACTAAACCTTTCATTTAGTTTTGTTCCATGGTGGTCTAGCCAGCTTTCAACATTATAAATTCCTTTTGACTGATTAAATGATCTGCCAAACCTATTATTTAATGACTTAGGGTTTCTATAAAAAGTCATTGCATGAATTCTTGCATCCTGAAGTGGATTTTTAGAATTATTTAAAATTCTATCTTGAAGATAGGTATTAGCAATCATCCAATCTCTTGCTTTCCAATCTGAAGCAATTGGAATAATAAATTTTGCTATGCTAGGTTTTTTTGCAGCTATCTCCCATGTTAAGCAACCTCCTATTGATCCACCAATTATTGAATGAAGTTTTTTTATTTTAAGGTCTTCAAGAGCTAAAATGAATAAATTTGCAATATCTCCTAAGTGAAATTTATCAGGGTGATAAAAGTCATTTGAACAGAATCCATTTCCAGGAATGTTAAATGAGATAATAGAGAACTTTTTTGTATTTATAGCCTTATCTTCTCCAACAACCTCTTTCCACCAGCCATTTTTACCAGTTAAATTGGAATTACCTGTCAGTGCATGATTGATTAGTATAACTGGTGCATCTCCAGGTTGTTTCCCAAACAATTGATAAGTCAAATTGATAGAAGGAATAGTCTCTCCTGACTCTGTTATAAAGTCAATAATTTTTATTTCATTAAGCTGATCCATTAATTATACTCTCTTCATACTTTCAGATAAATCATTAATTAGATCATTAGGATCTTCAAGTCCGATTGATAATCTTATTAAATCTGAAGTTACTCCAGTTTGCTCTTGTTCTTCTACAGATAATTGCTGGTGTGTTGTACTAGCAGGATGAATAATTAATGACTTAGAATCTCCAAAATTTGCTAGCAATGAAAATATTTTGGTGCTATCAGTAAGTTTTTTCCCTCCTTCAAATCCCTTTTTCAACCCAAAAGTAACCATTCCGCTCTGGCCATCTTTTAGGTATTTTTTTGAAAGTTCATAATATTTTGATGATTCTAATCCTGGATAATTTACCCATGCTACTTCTTCTTGTGACTCTAACCATTTAGCAACTTTTAGAGCATTCTCTGAATGTTTTTTTATTCTTACAGATAGTGTTTCAAGACCTTGAATAGTCTGAAAACAATTAAATGGGCTAGGAGCACTTCCTAGATCTCTTAATCCTTCAATTCTTACTTTTGCAATAAAAGCTGCTGGTCCCAATGCTTGATGATAAATCAATCCATGGTATCCTGGAGAAGGATCAGTAAATTCAGGAAATTTACCACTACTCCAATCAAACTTTCCAGCATCAATAATCATACCTCCTAGCGCGGTTCCATTTCCGGTAATATATTTCGTAGTTGAATGGATTACAATATCTGCTCCATATTCAATTGGTTTTATAAGATATGGAGTTGCAACTGTGTTGTCAACAATAAATGGAATTTTTTCTTTTTTTGCTGTTTTTGATACTTCAGAAATATCCACAACATCTAGTTTAGGATTTCCAATTGTCTCAGCATAAATTACTTTAGTATTATCGTTTACTGCCTTTGCAAAATTACTTGGGTCATCTGGATCAACAAATGTTGTTGTAATCCCATATCTTGGTAATGTCACATTTAATAAATTCCATGTTCCACCATACAAGCTATTTGAAGCAACTATATGGTCTCCAGTTTTTAATAATGTCAATAGTGTTGTCGCTAAAGCTGCAGATCCAGAAGAAGTAGCAACTCCTGCTATACCACCTTCTAAAGATGCTAGTCTTTGTTCTAGTATATCTGCAGTTGGATTATTTAATCTAGTATAAATATATCCAGGTTCCGCCAAAGAAAATAAATTGGCAGCATGATTGCTATCATTGAACACATAAGATGTTGTTTGATAGATAGGGACAGCTCTAGTCCCTTCAGTATTTTTTGTTTCATGTCCTACATGAAGAGCTTTCGTTTGGTCATTTTGATTCATATTTTTAGTGTTTTTGATATTTGTTCTACATAGTCTAGCTTTTCCCAGGGGAATAACTGAACCTCAATATCCTTTTTATCAGAATATTTTGAATAAAAAGATTTGGATTTTTTAATAGATTTTCTTCCCATATGTCCATAACAAGAAGTTTCAGAATATATAGGATCTCGAAGTTTAAATCTAGATTCAATTTTATATGGCCTTAAATCAAAAATTTCATTAATAATTTTAGATAGTTTACCATCAGAAATTTTCAAATTTGATTTACCACAAGTATTAATGTTAAATGATACTGGACTGGAAATTCCAATTGCATAACCAAGTTGAAGCAAAATTTCATCAGAGACGCCTGCTTTAACTAGATTTTTAGATATATGTCGAGCGGCATATGCTGCACTTCTATCAACTTTACTAGGATCTTTACCACTAAAGGAACCACCTCCATGAGCTCCTCTTCCACCATAAGTGTCAATAATAATTTTTCTACCTGTTAAACCAGTATCTCCATGAGGGCCCCCAATAACAAACTTTCCAGTTGGATTAATAAAATATTTTATTTTTTCGCTGAACAATTTTTTAATTCTATTAGGGAACTTATGTATTACTCTAGGCATTAATTTTTTTATCATATCATCTTTGATTAATGAAAGCATCTTATTTTCATCTTTATCAAATTCATCATGTTGAGTAGAGATAACAATTGTGTCAATTGCAATTGGATTATCATTATCATCATATTCTATGGTAACCTGTGATTTTGAATCTGGTCTTAAATAGTTTAGTATTTTTTCTTTTCTAAGTAGAGAAAGCTCTTTCAAAATTTCATTTGATATTTCAAGAGTAAGAGGAATTGCATTTTCAGTTTCATTGCATGCATATCCAAACATGATTCCTTGATCACCAGCACCTTGTTCTTCTTTTTTATCATTAATGATTCCTCGAGAAATATCTTCAGATTGTTCATGAATTAAAGACATAACTGCACAAGATTCTCCAGTAAATTTGTATTCTGAATTATTATATCCTATTGAAGAGATGATGTCTCTAGCAATATTTTGAACATCTAAATAAGCTGAACTAGATACTTCTCCAGATAAAATTACTTGACCCGTAGTAACTAAAGTTTCAACTGCAACTCTACTATTTGAATCAAATGCAAGAAAATGGTCTAAAATCCCATCACTAATTTGATCAGCTACTTTGTCTGGATGACCTTCACTCACAGACTCTGATGTAAACAGATATGACATTTAAATAAAATTTATGAGGAAGAAAAATGAAGGATTATAAGCAAAAAAAATACTGCTTTAGCAATTTTTTAATGAGGTTGCAATCAGTCAAATCCTTCCTCTGTTTCTATAAAATTATAAAAACATATCAATTTTTCAAATTATTCTTCTTTTTTCTTTAAAAAAAAGCTATTACTTTGCGATTAAAATATTATATGAGAATAGCTATTTCAGGAAACATCGGAGCAGGAAAAACAAGCCTAGTAAAACTAATTTCAAAAAGCCTTGGTTATACACCTTATTATGAAGATGTTATAGCCAACCCTTATTTAGATGATTTTTATAATCATATGGAGAGATGGTCATTTAATCTTCAAATTTATTTCTTAAATAGTAGATTTAAACATGCTCTTGAAATGAATGATGGGAAAAAAAACATAATTCAGGATAGAACAATATATGAAGATGCATATATTTTTGCACCAAATTTAAATGCTATGGGGTTAATGCCTAAAAGGGATTATGAAAATTATCTATCCTTATTTGATACTATGATTCACCTGGTTAAAGCCCCTGATTTACTTGTTTATCTTGAAAGTAGCATTCCAAATCTTGTTAATAAAATCCATAAAAGGGGAAGAGAATATGAAAAAACTATAAGTATTGAATACCTTAGTAGACTAAATGAAAGATATGAGGCTTGGATTGCAAACTACAATAGTGGTAAACTTCTAAAAATAAATGTAGATGATATAGACTTTGTTGAGAATAAATCTGATTATAACAAAGTTCTTGAAATTATTAAAAAAGAAATCTAAAGAAATAATAAGTAAATTATTTTTGCATTATTATATTTGACAAAAATTTAAAATTATGGACTATATATATCTTATCCCTGCAGCTGGAATTGTTGCATTAATGTTTGTTGTTATAAAGAATCAATGGGTTGCCAAAAAAGAAATTGGTAACGCTAAAATGAAACGAATTGCAGATAATATTGCCGATGGTGCAATGGCATTTTTAAAAGCAGAGTATAAAATTTTGTCTGTTTTTGTTTTATTTACCGCTGTTCTATTAGCATATAAAGGAATTAATGAGGGTAGTAGTTGGTTAGTTGCAGTATCATTTATTGTAGGTGCATTATGTTCAGGATTAGCAGGATATATAGGAATGAAAGTTGCTACTAAAGCTAATGTAAGAACAACAAATGCAGCTCAAGATTCGTTAGGTAAAGCCTTAGAAATAGCATTTTCAGGTGGATCTGTAATGGGAATGGGTGTAGTAGGTCTTGGTGTTCTGGGTATAGGATCTCTTTTCATTCTATATGAACCAATGTTTGATGATATTAATACGGTGATTCAGGTGATTTCTGGGTTTTCTCTTGGAGCATCTTCAATTGCTTTATTTGCAAGAGTTGGTGGAGGAATTTATACAAAAGCTGCAGATGTTGGGGCTGATTTGGTAGGTAAAGTAGAGGCTGGAATACCAGAAGATCATCCACTAAACCCTGCAACAATTGCTGATAATGTTGGAGACAATGTAGGAGATGTAGCTGGAATGGGTGCTGATTTATTTGAATCATTTGTTGGTTCTATTATTGGTGCAATGGTCCTAGGTGCTGCTTTTGTTGAATTAAATGAATTCTCTGGAGTAGAACTTAATGCGGTTTTACTTCCACTATTTATTGCAGCTTCTGGTATTATAATGTCGATCATCGGTACCTTCTTTGTTAAAGTAAAAGAAGGAGGTAGCCCACATAAAGCATTAAATGCAGGAGAATTTATATCAGCAGTATTAATGGCTATTGTGACATTACTACTAATTCAAAACTTACTTCCAGAGTCATGGGTAATGAACAATGTTGAGTTTACATCTCTTGGAGTTTTTTATGCAACAATTAGTGGTCTAGCTGCAGGTCTTCTTGTTGGTAAAGTAACTGAGTATTATACAGCAACTGGTAAAAAACCTGTTCTATCAATTGTAAATCAATCAGAAACTGGTGCTGCAACAACAATTATTTCAGGACTTGGCGTTGGTATGATTTCAACTGCTCTTCCTATAATTTTTATTTGTGCTGCTATCCTTATTTCACATCATTATGCAGGACTTTATGGAATTGCTATAGCTGCTGTTGGAATGCTAGCAAATACTGGGATTCAATTAGCTGTTGATGCCTACGGTCCTATTTCTGATAATGCTGGAGGGATAGCTGAAATGGCTGAATTAGACCCAAAGGTAAGAGAAAGAACAGATAAGCTTGATGCAGTGGGTAACACAACAGCTGCAATTGGTAAAGGTTTTGCGATTGCATCTGCAGCATTAACTGCATTAGCATTATTTGCTGCATTTATGCAAACAGCAGAGATTAATTCAATAGATATTTCTAAACCTATAGTAATGGCCGGTTTATTACTAGGTGCTATGCTACCATTTGTATTTTCTGCACTTTCAATGAAAGCTGTTGGAAAAGCGGCAATGAGTATGATTGAAGAGGTTAGAAGACAATTTAATGATCTTCCAAAATTAAAAGCTGCATTAGAAATTATGAGAAAATATGATTCCGATTTATCTAAAGCATCAGATGCTGATATGAAAATTTTTAATGAAGCTGATGGAGTAGCTGAGTATAGTAAATGTGTAGAGATTTCTACGCAAGCTGCATTAAGAGAGATGGTCCTGCCTGGAATAATGGCAATATCTGTACCTGTTATAATTGGTTTTACTGGTGGTGCTGAAATGCTAGGAGGTTTATTGGCTGGCGTTACTTCATGTGGAGTGTTAATGGCTATATTTCAATCAAATTCTGGAGGTGCTTGGGATAATGCAAAGAAGATGATTGAAGAAGATGGGAGAAAAGGGACTGAAGCTCATAAAGCTGCAGTTGTAGGAGATACTGTTGGTGATCCATTTAAGGATACTTCAGGACCTTCTTTAAATATCTTATTAAAATTAATTGCAGTTGTTGCTCTTGTAATAGCTCCTTTACTTTAAATAGAGTACTTTTTTAACTGCTTTATAAACATCGTTACTATCTGGAAGCCATTCTTTTAGAAGAACGGGAGAATAAGGTGTAGGAGTATCAGCATTGTTTACCTTTTCAACTGGAGCATCCAAATAATCAAAAAGTTTACTTTGCACAGTATGAGATATGTCGGTTGATATATTTCCAAAAGGCCATGCCTCTTCAAGAATTACTAATCTATTTGTCTTTATAACTGAATCGAATATTGCATCATAATCTAGTGGTCTAATTGTTCTAAGATCAATTATTTCACATTCAACACCTTCATCTGCTAGTTTATCAGCTGCTATATATGCCTCTTTAATTATTTTACCAAAAGAGACTATAGTTACATCCTTACCTTTTCTTTTAATATCAGCTACTCCTATAGGAAGTGTATACTCACTTTCTGGAATTTCTCCTTTATCTCCATACATCTGTTCTGATTCCATAAATATAACTGGGTCATCATCTCTTATTGCAGATTTTAATAATCCTTTAGCATCATAAGGGTTAGATGGGACAATTACTTTTAATCCAGGACAATTAGCAAACCAGTTGTCAAATGCTTGTGAATGAGTTGCACCAAGTTGACCTGCTGAGGCAGTTGGACCTCTAAAAACTATTGGAATAGGAAATTGTCCACCTGACATTTGTCTTATTTTTGCAGCGTTATTAATTATTTGATCAATTCCAACTAACGCAAAATTAAAAGTCATAAATTCAATTATAGGTCTAGAGCCAACCATAGTTGATCCAACACCAACTCCTGCAAAACCGGCTTCAGAAATAGGAGTATCTAGAACCCTTTCACTTCCAAATTCATCTAGCATCCCCTTTGATGCTTTATATGCACCATTATATTCAGCTACTTCCTCACCCATCAAATAGATACTTTGATCTCTTCTCATTTCTTCTGACATAGCTTCACAAATAGCTTCTCTAAATTGAACTGTTTTCAATATGTTAAATTTTAAGCGAATTTAATCATAAAAAAAATATTTCCTATAATCCTTTTGATAGAATTAAATTATATTTAATTAATTTGTGATGGGAAAAATTATATGGACTTAATTAAGCTTGAAATTCATGGAATATCATATAGTGAAAATCTTTCAGGTGCATTTGCTTTAGTCTTAAACGAATCTAAAGGACAAAGAAAACTGCCTGTTGTAATTGGTGGCTTTGAAGCTCAAGCTATTGCTTTAGCTCTTCAAAAGAATATTAAGACTAGTAGACCTCTAACACATGAACTTTTTAAAGGTTTTGCTGATAAGTTTGAAATAAAACTAAAAAAAGTAATAATTCATAAACTTGTTGATGGTGTCTTTTTTTCAAATATGGTATGCGAAAAAGATGGAAAGACAGTCACTATTGATTCTCGAACTTCAGATGCTATTGCAATGGCATTAAGATTTAATGCTCCCGTATTCACATATGAGTCTATTCTTAATGAAGTAGGTTTTGAATCTGATTTTAAGTATGACAAAAAGATTGATATCAATGACGCAGATCCTTTTAGTAATCTAGAAAAAGATGATGATGAATCGTTAAAAGAAATTAATTTTAATTCAGAAGACGTTAAACTTGAAAATATATCACTTATCAAACTAAAAGAGATGCTTGATATGAGTTTGGCTAAAGAAGACTATGAATTTTCTGCAAAAATAAGAGATGAAATTAAAAGCAGAAAAAATAAAAAAAAATGAAGCAATACCAAGACCTACTTAAATATATAAAAGAGAATGGCGTAGAAAAAAAAGACAGAACTGGGACAGGAACAATTAGTGTTTTTGGTTATCAAATGAAATTTGACTTAAAAAAAGGATTCCCTTTAGTCACTACAAAAAAACTGCATCTTAGGTCCATAATTTATGAACTAATATGGTTTATAAATGGGGGGACTAATATCAATTATTTAAATGACAATGGTGTTAGTATATGGGATGAATGGGCAGATAAAAAAGGTGACTTAGGACCAATTTATGGAGCTCAATGGAGAAATTGGAATAATGATGGGGTAGATCAACTAAAAGATGTTATTTCCAGTTTAAAAGAGAACCCTTCAAGTAGAAGAATGATTGTTACTGCATGGAATCCAAATATTATTCCAAATACAAAAAAAACTTTTAGTGAAAATGTTAAGGAAGGGAAAGCCGCTCTCCCCCCTTGTCATGCATTTTTTCAATTTTATGTTGCTGATAACAAATTATCTTGTCAGATGTATCAGAGAAGTGCAGATGTATTTCTTGGTGTTCCATTTAATATTGCTTCATATGCACTTTTAACATTTATGATTGCTCAAGTGTGTGAGTTAGAGGTTGGAGAATTTGTTCATACCCTTGGAGATGCTCATATTTATCTTAATCATTTAGAACAAGTAGATCTTCAACTATCAAGGGATCCTCTAGAACTTCCCAAGCTTAAGTTAAACCCAATAATTAAAAGTATTGAAGATTTTAAATATGAGGATGTTGAAATTATTGATTATAAATTTCACCCCCCTATAAAAGGTAAAATATCAATATAGTTCCTCATGGAAAATAGAGAACTGACAATTATAGCAGCTGTATCAATAAATAATGTTATTGGTAATAACAATAAATTAATCTGGAAACTTTCTAATGATTTAAAAAGATTCAAAAACTTAACAACAAATCATTCTGTAATAATGGGTCGAAAAACATTTGAAACCCTACCAAACCCATTGCCAGATAGAGATAATATAGTAATAACAAGAGACACAAATTATTCAAAACCAAATATTCAAGTATGTAGTTCAATAGAGGATGCAATCAATTTAACAAAAACAGATACGCAACCATTTATTATTGGTGGAGGGGAGATCTATAGTCAAACTATTAATATAGTAGATAAAATAGAGCTGACTAGAGTTCATAAAGAATTTGATGGGGATGCATATTTTCCAGAAATACCTTTAGATATATTTGAACTTATAAATAAAGAAAATTATAATAGTGATTTGGAAAATGAGTTTGATTATTCCTACTTAACATATAAAAAAAGATAATTATGAATGCATATGTTTTTCCTGGTCAAGGATCTCAAAAACCTGGAATGGGTCTAGATTTATACGAAAATTATGATGAGGCTAAAATCTATTTTAACAAAGCTAATGAGGTTCTAGACTTTAATATTACAGGATTAATGTTTGAAGGCTCAAGTGAAGATTTAAAAAAAACTAGTGTTACCCAACCTGCTATATTTATTCACTCTGTTATCCACTCATTAATTTCAAAAAACTTCAACCCACAAGCTGCAGCAGGTCATTCATTAGGTGAGTTTTCTGCATTATCTGCTTGTAAAGCTATCTCATTTGAAGAGGGGTTAAAATTAGTTTCAATAAGAGCTAATGCAATGCAAGCTGCATGTGAAAAGAATCCTGGGAGTATGGCTGCTATATTAGGTGTTGATGACTCTATAATAGAAAGTGTATGCTCAAATATTAAAGAAATTATTCAACCTGCAAATTATAATTGTCCAGGACAATTAGTAATTTCTGGTGAAACAGATGCTATTAAAGCAGCATGTGAAGAATTAACCAAACTTGGAGCTAAAAGAGCAATAATTCTTCCTGTAAATGGAGCATTTCATTCAGAACTAATGAGTTCTGCAGCTGAAGAACTTGAACATGCAATTAATCAAACAGAATTTAATAATCCTATTTGCCCTATATATCAAAATTATAATGCTAAGCCTGAAACAAATAAAAACTCAATAAAAAAAAATCTTTTATTGCAATTAACAAACCCTGTTTTATGGACTCAATCAATTAATAGAATGATTAAAGATGGATATAACAATTTCTTTGAACTTGGCCCAGGGAATACTCTTCAAGGATTAATACGCAAAATAGACTCTGAAGTAGCTAGTGAAAAACTTGAAATCTAATCCTTATAGATCACACCGTTTTTCATAACAAACTTAACATCCCTCATAGTAGCTATGTTTTCTAATGGATCATCATCCGTTGCTATTATATCTGCATAGAACCCAGGAGCAATTTGGCCTAACTTGTCAGGCATGTCTAATAACTTTGCATTGGTAATAGTTGCAGATTGTAAGATATAATCAGATGGAATTCCTACTTCTGACATATAAATAAATTCTCCTGCATTTTCTCCATGAGGAAAAACACCTGCATCTGTTCCAAAGGAAATTGGAACACCCATTTTATATGCCTCACCAGTTGTTCGCTTATTTTGAATACCAATCTCAATTGCTTTTGGTATTATAATTTCTGGGTAGAAACCTGGAATCTTTGCCATTTTTGCTACATGTTCTCCAGCACTTATTGTTGGTACTAAGTATGCATTCATCTCTTTCATTAATTTCATTGTTCTTTTCTTCATAATTGATCCATGCTCTATTGTTTTAACTCCAGCTTTAACAGCTCTATACATACCTTCATCTCCATGCGCATGAGCTGCAACATGCATTCCATAATCTTTTGCAGTTTTTACAATTTCTTTAATTACCTCAATAGTAAATTGTGGATTTTGACCACTTTTTGCAAGACTCATTACACCTCCTGTTGCTGTAATTTTAATCAAGTCTGCACCATTCTTATATCTCTGTCTTACAGCTTTCCTTGCATCATCAATTGAATTTACTACTCCTTCCTTAGGACCTGGATCCCCCATAAGAGATTTTTTGTATCCATTAGTTGGATCTGCATGACCTCCAGTTGAAGCAAGACTTTTTCCAGAAGTAAAAATTCTAGGGCCTATTACAACTCCTCTATTTATTGCATTTCTAAGTGATATATTAACACCAGAGCCTCCGACATCTCTAACAGATGTAAACCCTGCCATTAGAGTTTTTTTTGCAACAATTGTTGATCTAAATGCAACATCAGCTTCATTCTCTTGGAATCTATTTATATAATTATCTTTCCCTCCAGATACACTTTCCATGTGCACATGAAAGTCAATTAAACCAGGAATTAAAGTTTTAGATTTTAAATCAATTACTTTTATATCATCCTCTTCTGGAGAAATAAACCCTTTTTGAATAGAGGTTATAATATTATCATCTATAATTATTGTTTTAGTATTTTCTATTTTCCCTGATTTTGAATCAAATATTTTTCCAGCGTGAATATAAATCTCTTGAGCACTGAGATTGGTACTCATAAATATTAGAAGTATATATATTTTTTTCATTTCAAAGTTTAATTGCTGTAATTTATAGAAATTATTTCTAATTATTAGAGAAAAACTCCTTAATTGAGTTACAAATAAAATCAATTTGAGACTTAGATAATTCTGTATGCATTGGAAGAGAAATTACTTGATCTTTAACAATATTAGTGTTTTCAAAATTTTCACTTTGATTAAAATTGTTTCTATATGCCTTTTGCTCATGAAATCCTAATGGATAGTATATTCCAAATGGAATCTCTTTTGATGAAAGAAATTCAGCAAGTTTATCTCTTTTTCCATTTTTTACTTTTATAGTATACTGATGAAAAACATGAGAATCAGAATCAGATTCTAGATAAGGAGTTTCAATTTCACTAATTGATTCAAGCCTAGAATTATACTCAGTTGCTGCAGCAATTCTTCTTTTATTATATATATCAAGATACTTTAATTTGACATTTAAAATAGCCGCTTGTATAGAATCAAGTCTAGAGTTAACTCCTATTTCATCGTGATAATATCTTTTATACATACCATGATTTACGATTCCCCTCATTTTAAAAGCTAAATCATCTGAATTAGTAAAAATTGCTCCTCCATCTCCATATCCCCCTAAATTTTTTGAAGGAAAGAATGATGTTGTTCCAATATCACCAATTGTTCCAGACATTACTTTTGTTGAATTTGATAATTTTACTTTTGATCCAAGAGCTTGCGCATTATCTTCTATTACAAATAATTTATTTTCTTTTGCTATTTCCATAATTTCATTCATTCTACAAGATTGTCCATATAAGTGAACCGGTATTATAGCTTTAGTTCTACTTGTTATTCTATTTTTAATCATTGCTGGATCTATATTGAACGTTTTAGAATCAATATCAACCAAAATTGGTTTTAGACCCAATAGAAGTATTACTTCAATTGTAGATGCAAAAGAAAAATTAGTTGTGATTACTTCATCTCCTTTATCTAGCCCTAAAGACATTAACGCTACCTGAAGAGCATCTGTTCCATTAGCACAAGGAATCACATTTTTTGTGCCTAAAAAATCTTTTAAATTTGTCTCAAATTCTTTAACAATAGGTCCGTTAATAAAGGCTGCAGACTTAAGGACTTTCTTAATTTCTCTGTTAACTTGCCATCTAATTTTTTTGTATTGACCTTGGAGGTCAACCATGTTTATTTTTCTCATTTTTTCAAAAAACAAATTTAATAAAGTATTTTTGGAAAAAGTTTTAATTGCACTTTATTTATAACATATCAATTAATATTATAATTGTAGTATTACAACCTTTTAGAATCTTTTCTAATAGACTGAATGATTTTTTTAAAGATAGAGCATCTTCGTTAAAGTCAATTGAGCAGAAAATTAAACCAAATGATAAGACAATATGGTTCCATGTTGCATCATTAGGGGAGTTTGAGCAAATTAAGCCAATAGTTAAAAAACTTAAGATGCAAGAACATAAATTAAAAATATTAATAAGTTTCTTCTCTCCTTCTGGTTACAAAGCCTCATTAAGCTATAGCCTAGCTGAAAGAATATACCTTCCTATGGATACAAAAGAAAATGCAATAAGTTTTATTAATAAAATAAAACCTAATGTAGCTGTATTTGTAAAAAATGACATTTGGGTAAATTATTTAGTGGAACTAAGAAAAAAAGGAATACCTATATATTCAATATCAAGTAAATTTAACAAATCACAATTCTATTTTAAAATATATGGGAAGTGGTTCCTTAATAAACTTAAGCAAATAGATTATTTTTTTGTTCAAGATGATGCTTCTAAAGAATTATTAAATTATAATAATATAAATAATGTGACTGTTTCGGGAGATACGAGAATTGATAGAGTCAAAGAGATAGCTAAAGAGGATAAGCAATTTAATTCTATTGAAATGTTTATTAATAATGATATCTGTTTTATTGCTGGGAGTTCATGGGAAACAGATTATACAATTTTTTTAAAGTCAATAGTTGAGAGAACTAATCTTAAAACAATAATCGCTCCTCATAATATAGTTGATTCAGAAATAAGAAATCTCGAAAAAATGACAAAATCATTATCAGTCAGATACTCAAGAATTGATAGAGATTTAGATCCTAGCAAGAAAATATTAATCATCGATTCAGTAGGATCATTAAAACACTTGTATAAATTTGCTGATATTGCCTATGTTGGAGGTGGAATGGGGAACCTCGGACTTCATAATATACTTGAAGCAGCTGTATTTGGAATACCTATTATAATTGGTAAGAATTTTAAAGGTTTCTCTGAAGCAGAACAACTAGTTAAATTAGGAGGAGTTAAAAGCATAGATTCACAAGTTGAATTTGAGGAAATTTTTAATAGCTTAATATCTAACAAAACCACTAAAGAAGCAATGGGTAAAATAAACAAAGAATATATTTATTCTAATAGTGGCGGTTCAGAAAAAATAATAAAAGCTTTAAAAAAAAGTTTAGTTTAGGCTAAAAAATAAACTTAAATTTGAGCAATGAGAAAAAATATAATTCTAGCGTTACTTCTTGTTATATCATTTAATATTCACTCTCAAGAATCTGAATCACCAAATATTATTTTGATGATTGGTGATGGAATGGGATTAACTCAAATTACAAGTGGAATGTATTCAAACAATAATTCAACATCACTTGAAGATTTTCAATATGTTGGGTTATCAAAAACTCACTCATATGACAATCTAGTTACAGATTCAGCTGCATCAGGAACTGCTATGTCATCTGGAAAGAAAACACAAAATAAAGTATTGGGTCTAGACCATGAAGGGAACCCTATAAAGTCTATACTTTCTATATGTCAGGATAAGGGTTACTCTACTGCTTTAATTGCAACAGCAAATATCCTGCATGCAACACCAGCAGCTTTTTTTGCTAATATAGACTATAGATATAATTATAAAGATATTGCTGTTCAAATGACAAAAAGTGGAGTTAATTTTTTTGTAGGAGGTGGTAAGAAGTATTTTAATTCAAGGGAAGACAAAAGAGACTTAATAAATGAAATGACTGAAAACGGATATGAATTTGTATACAATATTTCAGACTATGAAAAAAGTAAATCCAATTATCTAGGTTTTTTTACTGCTAAAGATGAACCTTATTATTTTTATAAAGGAGTCAATTACTCCTATAGAGAATACGATGAGCCTGATTATAAAGAAGATGAGCTAGAGGATTTTACAGGGAAAGAATCTTACCTTGCAAGTTCAACTAAAGCAACCCTTAACAAACTTGATGAAATTGGTAAACCATTTTTTATAATGATTGAAGGTGCGCAAATTGATTGGGGTGGTCATGATAATGATCAAGATTATATGGTTTCACAGTTCCTGGAATTTAACGATACAATTGAAGTTGTTTTAGAGTTTGCAAAAAGAGATAAGAATACTATAGTTGTTGTAACAGCTGATCATGAAACTGGTGGAGCTGCAATAGTAAGAGGAAAGCTCTCGGATTCTACAATTAAAAACCGATTTGTTTCTACTAACCATACTGCATCAATGGTACCTGTTTTTAGCTATGGACATAAAGCTCATTTGTTTAAAGGTATTTATGAAAACACTGAAATTTTTAATAAATTGTTAAGTATAGTTAATCAATGAAAAGAATTCTTGTTTTAGCATCAATACTTATTTTTTCATGTTCTAGTGATCCTCAAAACTGTGATATTTTAATTGAAAATGGAATCATTTATGATGGCACAGGCGATAAACCATATAAAGGCGTTGTAGCTATTTCAGATGATAAGATTGTATATGTTGGTAAAAACAAAAATTTTGTTGCAGATAGAGTTATAGATGCTACTGATAAAGCAGTATCTCCTGGATTTATCAACATGTTGAGCTGGGCATATAATAGTTTAATGGATGATGGAAGATCTTTAAGTGATCTTAAACAGGGAGTAACTCTTGAAGTATTTGGTGAGGGAACTTCTCCTGGACCATCTGGAAATATTAAAGATAATTCTTATGTATCATTTGGTGAGGCTATGCAAAAGCTTGAAGATAATGGTGTTTCTCCAAACATTGCTTCATATTTAGGAGCAGCTACCGTTAGAATTCAGGAAATTGGATATGCAAATAGAAAGGCTACTGATGAAGAGATGGAATCTATGAGGGAGATTGTGAAGTCAGCTATGGAAGAAGGTGCAATTGGAATTGGATCTTCTCTTATTTATGCTCCTGGTGATTATGCGGATACAAATGAATTAATTGAACTTTCTAAAGTTGCTTCTTCTTATGGGGGAAGGTACATATCACATATGAGGAATGAAGATTCAAGGATTCTATCTGCAGTAGATGAGTTGATTGAAATAGCTGAAAAAGCAGATATACCTGCAGAAATATATCATCTCAAAGCTTCAAGAAAAGCAAATTATCATTTATTAGACTCTGTTATTTCAAGAGTTGAGGAAGCTAGATCTAAGGGGTTAAAGATTACCGCCGATATGTATACATATACTGCAAGTTCAACTGGACTTACTGGTGTTATACCAACATGGGTTCAAGAAGGTGGAAGAGAAGCATGGATAAATAGGATGAAAAGACCTGATATTAGAAAAAGACTTTTTGCTGATATTAGAAAAGAGCTTTCTGAACAACCTCCAGAAGATATTCTAATGGTCGGATTTAACAAAAAATCTATGTCTGATAAATATAGAGGTATGACTATTGCTGAAGCAGCTAAATTAAGAGGAGAATCTCCAGAAGAAACTATTGTTGATCTAATTATTGAAGATGGTAGTAGAATTCAATGTATCTACTTCAGTATGAGTGAAGAAAATATTAGAAAAAAAATTCAATTGCCATGGGTATCATTTGATTCAGATGCTGGATCATATTCTGATATATCTAGAGATTTTATTACTCATCCTAGAGCATTTGGAAGTTTTATAAGAGTTCTAGGAAAATATACTAGAGATGAAGGCTTATTAGAACTTGAGGAAGCAATTAGAAAATTAACTAGCCTTCCTGCTGAAAATTTAGGAATATCATATAGAGGCCTCCTAAAGAAAGATTATTTTGCAGATGTTGTAATTTTTGATCCTAATAACGTTAAAGATAATGCTACTTTTGAAGAACCTCTTCAATATGCAGAAGGTATAGAGAATGTTATTGTTAATGGAGTAGAAGTCATTTCTGACAGTGAACATACAGGAGAATACCCTGGAAGATTCATAAAAGGTGCTGGTTATAATACAGGTGGAAATTAAAAAGTGCGGGTGAAGGGACTCGAACCCCCAAGCCGTTAAGCACTAGATCCTAAGTCTAGCGTGTCTACCAATTTCACCACACCCGCAATAGAGGATGACAAATATAGTTAAGTTTTTATAATAATTAATTATGAATAAAATATCTGAACAACAAAAAAAAGAATTCTTGGATGAGCTGTTAGAATTTCTAAAATTTCCATCCATAAGTGCTGATTCAAGTTATAAAGATGATCTAAATAAAACTGCTGATTGGGTATCTAAATCTCTCATAGAAGCTGGCTGTGATTCATCTGAAGTTATAAAAACAAAAGGTCATCCTATCGTATATGGTGAAAAAATAGTTAATAAAGATTATCCCACAGTGTTAGTCTATGGCCACTATGATGTTCAACCGCCAGATCCATTAAATTTATGGAAAAGTCCACCTTTTGAACCTGTTATAGAGAAGACAGAAATTCATCCAGATGGAGCAATTTTTGCAAGGGGAGCTTGTGATGACAAAGGTCAAGTCTACATGCATATAAAAGCATTTCAATTAATGGTTCAGAATCAAAATTTAAATTGCAATGTTAAGTTTATGATTGAAGGTGAAGAAGAGGTTGGGAGTAATAATTTTGAGGAGTTTATTAGAAACAATAAAGAAAAATTAAATGCAGATATAATTCTTATTTCTGATACTGGATTAAGTAACATTAATAGTCCCACACTAACTGTTGGATTGAGAGGCTTGTCTTATATGGAGATAAAAGTAATAGGGCCAAATAGAGATTTACATTCTGGGACATATGGAGGAACAATCTATAATCCTGCTAATGCATTAGCTAAAATTATAACATCTCTTATAGATGATACTGGGAAAATAACTATTCCTGGTTTTTATGATGATGTTATAGACATAGATAAAAGTAAAAGAGAAGAGATTGAAGACAAATCAAATTTTAATGTAGATTCTTTCAAAAAGTCCCTTGGAATTAATGATGTTAAAGGTGAAAAAGGTTATACAACATTAGAAAGAAAATCCATTAGACCTACTTTAGATGTTAATGGAATTTGGGGAGGATATACTGGAGAAGGATCTAAGACGGTCATTGCTAGTGAAGCAAGTGCAAAAATATCTATGCGATTAGTTCCAGATCAAGATTGGAATAAAATAAGTGACCTATTTATAGAATATATAGAATCTATTATTCCAGATTCTATAAGTGTAGAAATAATTAAACATCATGGTGGAAGCCCTTATGTTACACCTGAAGATTCAAAAGGCTATAAATGTGCTATTGAGGCCTATAAAGATACTTTTGGTGTTGAGCCAATACCCCAAAAAGATGGAGGAAGTATCCCTATAGTTCCAATGTTTGACGAGGTGCTGGGATTAAAAACAATATTAATGGGGTTTGGATTAGATAGTGATTCTATTCACTCTCCAAATGAACATTTTGGATTAAAAAACTTTTATCTTGGTATTGATACTATTCAAAATTTCTATAAACATTTTGGCAAATAATTACCCAACCTTATCTGGATTTTTACTAATATAACTTTGCCATCCACTATATTTTTTATCATTTGTCATTTTGTTGTGATTAAAATAATGGCAGACTGCTGCTGCAAGGCCATCTGTTGAATCAAGTTTTTTAGGCAAGGTCTTTATTTTTAGCATGTTCTGTAACATTTTTGCAACTTGTTCTTTACTTGCATTTCCGTTCCCAGTTATGGATAGTTTAATTTTTTTTGGGGAATATTCTGTAATAGGTATTTTTAAGTTAAGCCCAGCAGCCATTGCAACTCCTTGAGCTCTGCCAAGTTTAAGCATTGATT
>CACIHJ010000009.1 GCA_902586435.1 uncultured Bacteroidota bacterium | reverse complement strand
AAAAATTTGTCCACCACCTCCTGCTCCACCTCCAGACATTCTTCTCATAAGGTATATCCAGATACCAATTATTATTAATATAGGAAGGAATCCAACTAATACATCAAGCCATCTATTCTCTAGAGTTTGAAACTCAACATTAAATGATAAACTTTCTTTATCTCTTATTTCCTGTAATTTTTTTTCAAATAATTCTGGAGTTCCAATTTCGAATTGATAATGTGGGCCAATAAGATTATCTTGTCCTAAAAAATTTTTTGTTTTAACCTTCCTATGGATTTCTTTGCTAAGGGCTTTCTCATTAATACTAACTCTTGCATATCGCTGATTAATTATCGTAATTTTATTAACATCACCATCAGCTAAAAAATTCTCAAAAGAAGAAATATCTGTAGGTTGGATGTTTTGAAAACCTTTATCTCCTCCAAAAAAGCCTAAGCTAATTATCAAAAAGATTATTGAAGCATAAATCCAATAAAAATTATTTTTTGGTGTATTTGTTTTCTTTTTTGTCGCCATTATTTAGACTTTTATTTTATTTCTTGAAATTTTAGCATCCCCCCATAAATTCTCAATATCGTAAAATTCTCTGATATTTTGCTGAAAAATATGTACAACAACATCAACATAATCGATTAAAACCCATTCGTGATTCTCTAGACCTTCCATACTATAAGGTTTTTCTTTAAGCTCCTTACTAACATTTTTTTTTATAGAACTTGTTATTGCTGATACATGTGTATTAGATGTTCCTGTACAAATAATGAAAAATCTACATACTGTATTATTTATTTTCCTTAGGTCAAGTAGATCCACATCAATGCCTTTAACTTCATCAATACTAGAGACAATTTTTTCAACTAGTTTTTTCTGAGGCAATTTAGTTTCTAACATTTATCAAATTCTTTTACCAAATTTATTATTTTTAAAATTATGGGACACTATAATCTTATCAAAGTTAATGCCACTAGTTCAACTAATGACAAAGTTAAAACGCTTATTAAATCAGGAAAAATTGTTTCTGGAGATATTGTTTGGGCAGAATACCAATACAAAGGAAGAGGGCAATATAAAAATAAATGGACCTCAACTAGAGGTAAAAACCTGTTAATCAGCTTATATAAAGAGTTTAAAGTTTTAACCGTACAACAAAGTAGTTATATAAATTTTGTTGTATCACTTTCAATCATTGATACAATAGACCAATATATTCAAAATAACAATTATATTAAATGGCCAAACGACATTTTGTCAGCACAAAAAAAGATATCAGGTATATTGATTGAGAATAATATTAAAGGAGATACATTTAATAATAGTATAATAGGCATAGGTATAAATGTCAATCAAACTGTGTTTAGAGGCATTACTAATGCCACATCAATTAAATCAATTATAGGTAACGAAATTAGACTAGAAGAAATACTTGATAAATTAATAAAAAATATAGGGTATTATTTAAAAATACTAATCGATAGGGATTTTGAAAGTATTATGAGTCTTTATAATTCAAGATTATACGGCAAAGATTATTGTAAATTTTTTTTAAATAATAAAACTTTTGAAGGTAAGGTGTTAAATGTAAACCAATCAGGTTCTATAAATTTGAAGATTAATGGAATGGAGGCTAAAGAGTATCAAAGTAATAGAATTAAAATATTGCTATAATTTTACATCCAATTTTCAGGATCTTCTCTCCATCTTTCCAGTTTCTCAATTTCATCATGATTAATAATTTCTTGTTCTTTAACAATCTCAACTAGAATATTATAATCGGCTAGAGATATTAAATTAATTTTTTCAGATTTGAATCTATCAATTGCAAAGTCAAAACTATAGGAAAAAATAGATAACATTGCATTTACACTAGAACTTGCTCCTTTTATAGCATTGACTGCATTTAAACTACTCATACCTGTGCTAATCAAATCCTCAATTACAATGACACTGGATCCACTTGGTAAAGAACCTTCAATCTGATTTTTTAAACCATGACCTTTAGGATTTGGTCTAACATATATATATGGTTTTTTTAATCTCTCAGCAACTAGAGCTCCAATTGCAATTGCACCTGTTGCAACTCCAGCTACTATATAATTACCTGAAAAAGACTTTGAAATTATATTAGCCATTTGATTAGCGATGTAATCTCTAATTTCAATATTTGAAAGAATCAGTCGATTATCACAGTAGATTGGAGATTTAATCCCACTAGCCCAGGTGAAGGGGGTTTTTGTATTTAATTTTATTGCATTAATTTGTAGAAGATAATTAATAGTTTTTTTTGCAATAATTTTGTCAAATACCATACTAAGCAAATGTATAAAGTTTTTTTTAATCAAAAGCCATTAATTCTTACTTCAGAAATTAAAAAATCAACTGATTCTAATCCACTTATATACATTAAATTTTCTAGCAAAAATCAGATTTTAAAAGCTATAAAGTCTAAGAAAACAAAATCCGTATATATATATCATAAGAATATGAAAAAGCTTTGGAAAATTTTCACTAAAAAGTTCCCAATTAAGGATGCTGCTGGAGGTTTGGTTCAAAGGAATGATGATAAGTTTTTATTTATATACAGAAAGAAAAAATGGGATCTTCCTAAAGGGGGGATTGAAAAAAATGAACTGATAATTGAGGCTGCACAAAGAGAAGTTAAAGAGGAGACTGGTGTTGCAGATTTGATTGTAATAGGTAAAATAGGTGAAACGTATCATATTTTTAATAATGGAAAAACTTATAGATTAAAGAGAACATACTGGTTCAGAATGAGATCAGATTATAAAGGAGAATTAATGCCACAAGAAGAAGAGGGGATAACATCAGTTGAATGGATATCAAAAAAAAGAATTTCTAAAATTCTTGAAAATGCATATGAGAATATTAAAGGAATAGTCTCTGAAGTTATTTAATATTAAGTCCCTCAGGAATAAATAAGCTATAATCCCCATTATTTTTTATTAAGTCTCTAACAATACCACTACTTATAAAAGAGTTTTTAGCTGAAGTCAATAAAAACACAGTTTCAATTTCACCTAACTTTCTATTTGTAAGAGCTATGTTTTTTTCAAATTCAAAGTCTGAAACATTTCTTAATCCTCTAATTATAAAATCAGCATTATTTTTTTTGCAAAAGTCAACAGTTAATTCATCATATATCTTTACCTCTATATTATTGATAGATTTAAAAGTCTCCTCTACAAATTGCTTTCTTCTCTCAGCAGAAAACATATATTTTTTTTCACTGTTCTGACCAATACCAATTATTACAGAATCAAAAATATTTAAACTTTTTTCAATTATATCTTTATGACCAAGAGTAATTGGATCAAAAGAACCAGGAAAAATTGCTGTTTTCATATTTAAATGTAATTATAATTATTAAAGTAAAGATTTAATTTGACTTTCAATGACTTTATGAATTGATAGCCCAGCAGCTTTAATTTGTTGAGGAACTATACTTTGTTCTGTAAACCCTGGAATCGTATTAGTTTCAACAAGGTGAGGGATTCCATCAACTAGAATTATCTCAGACCGAGTAATTCCACTAAGATTGATATTATCATAAATAGTATTTATCATTTTATGAATATCATCTAACTCACTAGCTTTTAGTTCTCCAGGAGTTATTTCATCTGATTCACCATTATATTTAGCATCAAAATCAAAGAATTCATTTTTACTCCTTATTTCAGTAATAGGCAAAATAGTTCTTTGTCCATCTATATTTATTACACCAACAGATACTTCTTTTCCATCAAGAAATGATTCCACCAGAACTTCATCTCCCTCTTGAAAAGCATAATTTATTTTATCATTTAGTAAATCTTTATTTTTAACCTTTGATACACCAAAACTACTACCAGACTTATTTGGCTTAACAAAACATGGAATACCTAACTTTTCAGCTATGTCACTAACGTTATATTCTTGTCCTTTTTTTATAAAGAATTGTTTTGCTGTTTTTAAATTAAGTGAATTAATAAATTTAACATATTCATGTTTGTCAAAAGTAAGTTTACATATATCTGAACTACAAGAAGTTTGCGGAATACCAATTTTTTCTAATAAAGATGAAAATTCTCCAGTTTCCCCAGGAGAACCATGAATTATATTGTATATAGCATCAAATTTTACTCTATTACCATCATGCTTAAAACTAAAGTCATCATGATTAATTTCTTCAATTTTATCATCCAGTAAGATAACAGATGTGCTATTTTTGGATAATAAGACTTTATATACATTCCAATCAGGATTATTGTTTAAAATCTTGAAAATAAATTCACCACTTTTTATAGAAATTTTATATTCTGATGAATATCCTCCATATACTATACCAATATTCTTCTTCATATTTTGTAAATGTACTTCATTATAATAAAAGAAAATTAATGTGTTTAGTATATTTACCCAATATATTGAATTAGTTTTTTTAAAAAACCCTTATTTAATGAAAGAAAAGATTATAAATTTTATTAAAGTAATTTTTCGAGAGTATTTAAAGCTTTTAAAAAGTAACTCTATAATTAAGCATCTCTTTGCTTCGATCATAATGATACTTATAATATTTTATATAGTCTTTACTTCAGTAAAGATTTATACAAAACATAATAGATATATTGAAGTTCCTGACTTGACTGGAATCACTTTAGATAATGCAAGTAAAATATTAAAAAAGAAAAAACTAAAATCTGAGGTTTTGGATTCTTCAAAATATTTTTCTGACATACCTGTTAGTTCAATACTATCTCAAATTCCAGGTGCAGGGGAATTTGTAAAGAAAAACAGAAAGATATATTTAAATGTTAACCCTTCTGACTATCAAAAAGTTTCAATCCCCAATATTATTCAAATAACAAAAAGAAATGCAGAGTCAATACTTAACGCACTTGGTTTTGAAGTTTCTGGCTTTGATTATATTGACAATATAGGTAAAGACATGGTCCTAGAGATTAAATATAATGGAGAAAAAATAAATGTTGGTGATGCTGTATCAAGAGGATCTAAACTAGAATTAATCCTTGGTAATGGAAAAAAATAGAATTAAAGAGGCTGAAATTGATCAGGTACTTCATGAACACTATTCATTTAATGTAGATAAAGGACAAGAACCATTAAGAATTGATAAATTTTTAATGAATAGAATTGAAAATGCTACTAGAAACAAAATCCAGAAAGCTGCAAAGGAGGGTTATATCCGAGTTAATGAAGATCCAGTAAAATCAAGTTATAAAGTCAAAAGAGGAGATAAAATAAAAATCTTGTTCACTCATCCGCCATATGAAAATCTTTTAACTCCAGAGAATATTGATCTAGATATAGTTTTTGAAGATGAATCAATAATAATAATAAATAAACCCGCAGGCCTTGTTGTTCATCCAGGTCATGGAAATTACTCAGGAACTCTAATTAATGGTCTATTATATCATTTTAAAAATCTTCCAAAAAATTCATCTGATAGACCTGGACTAGTTCACAGGATTGATAAAGATACTTCAGGTTTATTGGTAATTGCAAAAACTGAAAAAGCAATGAAATTTCTAGCTAAGCAATTTTTTAATAAAACAGTTGAAAGAGAATACTACGCACTAGTTTGGGGAGATGTCAAAAATGATTCAGGAGAAATTAATGAACAAATAGGGAGGAATCCAAAAAATAGATTACAAATGATTGTATATAAGGACAGAGATGGGGGTAAAGAAGCTATAACCAATTATAAGGTTATAAAGAGGTTTGGATATGTTACATTAGTTAGCTGTAAGTTAAAAACTGGAAGAACACATCAAATTAGAGTTCATATGAAACATTTAGGTCATGTTCTATTTAGCGATGTAAGGTATGGAGGAGATAAAATTTTAAAAGGAACAGTCTTTTCAAAATACAAACAATTTGTTGCAAACTGCTTTGAAATTCTTCCTAGACAGGCTCTACATGCTAAAACTTTAGGTTTTATTCATCCAGAAACTAAAAAAAATATATCATTTGATTCAAAGATCCCAAATGACATAAGTCAAGTAATTGATAAGTGGGAACTTTATTCTAAACATAAAAAATTATAAATTTGAAGAAAAAATGAAAATTATAATATCGCCAGCCAAATCGTTGAACTTTGAAGATAAAGTTCAAACCTCAATCAATTCTAAGCCATTCTTTAATGATGATGCAATCAAAATAAACAATGAGTTAAAAAAAGAATCAATTGAGTCACTATGTAATTTAATGGGAATTTCTCCTAAACTAGGAGAGTTAAATTGGAATAGAAATCAAGACTTTAAAAATAATTCCAATCAGTCTAAACAGGCAATTTTTGCCTTTAACGGAGATGTTTATGATGGAATAGATATAAACACTATAGAAGAAAGAAAACATAAATTGGTAAATGATGTGATAAGGATTTTATCAGGTCTTTATGGTATTCTATCACCTTTTGATCATATCAAACCATACAGATTAGAAATGGGAACAAAATTTTCAGTAAATGGAAGTAAAAACCTATATGACTTTTGGGCTTCTAAAGTCACCAATCAACTTAAAAGTGAACTTGATAAAGATGAAATAATACTTAATCTAGCAAGTAATGAATATTTTTCTGTTCTTAATTCAAAAGAGATCTCTAATAAAATAATCTCTCCTCAGTTTAAAGATTTTAAGAATGGTACGCTTAAAATTATATCATTCTATGCAAAAAAGGCAAGAGGCTTAATGTCTAGATTTATAATTGATAATGATGTGAAATCAGCAAATGAGATTTTAAGTTTTAACTATGGCGGATACTCCTACAGTGAAAAAGATACTACCGATGAATTAAAACCTGTGTTTATTAGATAATAATAGTAATTGTTATGAGAATAAAAATCCTTTTTCTTTTTCTTTCATTACAATTTGCATATAATCAAGATAGAGAATTAATTCAAGGAAAGGTAATATATAGGAACATTAATGTTGTAGCTGCTAATGTTATAAATAATACTTCTCAAAATACAACTATTACTGATGATCTAGGAGAATTTCAAATTTATGCAAGAGAAGGAGATGAAATAATTTTTTCTTCTGTTCAATATATTATAAGAACAGTTAGAATAACTGATGAAATTATTAAAAACAAAAGATTAACTATACAAATAAATGAAAGAATTCAAGAGTTAGATGAGGTTGTAATAACACCTGATAATACTGAAAAGTTTCTTGATTTAAAAGAAGAAGAATTTAAAGGGTTTGACTATATAGCTGACAAGTCTACTAGAGTTCAAAATAATCTAACTGAAACTCGACAATTAAAAAATGGTGTTGATTTTGTAAACATATTTAAACTTTTAAAAACAATTATTGATTCAAAATCTGAGGAAGAAAAAGAAAGTCTTTTAGCTAGTGAGGTTATTCCATATTTATTTGAGGATGATTTTTTTACAGAAAGTTTACTTCTTGCTTCTTCTCAAATCGTCGATTTTTTAATATATATAGATAGTAGACCTAATTCAGTAGATATTCTTCTTGAAAAAAATCAATTTTTATTAATTGACTTCCTTCTAAACGAAAGTATTAGATATAAAGAAATTAATGAATGAAAGTTTACTTTACAATAGTTTTTCTTTTTTTTACTGGATTTCTATTTTCTCAAGACATTCAAGAAAAAATAATTGAAGGTTATATTCGGAACAATAATAATCTTTCTATTGAGGGAATCCATGTTCTAAACAACTCAAATGGGGAAGCAACAATTACCAATTCTGATGGTAGGTTTAAGATTAGAGCTAGTCTAAAAGATGAAATTGTGTTTTCTGGAATTCAGTTTGCTAGAAAGAAGATTATAGTGAATGAAGAATTATATGATGCAATATTATTAAACATCTTTTTAGATGAATTTGTAAATGAATTAGATGAAGTTATAGTAACCTCAAGTGGTCTTTCAGGAAATATTCTTGACGATATGAGAAATTCTGGTATTTCAGATCAATATAATTTTGATGATGTTGGAATTCCAGGTTTTACTGGAGTTCGAAAAGAAAGGATATTCTCAGATAGAGAGGTGCTAACAAAGTTTTTATTAATGCCTCTAACTGGAGGGATGGATTTAGATCTTATATATAAAGCTATGACTGGTTATTATGATTTGAAAAGAAAAGAAATTAAGTATCTGTCACAATTAAATACAGCTGACAGGATTATAACTTTTTATGGAGAAAAATATTTTATAGATGAATTTAATCTAGAAGAGAATAAAATTCATGATTTTGTTAGTTCAGCAGTTCAGAATTATCCTTTATATGATAACTTTAAAGCAGGTAATCATTCAATAGTTTTAGAATATTTAAAAAAAAATTTTAAGAGGTTGAATAATTAATTAGATTTGATATTAATATGATACTATTTATAAGTGGTGCAGAATTAGTTTTTGTTTTTTTTATAGTACTTCTAGTTTTTGGAGCTGACAGAATCCCCTCAATTGCTAAAGGTTTAGCCAAGGGAATGACCCAGGTTAGGCAAGCAACTAATGAGATAAAATCTGAAATTCAAAAAAATACAAACTATAAAGACCCATCTAAAAAAATATCCAAAGAATTAAATAGTAGCGTTAGTGATATTAAAAAAGACATTGATGATATTACGGATTCAATAAAAAGAGATTTAAATTAATCTAGATATTGATATCCCATCTCTTATAGGTATAATTATAGTTTCAAACTTCTTATCATCTTTTAATATTTGATTAAATTCATTTAAGACCTTAGTTTCTATATCATCTGATTTGTTTGATTCAAGAACTTTTCCACTCCATAAAACATTATCTGATATTAGAATACCTCCATTATTCAATTTATTTGAAATAGATTTATAATATTCAATATAATTTTCTTTGTCAGCATCAAGAAAAATAATATCAAATTTATCATCTAATGTTTCAATTAAATCTAGAGCATCTCCATTTAGTTGAATGATTTTATCTCTGAAGCCGCTTTTATCAAAATATTTATTTTGAAATTTAACTATTTCCTCATTCTTATCTATTGTAATTATCTTCCCATCTTTACCTAATCCTTCAGCAAGACATATTGTTCCATATCCTGTGTAAGTTCCAATTTCTAAAATTCTTTTAGGTCTAATTATTTTAGATAAAAGACTTAAAATTCTGCCCTGAGGATGTCCACTAAGCATTCTAGGTTGAAGAATTTTCTGATAAGTCTCTTTTGCAAGTTCTTTAAGTAATTCTGGTTCATCTTCAGAATTATTAATAACATACTCCATTATCTTTTTATCTACAAAATCCATTTATTTTGGTCTTTGAAATTCAAATCTATTTATCAATTTAGGTAGAGCATAACCATCACAACCATTTATTGTAACAACATTTTCCTTATCAAGTCTAAGCCATCCATCTTCTGTAATTAATTCATCATTAAAATATAAAGTCTCCATTGAGGCTACAACTAGTATTGTTCCATTTTCCTTAATGAAGTAGTCATTTAAATATTTACATCCTATTTGAACTGGAGAACCCTTTACATAAGGAGCTGTCCAATTATCTTTATATTCAGATATTAATTTTGTTTTATCAAATTCTGATATGTCTTCATGATATTTTGCACTTGTATGGTGGGCATCTTCTATAATACTTTCTGTAATGTGATTCACAGTAAAAAAACCTGTTTCTTTAATATTTTTATATGTATTTCTTGGCACTGTAGTTGGCCTTAAGATATAACCTAGCACTGCAGGATTACTTCCAAGATGTGTTACTGAGCTAAATACAGCTAGATTCTCTATGCCAGATTTTGATTTTGTTCCAATTAGGTTTGCTGATTTATATCCTGTGCATGAATTTATAAGATTAATTCTAAAGATTTTTTCCATCTTATTAAAATCACTCTTTGTCAAATACCTCATGTTTATAAATATAAAGATTTTATTAATTTAGCCAACCATCGGGTGATTAGCTCAGTTGGTTTAGAGCACTACCTTGACAGGGTAGGGGTCGGCAGTTCGAATCTGCCATCACCCACATTTAAAGAACAATAAATTCTCCTTGCATCAATTGATAATGTCCTGGGAATGTGCATATAAAAATATATTTTCCAGGTTCAGGTGCATCAAAAACTATTGTATCAGTCTCCCCTCCACCTAACATTTTTGTAGTAACAATAATGTCATCACCTTCTGGAATATAATCATTATCTCTAGCTAATATTGCTCTTTGTCCAAAGTCATCAACATCAACACCTTTTTTTAATAATACAAAATTATGTCCCATGAAGTCTTTGGCAATTTGTCCTACATGATTTAATGTAAGTGTTACTTGTTCACCAGAACTAACTTTTATTACTTTTTTGTCAAAGAGCATTGCATCATTAGAGTTTAAGATAATTGTGTTTCCGATATTATTATTTTGGATAACTTCAGAAGAATTTTCTTGAATACGTTCATATTGAAATTTCTCTTTTTTTGGCTTTTGATTACATGATAACAAAAGAACTGCAATGATAAAATAAAAGTTTGTAGATTTCATATCAATAGTTTTGACAAATTTATTACACAAAACTCTTATAACATAATAATTTAACTTTATCTTTAAGTATTAACTAAAATTAATATTATGAAAAAACTTATACTATTATTAGCATTAATTGCTATTGGATGTAATGCTCCTGTTACTGAAGGCCATGGTTTTTGGGCTGGAGGAGAAGGAGATGAAACTTTTGTTGCTGGACCATCAGAATCAACTGATGTCTATAATCAATTTATGGACGCTCATAATGCTCAAGATATCGAAGCCATTAAGTCTTTAATGTCTGAAGATATTCAAATTTGGCATGCTGATGGAAGACAAACTGAGGGAAGAGCTGAACAGTTAGAGTCTCTTCAATCATGGTTTGATCAAACAAACCCTTCATTTAACCCTTTCTGGGGGATGCCTTATGTAGGTGTGAAAAATGCAGAAACATGGGTTATAGCAGCACATGTTACCACACAAACTATTGATGGTGTTGAATCAAATTCATCACAAATGCTTGATTTAAGAATTACTGATGGATTGGTTGATTTAATTATTGTATATAACAGAGATATACTCCCTCCATCTGATGAAGGATAATAATTCTTGTAAATAATTAAAAAACCCTTCATTCGAAGGGTTTTTTTTATCTTTCTTTTTAGATTAATCTCTATTAATTACCGTTGAAGATGCTTGAGATTTTGCAAGTACAGTAATATCACTGATGTTAACATTCTCTGGACTTGATATAACATAATCAATTACATTAGCTATATCTTCAGAAACTAGGGGATTAACATCTTTATATACTGCTTTTGATCTTTCCTCATCATCCTTAAACCTAACCATTGAAAAGTTTGTTTCTACTAGACCAGGATTTATTTGAGATACTTTTATATTATGCTTATTTAAATCAATCCTCATTCCTTGAGATATAGCATCAACAGCAAATTTTGAAGCACAATAGATATTCCCTTTAGGATAAACTTCTTTGCCAGCAATTGAACCAATATTAATTATATGACCACTATTGTTCTTAACCATTGTCTGTAAAACTTCTCTAGATACATATAGCAATCCTTTTACATTAGTATCAATCATCATATCCCAGTCTTCAATGTCTCCTTCATGGATAAAATCAAGTCCATGAGCATTTCCTGCATTATTTATTAGAATGGCTATGTTTTTCCATTCACCTTCTAATCCTTTAAGCTTGTCTATAACATCATCCTTATTTCTTACATCAAAGGTTAATGTCTTTACAGTTGTTAAATTAGAAAGAGAGTTAGAAAGCTCAAAAAGCTTTTCTTCTCTTCTTCCACAAAGAATTAAAGAGAAGCGATTAGCTAATCTTTTTGCTGTTGCTTCTCCTATACCTGAGGTTGCACCAGTAATTAATGCAATTTGTTTTAATTTATTTTTTTCCAATTAATAATTATTGAAGAAATACAAATAATAATCCAGCTAGAGCACCACCACATAAAGGCCCTAAAACAGGTACCCAACTATAAGCCCAGTCAGAGATTTTATTTTTTCTTGGAAGAAGTTGATAAGTAATTCTTGGACCAAGATCTCTTGCAGGGTTTATTGCATATCCGGTAGTTCCTCCTAAGCTTAATCCAATTACCCAAACCAATAATCCTACAGGAAGGGCTTCCAGTGCACCAATTCCAAAATTTTCAACACTTGTGCCTTCAATAATTATATTTGGTTTGGCCATATATAAAACACCAAAAACAAGAACAAATGTTCCCATTAACTCACTAAAGAAATTATTCTTGTAGTTTCTTATTGCTGGAGAAGTACAAAATGTTCCCATTACAGAGCTTTCATCTGAAGTTTCTCTATAATGATCTATATAAATAATATAAACTAGCCAACTACCAAATATTCCACCCAGTAACTGTGATATAATATACCCACAGATAAGTTCTGTAGAAAATTTTCCTGCAAATGCAAGACCTAGAGTAACTGCTGGATTAAGATGTGCTCCACTAAATTGACCAGTTATAAATGCAGCAGTAAAAACAGCAAGACCCCATGCTGTAGTAATTAAAATCCAAGGCGTCATCTGTTTAGATGCTTTAGTTTTATTCAAACTAACATTAGCAACAATTCCATTTCCAAGAAATAATAGAATAGCTGTACCAATAAATTCTGCTATATAAGGATTAGTTATCATGCTTTATAATTTTTGCTTAATGTATTAAATTTTTTTAATTCTTCATCTACCCATGCCTTATCTTTTTCCATAATCTCTGCCATTTTTTTTGCTACTTGAGGGGCAATTCTTAAAGATTCCTCAGAGTCTAAAAACAAACATCTAGTTCTTCTAGCTAAAACATCTTCAACTGTCATTGCCATTTCCTTTTTAACTGACCAATGAATAATACTATTAGAAATAAAAAATTTCTTTGATAGCGAGGCATTATCTTTATGACTTCCATAAGATTTCAATTTTCTTGAATCAGATCCATATACATGAAGAGGGTCATCCCAATCCACTTTTTTTCTAAATCCATGAATACGCAAATTTTTTGTTTTACAGTTTCTTTTCCTTAGTCC
This sequence comes from uncultured Bacteroidota bacterium, assembly GCA_902586435.1. Taxonomy (GTDB): domain Bacteria; phylum Bacteroidota; class Bacteroidia; order Flavobacteriales; family Flavobacteriaceae; genus Marisimplicoccus. The sequence goes on along the minus strand of CACIHJ010000009.1, from coordinate 28,652 downwards.
TCCTAATGATATTGATGCATCCACTGCATCCTCAGCAATTTTTCTATATGTAGTCCATTTGCCTCCTAAGATGCTAATTAAACCAGTAGTGGATATATTAATTTTATGACTTCTAGATACTTCTTTAGTTGACTTTTTATTACTTGTTGCAGCAAGGGGTCTTAGACCTGTAAAAACACTTTTAATATCTTTTTTAGATGGTTTAATAGTCATATACTTAGATGCATTATTAAGGATGAAATTAATTTCTTCTTTTAATGGTTTTGGCTCATCTAATGTATCTGTAATTTGTGTATCCGTTGTTCCTACAACGACATAATTTTTCCATGGAACTGCAAATAAAACTCTTCCATCAGTTGTCTGAGGTATCATTATTGCATGTTGACTATCTAGAAACTTTTTTTCTAAAACAATATGGACTCCTTGACTTGGTTTAATCAATTTCTTTGATTTAGGTTGATCCATTTTAATTATTTTATCAGCAAATACACCTGTAGCATTAATTATTACTTTGGCTTTAATTTCATAGGTTTGATTTTTTATTGTGTCTTTAAATTCTAGACCAGTAACAAGATTATCTTCTTTTGTAAGACCTATTACTTCACAATAATTAATTAAGCAAGCGTTCTGGTCATTTGCCGTTAGAGCAAGACTAATTGCCATTCTAGTATCATCAAATTGTCCATCATGATATATCACACCTCCTCTTAAACCCTTTTTATTTACATTAGGTATTAATTTAATAGTCTCTTCTTTAGATAGAATAAGAGATTTACCAAGACCTAATGATCCAGCCATCATATCATATATTTTAAGACCTATTCCATAAAAAGGACTGCTCCACCAGTCATATGTGGGAATAACAAAACTAAGATCTCTAACTAGATGAGGCGCATTTTTTTTTAAAATCCCCCTCTCTCTAAGAGACTCAATAACTAGAGAAATATCTCCATTTTGAAGATATCTAACACCTCCATGAATTAGCTTTGTACTTCTAGAAGATGTACCTTTTCCAAAGTCATTTTTTTCAAGAAGTAAAGTCCTATAACCTCTTTTTGAAGCATCTACTGCAATTCCAAGACCAGAAGCTCCACCTCCAATGATTACTATATCCCATTGTCTATTAAAACTTTGAATTTTATCTAAATTAGTATCTCTATTCATTAATCTGAAAGTGTCTTAACTATCCTTTTATCCCATAAATCAATTATTGATTTTGAATCAAAATCTTTATTAGGACTAAATGTTTTATCCATCTCCCAAAGGTTATTTAGTTCAGAAATATCTGACCAAAATCCTGTTGCTAGACCAGCCATGAATGCGACACCCATTGCAGTTGTTTCAGTTGTTTTTGGTCTAACAACTTTGTTGCCTAGCAGATTAGATTGAATTTGCATCAATAAATCGTTATTACTAGCCCCTCCATCAACTTTAAGGTTTTTAAATTCAATCTCAGCATCTTTTTGCATCTCAATTATGATATCTCTTGTTCTAAGTGCAATAGATTCTAGGGCTGCTCGAGCAATATGGCCTTTTTCAGTCCCCCTATTTAATCCAAAAACAGCACCTTGGGCAAATGGGTCCCAGTAAGGGGCGCCTAAACCTGATAATGCAGGTATAAATGTAATCCCACCATTTGTATCAACAGTTTTTGCTAATTCTTCAATATCAGATGACTCTGAAATAATTTCAAGTTTATCTCTCAACCATTGAACTAATGCCCCTGCAACAAAAACACTTCCTTCTAGAGCATATGTTATTTTTCCATTAATTCTCCATCCAATAGTGCTAAGCATTTTATTTTTTGATTTAACTACTTTATCTCCAGTATTCATAACGCAGAAACATCCAGTTCCGTAGGTGTTTTTGACATCACCTGGATTAAGACATAATTGTCCAAAAAGAGAAGCTTGTTGGTCACCCGCTATTCCGCTAATAGGTATACTGTCTCCAAATAAACTCTTATCTGTCTTCACTATTAATGAAGATGAATCGATAACTTTAGGTAATATATTTTTAGGAACATTAAAAATAGATAATAGCTCTTCATCCCATTTATCATCATGAATATTATACAACAAAGTTCTACTAGCATTACTTGGATCAGTTACATGATATTCTCCTTTGGTTAGATTCCATATTAACCATGTGTCAATTGTTCCAAAAATTAATTCACCTTGATTAGCCTTTGACCTATATTCTTCTTCTTTATCAAGAATCCATTTTATTTTAGTTCCAGAAAAGTATGCGTCAATAACCAAGCCTGTTTTATCAAGAATAACTTTATCTTTTCCTTCTTTAATTAGCTCTTCACAAAAATCAGCTGTTCTCCTATCTTGCCATACAATTGCATTAAAAACAGGCTTTCCTGTCTTTTTATCCCATATAACAGTAGTCTCTCTTTGATTAGTTATTCCAATAGAATCAATCTGATTAATATCAATATTTGAGTTATTTAACACATCATTTATCGCTTTTAATTGAGTATCCCAAATTTCTTCAGCATCATGTTCTACCCAACTTTCTTTTGGAAAGATTTGAGTAAACTCATATTGAGCTACACCATTAATTTTGCCATTTTTATCAAATAGAATTGCTCTAGAACTTGTAGTTCCTGCATCAATTGCTAAAACAAATTTTTTATCCATAATTAAGGCTTTATGCAATTTAATAAAAAAAAAGCCCTCTTTTAGGAGGGCTTTTTTAAATGTTCTAATAAATTAGTTAGAAGGCCAAGTTGCCAATTGTGTTGAAGTTTCAGATCCTCTAAATGTAGAAATTGATTCTACTGCATCAAAAAACTTTTGAAAAGCAGCAGCTTCTTTTTCATTTTTTGGGCCTGATGTCATCTCTTGGGCATAGTCTTTATGTGTTGAATAAATATAGTGAGTTGAAAGACCACCTCCAGAAGTATACTGACCTAATGAGTAGTACATTCCTTCATTTTTAAAATCTTTTGTTAATTCAACAAAAGCTTGACCAAAAGCGGCTTGATTCTTAACTGCAAAAGACCATTCTTGTGCAGAAAAGTCTCCGTTTTCTCCAGGAACTCGAATTAATGTATTCCCATTTCTAACAGAAACTACTTTTGCAACTTTCGAAAGGCTACTAACATATTCATCATATGCATCTCCTGATCTAAGTTCTCTCAATTTTGCCATACCTTCTACAGAGCCAGCAAAATTTAAGAAGTGTGTACCTTCTCTCCATTCTGTCTTAGCCTGCCATGCCATAAGCTGAACACTTACATTCTCAGGAAATTCTAGATTTGAATAGAAATTATTTACTGCTTCGTAAACTTGTGCTTGATCTCCAGGTTCAACTTCCATAGATACTTCAGACCAATAAATCTGTTCTTGAGCTTGAGCAATATTATATGATGCTAAAAAAGCTAAAGAAATAAATAATAGTTTTTTCATTTTAAATTGTTTTATGATTAAGCGCCAAATATAAAAAAACCCTCTAGAAAAGAGGGTATTTTTTAAATTAAAATTATTTTTGAATTTTTAATTCCAAGTCTTAACCGTAATCTCAGTTGTTGTTCCAAGAAACGTTGAAATTGGAGCTACAGTTTTACCAAATTTTTCAAATGCTTCAATTTCAGGTTGGTTTTGAGGCCCCCCTTTTAAATTATCAGCAAAGCTTCCTTGGTTTGAATAGACATAATGACTTTCACCATCTGAGCTAACTCCTTGAGTTATTGCACCAAGTGCTACATATGTTTCAACTGATTTGAAACTTCCCATAAGTTCTGCAAAAGCAGTAGCAAAAATTGTTTGATCGTCAACTTGCCATTGCCATGATTGTGACCAGTCTCCCCTTTCAGCATCAGTATTAACTCTTATCAAGCTTTGTCCTGCTGTATTAGCAACAACTTTAGCATCCAAAACGTCCAAATCATCGTAAAATGCTTCATAGTCCTCCCCAGATCTAATTTGTCTTAACTCTATAAGACCATCAACTGGTCCAGCAAATATGATTGCATGAGTTGCTTTTTGTTCTTCAGGTTTGTAAAAGTAATATACTAATGATACCGATACACCTTCAGGCATTTCAATATTTGAGTAAAACTCATCCATAGCTTCTAAATAAGCTCCAGCTTCATCTCCAGGAACATATAGATCAACTCTGTTCCAAGAAATATTCTGAGAATATGAATATCCCAATGAAAGGATTAGTAATAGTGTAATTATTTTTTTCATTTTAAATTGTTTTATGATTAAGCGCCAAATATATAAAAAATATTAACTTGTGGATTAAATAGCTTCATGGATATAATTTTATTTGTTTCAGGTTTGATTCTTTGTTTAATTGGTATTACAGGAAGCTTTGTTCCTGTTATACCTGGTCCATTTATTTCATGGTTGGCTATCTTAATAATAAACTTAACAGACGCTGTAGAATTTAATTTAAATTTTGTTTTAATAACTCTTTCTGTTGCAGTTGCAATAGGATTAATTGATTATTTAATACCAATTATAGGAGTCAAGAAACTTGGCGGTACAAAGTCTGGACAAGTAGGGACTTTTGTTGGCCTTGTTTTAGCAATTATAATGATAGGTCCATTTGGAATTTTGGTTGGTCCGTTTATTGGAGCTTTAATTGGTGAAATGGCCAGTAAAAAAAGTTTTTCGGATTCATTAAAACCTGCATTTGGCTCATTGGTTGGAGTAGTTGCAGGAAGTATGATAAAATTTTGTTTAACCTTAAGCTATCTCTTCTTCTATTTAAATATTTTCTGGACGTACAAAGAAAATTTTTTCTAATAAATAATTAAATTGCCAAATGTTTAAAAAACAATACGAAGCTTCATGGACTGATTTAGACCCTAATTGGCATGTCGCAAACTATGCTTATAACAAGTACTCAACAGATACTAGGGTTTCCTTTTTTGATTCTTTGGGTTTAAATAAAATAAAGTTTGACAAACTCGAAATAGGCCCCATCCTTTTTTACGAACAAATGTATTATTACAAAGAGATTAAAATAGGTGTTAAATTTTCTGTAACAGTTGAAATAGATGGATATAGTGAAGATGGAAAGTTTTTTAAACTTTTTCAAGATTTTTATAATGAAAAAGGAGAACATCTAGCTCATTTAGATCTTGCTTTTGCAATGATGGATACGGTTAAAAGAAAATTAACATTAATGCCAGAGGATTCATTTAATCATTTTAAGAAATTACCTAAGTCAAAATCTTTTCAAATTCTAACAAAAGATAATATGAGAATCCCGGGTAAATCTCCACTTAATATTTGATATGCTATGAAAAAGAAATATTGGAAAAGGAATCTTCTTTATCTAAGAATACTATTATCAGTATGGTTTATCTGTTCGTTTGGATTTGGTATACTAATGGCAGAATATCTAAATAATTTTTATCTAGGAGGATTTCCTCTAGGTTTCTGGTTCGCCCAGCAAGGCTCAATCTACATTTTTGTAATACTAATTTTTATCTATGTATACCTTATGAATAAACTGGATGAAAAATATAATTTGAAAGAATAAAATGGATTCTCAATTTTGGACATATCTTCTTGTTGGTTTTACTTTTTCTTTATATATAGCTATAGCTATATGGTCTAGAGCTCAAAGTACAAAAGAGTTTTATGTAGCTGGAGCTGGAATAAACCCTGTTCTTAATGGGATGGCAACTGCTGCTGATTGGATGTCAGCCGCATCATTTATATCAATGGCAGGAATTATTTCTTTTTCAGGTTATGGAGGTTCTCAATATTTGATGGGATGGACAGGAGGTTATGTCCTTTTAGCATTATGTTTAGCTCCATATTTAAGGAAATTTGGAAAGTTTACAGTACCAGATTTTATTGGAGAAAGATACTACTCTAGTAATGCAAGGTTGATTGCATTAATTTGTGCAATTTTTGTTTCATTTACATATGTAGTGGGACAAATGAAAGGAGTTGGAGTTGCATTCTCAAGATTTCTTGAAATATCATATGACAGTGGAGTAATAATTGGTATAGCTATTGTATTCTTTTATGCTGTTCTTGGAGGTATGAAGGGAATAACTTATACACAAGTAGCTCAATACTGTGTTTTAATATTTGCTTTTACAGTACCAGCAATTTACATTTCACTTCAAGCTACAGGCAATCCTATTCCTCAAGTGGGATTTGGAAGCAAAACGCTTGATGGGGTCTATTTGTTAGAAAAGTTAAATCAATTATCCGTTGATTTAGGATTTGAAAAATATACTGATATAAATCGAACAACATTAATAAATGTATTTTTTATTACAGCTGCTTTAATGTTTGGAACAGCTGGGCTTCCACATGTAATTGTTAGGTTTTTTACAGTTCCTAAGGTAAGAGATGCAAGGATATCTGCAGGTTGGGCACTTCTATTTATTTCAATTTTATATACAACTGCACCAGCAGTTGCAGCCTTTGCAAAAGTCAATTTAATTAATACAGTCTCAAATGCAAGATATGCAGATGTTCCAGATTGGTTTAAAAATTGGGAGAATACAGGCCTACTGGAATTTGATGATAAAAATCAAGATGGTGTTATTCAATATGTTGCAGACCCTCAAATTAATGAATTATCAATTGATAGAGATATAATGGTACTTGCAAATCCTGAAATTGCTAATCTTCCTGCTTGGGTAGTAGGGCTAATAGTTGCAGGAGGTCTAGCAGCTGCTTTATCAACTGCAGCAGGACTATTACTTGTAATCTCTACTTCAATCTCTCATGATTTATTAAAGAAAAACCTTAATCCAAAAATCTCAGAAAAGGGGGAGCTTTGGGCTGCTAGAATTGCTATTGCTGTTGCTGTTGTCGCAGCTGGATTAGCAGGGCTTAATCCACCAGGCTTTGTTGCAGAAGTTGTAGCTCTTGCATTTGGATTAGCAGCATCTTCTTTCTTTCCAGCAATTATTCTTGGAATATTCGATAAGAGAATGAATAAAGAAGGAGCTATTTCTGGAATGGTTGTAGGGATTCTATTTACAGCAGTTTATATCTTTTACTTTAAGCCTCAACTAGGAGGTCCAGGTACTCCTGATAATTATTTATTTGGCATTTCACCAGAAGGAATTGGTACTATTGGAATGTTTATTAACTTTATTATAGCTATAATTGTTTCTAGACTTACTAAACCTACTCCTGAAAAAATTAAACAGCTTGTTGAAAATATTAGATATCCAAAATAATTATGCAAAGAATTAAATCTTTATCAGAATATTTTGATCAGTATGAAAAAAGTCAAAATGATCCAGAAGGATTCTGGTCTAAAATTGCTGAGTCATTTAATTGGATTAAACCTTGGTCAAAGGTTTTAGAATCTGATTTTGAAAAAGTAAGTATTAAATGGTTTATTGACGCTAAACTTAATATTACAGAAAATATTTTTGAAAGAAACCTAGTCAAAAACAAGGAAAAGACCGCAATTATCTGGGAGCCTAATAATCCAGATGAAGAAACAAAAAAAATTTCTTATCAGGAGCTTTACGAAGAAACCTGTAGGTTCTCAAATGCTTTAAAAGATCTTGGAATAAAAAAAGGGGATAGGATTATAATATATATGCCTATGGTTCCTGAAGCAGCAATTGCTATGTTAGCTTGCGCAAGAGTTGGGGCAATTCATTCAGTTGTTTTTGCTGGATTTTCATCCACTTCATTAGCTGATAGAATTGATGATTGTCAAGCAAAAATGGTTATAACTTCAGATGGAAATTTTAGAGGAAATAAAGTTATACCTGTCAAGTCAGTTGTTGATGAAGCTCTAGAAAAGTCTAATTCGATTGAAAAGGTAGTTGTGCTTAAAAGAACCAATCAAGATGTTAACTTAGTTGAAAATAGAGATTTTTGGTGGCATGAATTAGTTGCAGATAAATCTTCAGAATGTAAAGCTGAAGTGATGGATTCAGAAGACATGCTATTTATTTTATATACATCAGGCTCAACTGGAAAACCTAAAGGAGTAGTTCATACAACTGGAGGTTATATGGTATATTCAGCCTATACTTTTTCAAATGTATTTCAGTATGATAAAGATGATATATACTGGTGTACTGCAGATGTAGGATGGATTACAGGACACTCTTATATAGTTTATGGCCCTCTTTTATGTGGAGCTACAAGCCTAATGTTTGAAGGCGTTCCAACATACCCAAATGTTAGTAGATTCTGGGATATAGTAGATAAGCATAAAGTGAATCAGTTTTATACTGCTCCAACGGCAATAAGAGCTCTTCAAGCACATGGCTTGGAACCCTTAGAAAATAATTCATTAGAATCATTAAAAGTAATTGGATCAGTTGGAGAACCAATAAATGAAGAGGCATGGCATTGGTATCATGATAATATTGGTAAAGGGAACTGTCCACTAGTAGATACTTGGTGGCAAACAGAGACAGGTGGGATAATGATCTCTGCATTAGCAGGAATTACTCCCAATAAGCCAGCTCATGCATCGCTCCCCCTTCCGGGTATAATCCCTGTTATAGTTGATGCTGAAGGAAATGAATTAGAAGGAAATAATGTTCAAGGAAATTTATGTATAAAATCACCTTGGCCTTCAATACTTAGGACAACCTATGGAGATCATGATAGATGTATTAATACTTACTTCTCTTCATATAAAGGGATGTATTTTACAGGCGATGGAGTTAAGAGAGATCATGATGGCTATCTTAGAATTCTAGGGAGAGTAGACGATGTAATTAATGTATCTGGACATAGAATGGGTACAGCTGAGGTTGAAAATGCAATTAATGAACATAGTGAGGTTATTGAATCTGCTGTAGTTGGCTATCCTCATGATATAAAAGGAGAAGGAATCTATGCCTTTGTAATTGTTAATCCTGAATCTGAAGATGATGATATAAAAAATCAAATTACAGATGTTGTTAGGAATGTAATAGGCCCTATCGCAAAACCAGATAAAATTCAGATTGTAAGTGGGTTGCCTAAAACTAGATCTGGAAAAATTATGAGAAGGATTTTGAGAAAAGTTGCAAGCAATGATATATCAAATATGGGCGATACATCAACTTTGTTAAATCCTGATATAGTTAAAGAAATAATACAAGGAGCAGTCAATTAATTAATTTTTCAAGCCCTATACTTCTGGACCCCTTAATTAATATATTTTTATTATTAACTTTTGTTAAGTCTAACGATTTAATTAACCCCTCTGTATCACCAAATTTTTTGAATTTGGATTCAGAAATATTTATAGAAGAAAAAATTTGGCCAACTAAATAAACTGCCTCAACATTCATTTTAGATAGATAGTCAATAATTTTTGCATGCTCAGCTCTAGAGAAGTCACCTAATTCAAGCATATCACCCAATATCATAATCTTATTATCCTGAATTTCTTGATTAAAATTATCAATCGCGGCAATCATACTCGTGGGATTTGCATTATATGCATCTAAATAAATTGTATTTCCATGATATTCGAATACTTCGGATCTGTTCTCTTCTGTTTGAAACTTACTTAAGCCATTTTGAATTTGATCACTATCTAAATCTAAATATATGCCAACACTAATTGCAGATGCAATATTTTGGAAATTATAATCACCATAAATATTACAATTATATTTATAGTCATTATTTATAAGAACTAGCTTGTTATCCTCTTTAGTATATTCAAAAACAAAATCTGATGCTTTATCTATACCAAATGAACTATATAGATCAGTTTTGCATTCTTTTTTTTGAATCTGATCATCATTATTTATTATTATATGACCGTAGTTTTTAATTAAATACTCATATAGTTCAGTTTTTCCTTTAATAACTCCCTCTAAATTACCAAACCCTTCTAGGTGAGCACTTCCAAAGTTGGTGATTAGTCCAATATCAGGCATGCATATTTGACAAAGATTTCTAATTTCTCCAATATGATTTGCACCCATTTCTATAACAGCAACTTCTGTTTCTGGTTTTATATTCAATAAAGTAAGAGGAACACCAATATGATTATTAAGATTCCCTAGGGTACATAGTGTATTATATTTTTGAGAGAGAACACTGCAAATAAGATTCTTTGTTGTTGTTTTCCCATTACTGCCAGTTAAACCAATAACTTTTACATCAGATTTTGATCTGTTATATTTTGATAAATTCTGTAATTCTTTTAAAGAGTTTTCAACAAAAATTATTTTATCATTTTTGTTTCTTAATTCTGCATCGTCAACTATTGAAAATTTTGCTCCCTTATCAATAGCATCAAGTGCAAAACTGTTTCCATCAAAATTTTCACCCTTAATTGAAAAAAAAATCTGATCTTTTTTTATTGATCTTGAATCAATGGACACTCCACTAGAGGATTGGAATAATGAATATAAATTTTGAATGTCCATTCTAATTTTATTGCAATATACTAAAGAAATGAGTAATTTAGTGTAGGCTCTAAATTACAGTTGGCAACAAAAAAACATGAAGAAAATAACAGGTAAAACTTATGTAAATTGGTATGAGGGAATGCTTCTCTGGAGAAAGTTTGAAGACAAACTCGCAGCTTCTTACATACAACAAAAGATAAGAGGTTTTCTACATTTATACAACGGGCAAGAAGCAATTTTAGCTGGCTGTCTCCATGCTATAGAAATTGGTAAAGATAGAATGATAAGTTCTTATAGAAGTCATGTTCATTCAATAGGACTAGGTGAAGACCCTAAATATGTAATGGCTGAACTTTATGGAAAAGCAACTGGTACATCAAGTGGATTAGGAGGCTCAATGCATATTTTTTCAAAAAAATATAATTTTTTTGGTGGACATGGAATAGTAGGGGGACAAATTCCATTAGGAACAGGAATTTCTTTTGGAGATAAATATTTTAAAAGAGATAATGTTACTCTATGTTTTATGGGAGAAGGGGCTGTCCGTCAAGGTACATTCCATGAATCTATTAATCTAGCTGCATTATGGCAATTACCAGTAATCTATATAATCGAAAATAATGGTTATGCAATGGGTACATCAGTATCCAGAACGACCGCACAAAGTGAATTATGGAAATTAGGAGAGTCCTATGGTATACATTCTTTATCTGTTGATGGAATGGATCCAGTTAAAGTGGCTGAGTCAATAGACAAGTGTATTACTCATGCTCGAGAAGGAAATGGTCCTTCTCTAGTTGAAGCAAAAACTTATAGATATAGAGGGCATTCAATGTCTGATGCTCAGCAATATAGAACAAAAGAAGAGGTCGAGGAGTATAGAAAAATTGATCCAATATCTCAAGTGAAGGATATTATCCTAAAAAAGAAATATGCATCAGAAGCACAGCTTAAAAAAATTGATGAAAAGGTTAAAAAGAAAATTAAGGAATGCGAGGAGTTCGCAGAATCATCCCCATTCCCAGATTTATCATTAATGTATGATTCTGTTTATGAGCAAAAAGATTATCCATTTATTAAGCATAAAATAGACTAGTATGGCTGAAGTAATTAATATGCCTAGATTAAGTGATACCATGGAGGAAGGAACCCTTGCAAAATGGTTCAAAAAAGTAGGTGATTCTGTAAATGAAGGGGATATATTAGCTGAAATAGAAACCGATAAAGCCACTATGGAGTTTGAATCATTCCATGAGGGAGAGCTACTGCATATTGGAATTAAAGAAGGTGAAACTGCACCTGTTGATAGTATAATTGCAATTATTGGTAAGAAAGGAGAAGATATTTCAAGTTTAATTGACGCATCAAAATCTGAGCCAGAACCTGTAAAAGAGCCAGAACCTGTAAAAGAGCCAGAACCTGTAAAAGAGCCAGAACCTGTAAAAGAGCCAGAGCCTGTAAAAGAGCCAGAGCCTGTAAAAGAGCCAGAGAAGTCTCTTGGCGAAAAAGTTTTAATCTCTCCTCTAGCAAATAAACTTGCTCATGAAAAGGGAATAGATATTAATCAAGTTAAAGGTACTGGAGATAATGGTAGAATTGTTAAAAGAGATATAGAAAATTATAAACCAGCAAGCTTTGTTAATACAAACAATATGATCTTGCCAACTGAAGAGTCATCGTATGATCTTTCAAATAGCACAATGAGAAAATCAATTGCAAAAAGATTATCTGAATCAAAGTTCACCGCTCCTCATTATTATTTGACTGTTGAATTTGAAATGGATAATATGATTTCATTTAGACAACAATACATCAATACTCAAAATAAAAAGATATCATATAATGACATTATAGTTAAGGCAGTAGCCCTCTCATTAGTTAAGAATCCAAAAGTTAATTCAAGATGGTATGATGATAAAATACAAGTGAATGAACATATACACCTAGGAATTGCTGTTGCAGTTGAAGATGGTCTTATTGTGCCAGTCGTAAAATTTGCAAGCTCAAAGAATTTTTCTCAGATAAATGATGAGATAAAAGATTTTGCAGAAAGAGCTAAAAATAAAAAGTTAACCCCAGCTGAAATAGAAGGTAGCACTTTTACTATTTCTAATCTTGGAATGTTTGGAATAGAAAGTTTTACATCTATAATTAATCAACCAAATTCTGCAATTCTATCCGTTGGTTCAATCATTCAGAAACCAATTGTAAAGGATGGAGAAATTGTAGTTGGAAACACTATGAAATTAACATTAGCTTGTGATCATAGAACAGTTGATGGTGCTACAGGTTCATCATTTCTACAAACATTGAAAGAATATATAGAGAATCCTGTATCTATATTAATTTGAATTAGCATTTCCTAATTTTACCAGTATGAAAACAATTTTAGTTTCAGGATCAAGTTCAGGAATAGGTTTTGCAATTTGTGAAGAATCAAAAAAGCAAGGGCATAACGTCATAGGAATATCAAGAAATATTAATTCACGAGCTACTGAGTTAGGTATAAGATCTTACTCTGTAGATGTAACTAATCAAAATCAAATTAATGAATTAGTAAACAATTTAACATCAGGAAATATAACAATAGACATTTTAATTAATAATGCAGGCTTATTAATTAAAGATAAATTTAGAGATACTACTGATGATACATTTAAAAAAGTATATGATGTTAATGTTTTTGGTCTAGCTAATCTTACTAGGGCTTTATTGCCAATAATAAATACTGATGGACAGGTAATCAATATTAGTAGTATCGGGGGTGTAAATACAAGCAAGAAGTTCCCAGGCTTATCAGCTTATGCAAGTAGTAAAGGCGCATTAATCACTTTAACAGAAGTTTTAGCTGAAGAATACAGATCACGTCCTAGATTTAATTGTCTAGCTTTAGGATCTGTAAAAACTAAAATGTTAGCAGAAGCTTTTCCTGGCTACGAAGCTAAAATAATGCCTGATGAAATGGCAAAACAGATTCTAGATTTTGCTTTTGATCAAAACAATACAAGGAATGGAGAAATAATAACACTAGATAAAGGTAACCTAGAATAATCTAATATCTTATTTTCTTTTCTTTTGAATATCCTTAACTTTCTTAAATAACTCTGAGGAATAGACAAAATTATCTACAGACTCATTACCTGTGTCAAAGATTTCCTCTTTTGTGCCTTCCCAAATTTTTCTTCCATTAACTAAGAAAATTATCTTTTGTCCTATTTCCATAACTGAATTCATATCATGTGTATTAATTACTGTAGTTATATTATATTCTTCTGTAATTTCCTTAATTAAGTTGTCAATTATAATAGCAGTTTTTGGATCAAGACCAGAATTTGGTTCATCACAAAAAAGATATTTAGGGTTTAATACAATTGCTCTAGCTATAGCAACTCTTTTTTTCATTCCACCAGAAATTTCAGACGGCAATTTATTATTTGCGTCTTTTAGATCTACTCTTTTTATTACTTCATTCCCTCTATAAATCATCTCATCTTCTGATTTGTCTGAAAACATTCTCAATGGAAAAATTATATTCTCAAGAACAGACATTGAATCAAAAAGAGCACTACCTTGGAAGACCATGCCTATCTCTTTCCTTAGAGTAGAAAGATTTGAAAAGCTTAAACTATTAAATGACTTATCTTCAAAGAAGATCTTTCCATTATCAATATTTAATAAACCTACCAAACATTTCATTAGAACGGTTTTTCCTGAACCACTCTGTCCAATTATTAAGTTTGTTTTCCCTTTATCAAATACTGTTGAAATATTATCCACAACCTTAACTTGATCAAATGATTTTGATATGTTTTCTATTTTAATCATTATGCTAAGAGTAATTGAGTTATTATATAGTTTACAATTATTATAACAACACTTGTCCATACAAAGGAAATTGTAGAAGCTTTACCAACTTCTAGTGCGCCACCTTTCATATAGTATCCATGATATGAAGGTATAGTAGCCAAGATAAATGCAAAAAGTATAGTTTTTGAATAGGCGTAAAAAAGATGATATACTCTAAAATCAAGCTGAATTCCTTGAATGAAATCATAGCTTGTAGAGAAGCCTCCATAAATACTAACAATGTATCCACCTATTATTCCTAAAAACATTGCAATAGTTATAAGAAAAGGATATAATAATAAAGCTACAATCTTTGGGAAAATAAGGTAATTATGAGCATTTATACCCATTACTTCTAGTGCATCTATCTGTTCAGTAACTCTCATTGTGCCAATACTAGAGGTTATAAATGAGCCTACTTTTCCTGCCATAATTATAGAAATAAATGTAGGAGCAAATTCTAGTATTACAGATTGTCTAGTTGCAAAACCTACAAGGTTTCCTGGTAAAAGAGGATTTTCAATATTAAGCGCTGTTTGAATAGCAACAACTCCACCAACAAAAAATGATATAAATGCAACTATCCCAAAAGATCGAATAATTAAGTCATCAATTTCTTTAAAAATTAATATTTTTAGTACAGACCATTTAGTAAATTTTCTAAATGTATTACCTATCATCAAGAAGTATAATCCGATGTGAAAAAAGAGTCTCATTTATTATACTTGATAAGTTATAGCATTAACATTCATTCCAGCTCCTACACTTGCAAACATAATTATATCTCCTTCACTTATTTTATGACCTTTATAATTATTTTTTCTTACGATATCAAAAAGTGTTGGTATTGTTGCTACAGAACTATTACCATATTCTTGAATATTCATTGGAAGAACATTATCAGGTGGAGGGGTTTTATATAGTCTGTAAAATCTTTTGATAATAGCTTCATCCATTTTTTGATTTGCTTGATGTATAAATATTTTTTTAAGACTAGAGATATTCTCCTTAGACTCATCAAAGCATTCTTTCATTGCCAATGGTACATTTTTTAGTGCAAACTCATAGACTTTCCTACCATTCATTTTTAGAAATTTTTCATTACTGATTTTATTTCCAACTCCATAAAAAAGAAATTCATTTTCACCTTCTGAGGTATAGGTTGCAGAGGAATGTGATAATATACCTCCAGAATGAGAGTCTTTACTTTCAAGTATAACTGCTCCAGCACCATCAGCATATATCATAGAGTCTCTATCATTTAAATCAGTTACTCTAGATAAAGTCTCACTACCTATTATAAGACACTTGCTGGCCATATTTGATTGTATAAATGATTTAGCTTGAATAACTCCTTCAATCCATCCTGGACATCCAAAAAGTATATCATATCCGATGCATTTTGGATTTTTTATATTTAAATTTCTTTTAACCTTTGTTGCCAATGCAGGAAGGTTATCAATTTGATTACTATTACATGAGATATCACCAAAATTATGAGCGACAATAATATAATTTATAGTTTCAGGGTCAATGCCAGAATCATTAATAGCATTTTTTGCAGCTTCAGTTGCCAAATCTGAGGAGTTTAATTTTTCTGATACATATTTTCTTTCCTTTATTCCAGTTATAGAAACAAATTTGTCAATTATTTCAGAGTTGGAATTTTCAAAGGATGATCCATTCTTATCAAAAAATTGAGAGTCTAAAAAATCATCATTTACTTTAGTAAGTTTCGGTATATAACTACCTGAACCAGTAATTTTAAAACTCATGATGTAAAATTAATTAATTTAAATTAAAATGATGATAATGGTGGGCAAGTACAAATCAAGTTTCTATCCCCAAATGCATCATCAACTCTTCTTACCGATGGCCAATATTTATCTTCTCTCAGGTATTCCTTTGGAAAACAAGCCTCTTCTCTTGAATACTTATATGGCCATTTATCAGAAATAGCCATTTGAAGAGTATGTGGGGCATTTCTCAATAATTCTCTGGAAATTTCATTAGTTGTAATCTCTTCATATATTGAATTCATTGCATCAGAGAATCGATCAAGTTCATCTAGATTCTCACTTTCTGTAGGTTCAATCATTATTGTTCCAGGAACAGGAAAAGAAACTGTTGGAGCATGGAAACCATAATCCATCAACCTTTTTGCAATATCATTTACTTCAATATTTAATTTTTTAAAAGGTCTACAGTCAATTATGAATTCATGAGCAGATCGACCTTTTTCTCCTGAATATAATATATTAAAGTTCTTTTCCAATTTTGTTTTTAAATAATTTGAATTAACAATTGCAATTTCTGTTGATTCCCTTAGCCCTTTTGGTCCAAGCATTCTAATATATCCGTATGATATTAAACATGCTAATGCAGATCCCCAAGGTGCTGAAGAAATAGCTGGTATAGCTTTATTTCCACCAGTTTTTATAATTGGATTGGATGGAAGATATTCTTTTAAATGATCGGCAACACAAATAGGTCCAATACCTGGGCCACCTCCTCCGTGAGGTATTGCAAATGTTTTATGAAGATTTAAGTGACAAACATCTGCACCAATCATATTGGGACTTGTAACCCCAACTTGAGCATTCATATTTGCACCATCCATGTAAACTTGCCCACCTGATTTATGAATTAGCTTAGTTATTGTTTTAATATTTGATTCAAATACTCCATGTGTTGAAGGATAAGTAATCATTAAAGCAGCAAGGCTATTATTATACTCATTTATTTTATCCTTAATATCATCAAGATCGATATTCCCATGTTTATCAGTTTTTATAACTACAACTTTAAACCCAGCCATTACAGCTGAAGCAGGATTTGTTCCATGTGCAGATGAAGGTATTAGACATATATTTCGATTCCCTTGACCTATATCATTTAAATAGGACTTTATTACCATTAGACCACTATACTCTCCTTGAGCTCCAGAATTTGGTTGAAGAGAAGTAGCAGAGAAACCTGTAATTTCTGATAAATACTCTTCAAGTTTTGAAATTATATTATGGTATCCTTTTGCTTGGTCAGTTGGAACAAAGGGATGAATAGAATTCCACTCTGCCCAGCTAAGCGGAATCATTTCACTTGCAGCATTTAACTTCATAGTACATGATCCAAGAGAAATCATTGATCTTGTTAGTGATAAGTCCTTATTTTCTAGTTTTTTTATATATCTCATTAATGAAGTTTCAGAATGGTATGAGTTAAATACTTTATGAGTCAAGAATTTAGAAGATCTAACCATTTTTTTATCCATATTAATATTTGAAGGAAACTCAAAAGATTTAGCTTTTTTGTTAGTGTACTTTTCGAATACAGATATAATTGATTCTATATCTTTCTCAAGAGTTTTTTCATTAATAGAAATAGAAATTTTAGAACTATCTACTTTTAAAACATTAATTTTTTTGGATTTAAAAATTGAAATTATTTTTTTAGAATCACATTCAATGAGTAGTGTATCAAAGAAAGATTTATTTAATTGGTTTAAACCTAATGAACTAATCTTTTTAGATAAAAATTGAGTTTTTTTATTGATACTTGAGGCTATTTTTGTTAATCCCTCTGGACCATGATAGACAGCATACATACCTGCCATTACTGCAAGAAGAACTTGAGCAGTACAGATGTTGGATGTAGCTCTATCTCTTTTGATATGTTGCTCTCTTGTTTGTAAAGCCATTCTTAATGCTCTATCTCCATTTACGTCTTTAGTTAATCCAATAATTCTCCCTGGTAAACTTCTTTTGTATTTTTCCTTAGTTGCAAAAAAAGCAGCATGTGGTCCTCCATATCCTAATGGTATTCCAAATCTTTGAGTAGTTCCAACAACAACATCTACAAGATTTTCTTTTGGAGGTTCTACAATAACTAGACTCATCAAATCAGCAGCGATAACAACCTTAATATCATTTTTTTGAAGTTTCTCTAAAATAGGGTTATAGTTTTTTAAATCACCATGTTTTCCTGGAAACTGAACTATAGTTCCAAAGTATTTCTTAGTTTGTATTTTAGATATATCACCAAATTCTAATTTAATTCCAATAGGTAGTGCTCTTGTTTCAAGAACTGATTTTGTTTGTGGTAAAATATTATCATCTATAAAAAAGCTGACTATTTCATCCTTTTTTTGTTCAGCAGTTCTATTATTAAAAAGAAGAGTCATTGCTTCAGCTGCAGATGTGCTTTCATCAAGTAGGGAAGCATTTGCAATTTCCATCTTTGTTAGATCGCAAACCATTGTTTGAAAATTCAATAAAGCTTCAAGTCTACCTTGAGCAATTTCTGCTTGATATGGAGTATATGCAGTATACCATCCAGGATTTTCTAAAATATTTCTTTGAATTACAGATGGTGTAAAGGTATCATGATAACCTAATCCTATGTAGGTTTTGAATTTCTTATTCATAGAGGATAATGACTTTATTTCTTTAAGAAACTCATGCTCAGTTATTGAGTCAGGCAATTCAAGCTTTTTGTTGATTATAATTGACTTAGGGATAGTATCTTTTAAAAGATGTTTAATACTTTTAACTCCAATTGTTTTTAGGATTTTTTTTAGCTCTGAAGAGTTAGGTCCTATATGTCTTTTTGAAAAATTCTCTCTAAACATCTAAATTTTTTTGTAAAAATATATATTGATTAAATTTAATTATTAAATTGTTTGTTAAATGTTAAAGTTTTTATTAACAATATCTTTAGTTTTAATACAATCTCTGATAATTCAGGAAGTAGAAAAACCTAATGTTTTTGAATTAATGAATCAAGAAGTTACATTAGTCGATCTCAGAACTGATATAGAATTTGATGGGGGAACTATAGGAGAGTCAATCAATATAGATTTTAGAGGTAAAGATTTTCTTGAAAAGATTTCAAAGCTTGACAAGGATAAACCTTATTTAGTCTATTGCGCCTCAGGTAATAGGAGTACTAAAGCCTCCTTAATTATGGAGCACCTAGGGTTCAAGAAAATATACCATTATAAATCAGGTTATAATGATTGGTCGAAAGACTAATTATTCTTCTTAAGATTTTTGCTGCTTTCGATAACCTTATCCTCAAGTCCCTTTTTATATTCTTTAATTTTTTTACTAATTTCAGAATCAAATGTCCCTATAATTTGTGCCGCTAAGATTCCAGCATTTTTAGCTCCATTAAGAGCAACAGTAGCAACCGGGACCCCGCCAGGCATTTGGAGTATTGACAAGATAGAATCCCATCCATCAATTGAATTTCTTGATTTTATTGGGACACCTATAACTGGAATACTTGTTATAGAAGCAACCATTCCTGGAAGATGTGCTGACCCTCCAGCACCAGCAATAATAACCTTAATACCTTTTTTTTCTGCATTTTGAGCATAATCAATCATTTTGTTTGGTGTTCTATGAGCAGAAACAATATCGTATTCAACAGTTATTTTAAAAGATTTTAAAATTTCAATAGCTTCATTCATTACGTCAAAATCTGATTTGCTTCCCATTATAATTGCTACTTTTCCCATTTCTTTTCTTTTTAAGTTGATGTAACCTTAATATTCTGTTTAATTTCTCTTGCAATTTTTATTGCTTCGTCGATGTTGGAATTAATTACAGTTATATGGCCCATTTTTCTATTTGGCCTTGTCTCTTTTTTTCCATAAATATGAGGATTAACACCTTTGATTCCAATTAATTGATCCAAATTTTTATAAAATACAGGTCCTTTTGTATTATTCTCACCAACCAAATTAACCATTACAGCGTTATTAGTAATGTCTGTTTTCCCAATCGGTAGATCAAGAATTGATCTAATTAGTTGTTCAAACTGACTTGTTTCAGAGCCTTCAATAGAAAAGTGATAACTATTATGAGGTCTAGGAGCTACTTCGTTTACAAGGATATCTCCATTTTTTGTTAGAAACATTTCAACCGCTAGTAGTCCTATACTTCCATAAGATCTAGAGACATCAAGAGCTAGATTTTCAGCCTTTCTCATTAACTGATCACTTATTCTAGCTGGCGAAATTATATATTCAACTTGATTTGATTTAGAGTTAAATTCCATTTCAACTACTGGATAATTAATTTGTTCGCCTGAAGGAGTTGACACTACCATTACAGATAATTCTTTTTCAATCTCAGCTTTATCTTCTATTATGCAATGTTTATCAGGAATTTTTTCTAAACAACCATAACCATTTATTAATTTAACTCCATATCCATCATAACCCATTTTAGACGATTTCCATATAAAGGGATAAGTTCTATTGCCATTAGAAATATCACTTTCTATCTCTTCTTTTGAAGCACATACTTTAAATGGAGTCGAAGGGATACCATTATTTAAGTAGAATTCTTTTTGAAGAGATTTATCTTGAATTATTTTTAATATTTCAGGTTGAGGATAAATAATTTTATTTTCTTTTTTGAGCTTTTCTAATGCTTTAACATTAATATTCTCTATTTCAATTGTTATTATATCAACTTCTTTACCAAAATTATAGACTGTTTCAAAATCCATTAGATCACCATGGAAAAATTTGCTACATAATGACTTGGATGGACAGTTTTCATCAGGATCTAAGATATATATTTTAATACCCCATTTATTAGATACTTCAAGTGTCATTTTACCAAGTTGACCACCCCCAAGTATTCCAATTGTTTTATTGCTCGAAAACATTTGATTTTCTTTGTGCAAAAATAAGCATTAGTTTATAGTAAATAAAGAATCCAAAACATTTTAAATATCTTTGTCATTATGAAAAATTTCGTGCTTTTTGGTAAACCAGGTTCAGGGAAAGGAACTCAGGCAGAATATTTAAGTGAAAAGTATAAACTTTATCATATTTCAACAGGAGACTTATTTAGAAAAAATATATCTCAGAATTCAAACCTCGGACTCTTAGCTCAATCCTATATGGATAAAGGAGAACTAGTGCCCGATGAAGTTACTATTAAAATGTTAGAGAATGAGATTAAAGAGAACCCACAATCTAAAGGGTTCCTATTTGACGGTTTTCCAAGAACTATTGCGCAGGCTGAGTCTCTTGATAAATTTCTTAAATCAATTGACATGCAGATTAATGCAACAATAGCTCTGGATGTAGATGAAGAAGAGCTTATTTCTAGAATTATTGATAGAGGTAAAACCAGTAATAGGTCAGATGATCAAGATATTGAAAAAATTCAAAATAGATTTAATGAATATAATATGAAAACATCTACTCTAAGTAAATATTATAAAGATCAAAAAAAATTTTTTGAAGTAGATGGTAGTGGTAGTGTTGATGAAATTACTAAGAGACTTTTTGAATTAATTGATAGTTTTAATCTCCCATGATTGTAGATAACTTTGTTGATTACGTTAAGATAAGTGTTAAATCAGGATCCGGGGGAAAAGGATCTACTCATTTAAGAAGAGAGAAGTATATCCCCAAAGGAGGTCCAGATGGAGGTGATGGTGGAAGAGGTGGCCATGTAATAATTAGAGCAAACCCACAACTATGGACACTCTTTACTTTCAAATTTAAAAAGCATTTTAAAGCAGGTAATGGAGGAGATGGAAGTGGGGCAAGAAAGTCAGGGCCTAAGGGGAAAGATGTCATAGTAGAAGTCCCATACGGAACCATTATTAAAGATAGTATTTCAGAAAAAGTTATAGAAGAAATAAATAAAGATAATACTGAATTAATTGTACTTCAAGGAGGTCTTGGTGGAAGAGGAAATTATCACTTTAAATCATCAACTAATCAAACTCCCAGGTATTCACAAAAAAGGGATTTCAGGAAAAGAAATGAATCTAACACTTGAGTTAAAAGTTTTAGCTGATGTTGGTTTAGTTGGTTTTCCAAATGCTGGAAAGTCAACTCTTCTATCAGTGGTAACATCCGCAAAACCTAAAATAGCTAATTATGAATTTACTACTTTAAAACCTAATCTAGGTATTGTGTCTATGACTGATTACAGAACATTTGTTATGGCTGATATTCCAGGAATAATTGAAGGTGCTTCTGAAGGAAAAGGGCTAGGCCATTATTTCCTTAGACATATAGAGAGAAATTCCATTTTACTTTATGTAATACCTGTTGATGCAAAAGATTTAAAAAAAGAATTTGAGATATTAAATAATGAGTTAAAAAAATATAATCCTGAACTAATAGATAAAGACTTTGCTATTTTCTTTAGTAAATCAGATCTTATGGATAAAGAACTATTATCAGAATTAGAAGCTATTATCAAGAAAGACTTTAAAAAAATTCCATATTTTATAGGTTCATCAATAAATATGAATGGAATAAAAAGTCTAAAAGAAGGCTTATGGAAAATATTAAATTAAAAATAAAACTATGGAAATAAAAAATGCACAAAAAGAGGTAGATAATTGGATAAATAAACATGGTGTTAGGTATTTCAATGAGTTGACAAATATGGCTTTGTTAACTGAAGAAGTTGGAGAAGTTGCAAGAATTATATCAAGGCAATATGGCGAGCAAAGTTTAAAGAAGGGTAAAGAGTTAAATAATTTAGGAGATGAACTTTCAGATGTTCTGTTTGTGCTTATTTGTTTAGCAAATCAAACAGGAATTGATTTAGAAAAGTCATTTTATAAGAATCTAAAAAATAAAACTAAAAGAGATAAAAAAAGACATTTATCTAATAAAAAAATAAATAATTAATGGTCTATCATCTATCAAGAAATAAAAGATCTATAAAAGGTGTAATAGAAATTGGTGGATCAAAGAGTGAATCGAATAGGCTTTTAATGCTAAGAGAGTATTCAAGTGATTTTAAAATTACTAACCTCTCAAAATCAGACGATACAAAAACATTAGTAGATGCTTTAGCTAATACTGATAAAATAATTGATGTAAATCATGCTGGAACTGCAATGAGATTTTTGGCATCTTACTACGCCTCAAAACTAAATTCCGAAATTACTTTAACAGGCTCAGATAGGATGAAGAATAGGCCCATTGGAATATTAGTTGATGCTTTAAGAGATTTGGGAGCTGAAATAGAATATAAGGAAAAAGAAGGTTATCCTCCATTAAGGATTATTGGAAAAAATCTAATTGGTAATGAAGTTTCACTTCCAGCTAACATTAGCTCTCAGTTTATTTCTTCATTAATGATGTTGGGTGTAAAAATAGATAATGGGATTAAATTAAACTTAGAAGGAAATATTACTTCAAAACCATATATACTTATGACTAAGAAACTAATTGATAAAATTGGTTGTAAAGTTGTAATTAATAACAATGAAATAGAAATATTAGGGAACTATAAGTCTTTAAATAAAATGGTTAAAGTTGAATCTGATTGGAGCTCAGCATCATATTTTTATAGTATTGTAGCATTATCTAGGGATGCTGAGATAACTCTAAAAATATTCAAAAAGGATAGTATTCAGGGAGATTCTATTGTATCAAAAATATATCAAAAACTCGGAGTTGAAACCATATATAAAGAAGACTCTATAATTATTTCAAAAAATAAAAATAATAATCCTCCTGATAGACTTAAATTAGATTTATCAGATACTCCAGACCTTGCCCAAACAATTGCAGTTAGTTGTTTAGGCCTTGGTATTGAATGTGAGCTTTCAGGATTAGATACATTAAAGATTAAGGAAACAGACAGGATTGAAGCATTAAAAAAAGAATTTATGAAACTAGGGGTAAATGATATAACTACTTCTGAAAATAAAATATATTTTAAAGGGAATCAGGAATTAAATGATAATGTTAAAATAAGCACATATCAAGATCACAGAATGGCTTTATCATTTGCCCCTTTAGCTGTTATTATTAATGTTTCTATTGAATCACCTAATGTTGTTTCAAAATCTTTTCCAGATTATTGGGAAGATTTAAAAACACTGGGTTTTAAAATAAATTGACTTTTACTTGACATTCCCTACTTCATGAAGCTATATTTGCCAACCTAATATATATTTTATGAAACTATCAGACTTTAATTATAAATTACCAAAGACAAGATTAGCTAAACACCCATCACAGGAGAGGGATGAATGTAAGCTAATGTTATTAGATAGATCTGATCAATCTATTAAACACCTTATCTTTAAGGATATAGTTGATTTTTTTGAAGAGGGTGATATTATTGCTCTTAATAATACCAAAGTTTTTCCTGCAAGATTATTTGGAAATAAGGAAAAAACAGGAGCAAGAATAGAAGTCTTTCTTCTCAGAGAATTAAATGACGAGCAAAGATTATGGGATGTTTTAGTAGATCCAGCCCGAAAAATTAGAATCGGGAACAAGTTATATTTTGGAGATGATGAAAGTCTAGTAGCTGAAGTTATAGATAATACCACATCAAGAGGAAGAACATTAAGATTCCTTTTCGACGGAGAATATGATGAGTTTAGAAGTAAGCTTGAAGAGCTTGGTGAAACACCACTTCCAAAATATATTGATAGAGCTGTAGAAGCAGAGGATAAGGATAGATTTCAAACAATATACGCTAAACATGAAGGAGCAGTTGCAGCTCCAACTGCAGGACTCCATTTCTCTAAACATCTAATCAAAAAACTTCAGATTAAAGGAGTCTATCTACCGGAGATAACTCTTCATATAGGACTAGGAACTTTTAGTCCTGTTGATGTTGAAGATCTCTCTAAGCATAAAATGGATTCAGAAGAATTAAAGATATCAAAGGATACTGCAGATATTATTAATACTGCTCTAAAAAACAAAAAAAGGATTTGTGCAGTTGGAACTACTGTAATGAGGGGTCTTGAGAGTTCAGTTTCATCTATTGGAACTTTAAATGATTATGACGGATGGACACATAAATTTATATACCCCCCTTATGACTTTTCATTAGCCAACTCAATGATAACAAATTTTCATATGCCAAAATCAACTTTATTAATGATGGTTTCTGCTTTCGGAGGAAAAGATTTTATTATGAAAGCTTATAAAGAGGCAATAAAGAAAAAATATAACTTTTTCTCTTATGGTGATGCAATGATGATAATCTAAACAATATATTTTGAAGATTGTCGAAAAAATTAAAGACCCTATTGTAAATGAATTCCGGATTTTTGAAAAAGAGTTCACAGATTCTGTTAATTCTGGTGTTTTTATTCTAAATGTTATACTAAACTTTATTATAAATAGAAAAGGCAAACAGATTAGGCCTATACTAGTATTATTGTTTGCAAAAATGTACTCAACTCAAAATTTAACAAATAAATCATACAGAGGAGCTATTATCTCAGAATTAATTCATTCAGCGACTCTAATCCATGATGATATTGTTGATGATAGCAAATTAAGAAGAGGGTTTTTATCTTTAAATGCTCTATGGAATAATAAAATTTCAGTTCTAGTTGGAGATTTTCTTCTTTCTAAATCTTTATTGCTATGTATTGATAATGACGATTTTGATCTATTAAAAATAGTTTCACAAGCAGTAAAAAAAATGAGTGAAGGGGAATTACTTCAAATTCAAAAGTCAAGAAATTTCAATATTACAGAAGAAGAATATTTTGACCTAACTGGAAAGAAAACGGCATCACTGTTCTCTGCATGCTGTCAATTAGGTGCAGCTTCTTCAGGCTTAAAAAACCTAGGTAGAGTTGAGGAGTTTGGCTTAAATTTGGGTTTAATATTTCAAATTAAAGATGATCTTTTTGACTATAGTTCAAGGAGAATAGGTAAGCCTACAGCTTTAGATATTAAAAATCAAAAAATTACGTTACCCCTTATATATACTCTTAACAATGTTAATGTTTCAGATAAAAATTTTATTATTAATTGTTATAAAAATAAAAGCAGACTTAAAACAAATAAGAATAGGATATATGAAATTATTGACCAAAATGGTGGGTTTAAGTATGCTCTTAACAAAATGCTAGATATAAAAGAAAAAAATTTATTAATTATTAATGATTTTCCAGAAAATAAGTCTAGAGAATCATTAAAGTTAATGTTAGACTATCTAATAAATAGGAAAAATTAATTTACTATATTGAAATAAAAAATAGATTAGCTTGATAAGTAAAGAAACAATTGATAAGGTTTTTGAATTCGCTAGAGTAGAAGAAGTTATAGCAGATTTTGTAGTACTTAAAAAATCAGGTGCTAACTATAAAGGGCTTAGCCCTTTTACAAATGAAAAAACACCAAGTTTTGTTGTATCTCCTGCAAAACAAATATGGAAAGATTTTAGCAGTGGAAAAGGAGGCAATGTAATAGCTTTTCTTATGGAGCATGAACACTTTAACTATCCTGAATCAATAAAATACATAGCAAATAAATACAATATTGAGATTGAAGAAACTACTAATTTCTCACAAAATATCGATAAAAAAAATGAAATAGAAAGTCTTTATATTATTAATAAATTTGCACTTTCATCTTTTAAAGAAAATCTAAATAATGAAGCTTCAAGTGCACTAGAATATCTTACTAAAAGAGGACTGTCAAACGAAGTTATAAATGAGTTTGATTTGGGTTTTTGTTTATCTAATGGAACTTCTTTTTATAAAGAATCAAAGGCAAATGGATTTAAAGATTCTTATTTAGAAAAATCAGGTTTAATAATTTTTAATGAAGGCAAGGTAATTGATAGGTTCAGAGAGAGGGTTATATTCCCAATAAAAAGTTTATCTGGACGAGTTTTAGGATTTGGTGGAAGAATAATGAAGTCTTCCCAAAAGATTGCAAAATATATTAATTCTCCAGAAAGTGAAGTTTATAATAAGAGTAAAGTCCTATACGGTATTTATGAGTCAAGGCAGTCAATTGTTAAAGATGACTTATGTCTTTTAGTTGAAGGGTATATGGATGTTCTACAATTTCATCAAAATGGAATAAAGAATGTGTTAGCTTCTTCAGGGACATCATTGACTGAAGATCAGATAACTCTTGTGTCTAGATTAACTTCTAATATTGTCCTTTTGTTTGATGGAGATAAAGCTGGAGTTGACGCCTCTTTAAGAAGTACTGACATGATATTAGAGAAAGGTTTAAATGTTAAAATATGCTCATTCCCAGAGGGTGAGGATCCTGATAGTTTTGTAAAGAATAATAAAAAAGAAAAAACACTTGATTTTATTAGTCAAAATTCAAAAGATTTTATTGAATTTAAACTTTCATTTTATGATGAAGAGCTAAATGATGAAGATAAAAAAGTTGAAGTCATCAGAAGTGTAATAAAGTCTATATCTAAAATCCAGGATAGATTAAAGCAGGAAATATATATTAAAAAATGTTCTCAAATTCTAGATATTGATGAAGCTACACTCTTTAATTCATTAAATATTGAAGAAAAAAATAATTATAGGTTAAATAAAAATAGAAAGAAAATACAGAAGAGTAGTCTTTCTGTTATTCAAAAAGAAAAAAAAATCAAGAAACACAACCATATTTTTGAGTTGGAGAAACAGATAATAACAATCCTTTTGAAATATGGGGAGAAAGAGATAGCATACGAAGATACAATTGCTTCAGAAGATGATAATGGAGAAATCAAGGAAGAGAGTAAGAATATCAAATCTAAAGTTTTTGAGAAAATATTTCTTGATCTCCAACAAGATGAAATTGAATTTGCACATCCTCCATTTCAGAAAATATATAAAAAATTAATAGAGATATATAATAGTCAAAATGAATTCTCCTATGATAAATTTATTAATGAATTGGATAGCGATTTAAGTAAAATAGCCACTGACATATTGATTTTTGATGATAAGCATTCACTTCATGATTGGGAAAAAAGAAATATTTATGTCAAGAAAATTGGAAGTGATCTAAGTCAGCTAGTTATTGAGACATTATTTAATTTAAGGAGATATCTTATTGATGCAAGAATTAAAAAACTTCAAGAAATTAATAAAGACAAGAATAAAGATGAGCTTCTTCAAGAAGTTATGAGTTATTCTAGATTAAAAAAAGTAATATCATCAAAGCTTAATCGGGTTGTATAAGATGATTTTTTGCCATAATAAAAAGTTCGACTTTTGAGTCAACTCCTAACTTTTTCATTATCCTTCCCTGATATGTGCTAACAGTTTTTTGGTTTATATTAAGCTTATTTGAAATTTGAACATTTTTTTTTCCCTTTAATAAACAGTTTTAATACTTGAATCTCTCTTTTTGATAGGCTATCCATTTTAATTTTATTATAATCCTCGTTAAAATTATTTTTAAGTCTTGTGAAACTATTAGTCTCAATAAAGTTAAAGTTTTGGAGAGCTATTTTTTCTAGAGTTTCTTTAATTTTTCTTTTTTTTGAATTTTTTGACAAATAACCAATAGCACCATTTTTTAAAATATCTATTGCATGTAACTTCTGGGATTTATTAGTAAATACCAATACTGGAATTTTTTTACTCATTAATCTAATGGATTTAAGTATATCATTTGCTTCACCATCAACTAATATTAACTCAGTAATTATAATATCGATATTAATAGATTTTATAAACTCGTTAAAATCATATATGGAATCAA
>CACIHJ010000008.1 GCA_902586435.1 uncultured Bacteroidota bacterium | reverse complement strand
TCTTAACAGCAAGAGGAGAAGACTATTCTCATGTAGCGGCATATGATGCAGGTGCAGATGACTATATCACTAAGCCTGTTAAACCAAAAGTTTTTTTATCTAAAGTAAAAGGTCTTTTAAGAAGGCTAAAAAAAGAAAGTATTTTAGAATCAACTATTGAAGTTGGAAATCTAGTGATAGATAGAGATGAGTATAAGGTGAAAGTTTCTGGAAAACCACTTATCCTTCCTAGAAAAGAATTTGAACTTCTGTATTTATTAGCGTCCAAACCTGAAAAAGTATTTAAAAGAGAAAAAATTATGCAATCTATATGGGGTTCAGATGTAGTGGTAGGAGATAGAACTATTGATGTCCATATGAGAAAACTAAGAGAAAAAATAGGGGATAGCTATTTTAAAACTGTAAAAGGGGTTGGTTATAAATTTGTTAATCAATAGCAATGAGTTTTATATTAAAGCTTACTAGGTATAAGTATTCTCTAAGGTTTTCATTGTTAATTACATTAATTTTTGGTTTATTTTATTTTATTTCGAACTCAATATTTAAGAATACTTTTATTTTAAGTGATTTTATATTAGAATATTTTATAATCTTATTATCCTTATTTGTTATTTTTTTTTTCATTATCCAATGGAATATTGAGAGAATTGTTAAAAAAGATATTATCAGATTAATTAAAGAAATTTCAAAAGATACAGACCTAAATAATAATATTTCTAATTTAAATCTTGATGCCGCTACTATAGATTTAATTAAATTAATTCAAGCAAGAACTACAGAGATAAATGTTCTAAAAGATCAAGATACTTATAGAAAAGAATTTCTTGGAAATGTTTCACATGAATTAAAAACTCCCTTGTTTACTATTCAAGGCTATATTCTAACTTTATTAGATGGAGCATTAAAAGATAAAAGTGTCAGAGACAAATATCTTAAAAGAGCTGCAAAGGGAGTAGATAGATTAATAAATATTGTATTAGATCTTGATCTAATCACTCAATTTGAATCTGGTATTAAAATAGTAGATAAGAAAAAATTTGATATTGTGGAGTTAGTTCAAAATGTTTTTGATTTAATTGAGATAGAATCGGAAAAAAGTAATATATCATTAATATATGATAAGAATTATTCCAAGCCAATTTATGTATTTGCAGATGAAGAAAGAATATTACAGGTCTTAACTAATTTATTAGTAAACTCATTAAAATATGGAATTGATGGTGGAAGGACAGAGGTTTCATTAGTAAGAAATGATGATAAAGTTTTAATCAGAGTATCTGATGACGGCATAGGTATTTCAAAAGAGCATATTCCTAGACTATTTGAAAGATTCTATAGAGTTGATGCTACTAGATCAAGAAAAAAAGGAGGTTCGGGACTAGGTCTATCAATTGTTAAGCATATTATTGAGGCTCACAGTGAAAATATTTCTGTTGAAAGTGAATATGGAAAAGGAACTACTTTTTCTTTTACGCTTGAATATTTTAAGTCTTAAGAATAAAAATTTTATGATTGAGGATGATTTTTACAAAAAGGTTTATATGACAGTAAGAAAAGTTCCATATGGTCGAGTAACTACATATGGGGCAATAGCAAAATTTATTGGAGCACCATCTAGTTCAAGAGTTGTAGGATGGGCACTTAATTCATCTCATAATGATTCATCAATTCCAGCTCATAGAGTAGTTAATAGAAACGGACTATTGACTGGAAAACATCATTTTTTTGGTCGAGATTTAATGGAACAATTGCTCCAGAATGAAGGTGTCAATGTAATAGATAATCAAGTACAAGAATTTGAAACTAAATTCTGGAAACCAGAGTAATTTTTTCAATATTAAAATATTTTAAATTCCTAGTTAACAGTATCTTTGTATATATTATTAAAATATGGTATTAGATAAAAAAACAATTTCTAAAGTATTAGAAGACGTGTATTCATCTGGTTCGAAAGATAGTATTATAAAATCTGGAGTTATTGCTAATATAATGGTATTTGATTTGGAAGTAGATATCGATTTGGTTATGGATAATCCAACACTCCAAGCTAGAAAAAAGTTGGAAGGAGAAATAACTACCACAATACACAAAAAAATTAATAGTAAAGCTAAAATTAAATTTAATACTAAAATTAAAAAACAACCTAAGCCTGAGAATCAGAGTATTAAAAAGGAATTATCTGGAGTTGACTCTATAATTGCAATTTCTTCAGCCAAAGGAGGTGTTGGAAAATCTACTTTTACGGTTAATACTGCTGCAATGTTAGCTAAAATGGGTTGCAAAGTAGGTATATTAGATACAGATATATATGGACCATCTATCCCTACAATGTTAGATGTTGAGGGATATGTACCTAAATCAACTAAGGTAGATGGTGTTTCTAAAATTAATCCTATCGAAAGCTATGGAATCAAATTGATGTCAATAGGTTTTTTTACAAAACTTGATGAAGCTGTAGTTTGGAGAGGTCCGATGGCTTCAAAAGCACTTAAACAAATGATTTTTGATACTAATTGGGGAGAGTTAGATTTCTTATTCTTGGATTTACCACCTGGGACTGGAGATATTCATCTCAGTTTAGTTCAATCTATTCCCATAAGTGGAGCTGTAATAATTAGTACGCCTCAAAATGTAGCATTAGCTGATGCTAGAAGAGGTATTAAGATGTTTCAACAAGAAACTATTAATGTCCCGATTTTAGGTCTTGTAGAAAACATGTCATACTTCATTTCAGATGAAGAGCCAGAAGTTAAGCATTTCATATTTGGAGAAAGTGGAGTTAAATATCTTGCTAAAGATTTAGACATTAATTTTTTAGGTGAGATACCTATATTTAAAAGCTTAAGAGAAGCTTCAGATTTTGGTAGACCTGCATCACTTCAAGAAGACTCAGTAATTGAAAATAAATTTAGAGATATATCAAAGGTTCTTGTAGAGGAGTTAATAAAAAGAAATACTGAATTACCTCCTACTAAGATTGTTAAAATTACTAATTTAGTAGGGTGTTCAGCAATTAATAAAAAATCATGATAAAAGAAGTAGAAGAAAAAGTATTAATAGCATTAGATGAAATAAGACCTTTCTTGGAAAAAGATGGTGGTGATATTTCCTTAGAATCGATTTCTGATAATAAAATTGTCAATGTGAAACTTCATGGGGCTTGTGTTGATTGTAAAGTAAATCAAATGACTCTTAAGTTAGGAGTTGAGACTATAATTAAAAAACACGTACCTCATATTGAAGAAGTAAATTCAGTCTAATTTTTATCCATATGATTAAAACAGATATTTTAATTATAGGAGGGGGTCCAACTGGACTATTTTCTGTTTTTGAAGCAGGTCTATTAAAACTTAAATGTCACATATTAGACTCTTTAGCCCAGCCTGGAGGTCAATGTATTGAACTATATCCAAAAAAACCTATATATGATATACCAGGATATCCAGAAATTATCGCAGGAGATTTAATTAAAAAGTTATTAGAACAAATTAAACCATTTAACCCTGGTTATACTCTTGGGGAAACTGCATTAACATTAGAGAGAAATAGTGAAGAATCTTTTATAGTAACAACAGATAAAGGAACAAAACATCAATCTAAAATTATTGCTATTGCAGGAGGGCTGGGTACCTTTACTCCGAGAAAACCAAACCTAGAAAATCTTGCAAAGTTTGAAGATAAAGGTGTCGATTATTTAATTAAAGATCCTGAAAAATATAAAGATAAAGTTGTTTTAATTGCAGGAGGAGGAGACTCTGCATTAGACTGGACTTTATTTCTATCAGATATTGCTAAAAAAGTAATCCTTATTCATAGGAGGAATGAATTTAGAGGTGCAGATGATTCTGTATCTAATGTTCAAGATCTTAAGAATGAAGGAAAAATTGAAGTTTTAACACCTGCTCAAGTAATTTCTCTTAAAGGATCTTCAAAACTTGATTCAGTTATTGTTGATATTGATGGTAAATCTAAAGAAATTATTGTCGATTATTTCATTCCTTTATTTGGACTAGTACCAAAACTTGGTCCAATTAAAGATTGGGGTCTGGAAATTGAAAATAATGCTATTTTAGTTAATAACAGTCTTGACTATCAAACAAATATTAAAGGAATATATGCAATAGGAGATGTGAACACATATCCCGGAAAACTTAATTTGATTTTAAGTGGATTTCATGAGGCTGCTGTTATGTGTCATAGTGCATATAATTTGTTAAATCCTGGCAAGAAAAATACTCTTAAATATACTACTATTAGTGGGGTAGAAGGTTTTGACGGAAGTAAAAAAGAGGCAAAAAGGATTAATATTAGTAAAATAAACTAAACTTCATTTTAAAGAATGAATGAAAAAGATTTTATCTTTTCTAAAGACATTAAATTAGATGGTATAGTTAAATGGACTGCACCAAGTAATATAGCAATCGTAAAATACTGGGGAAAATTGGAAAATCAAATTCCTCAGAATCCTTCAATTAGTCTTACATTAAATGAATCTATAACAACTACCTCACTTTCTTTAAAACCTAAGAGTAATAATAATTCAAATTTGAAGTTTGAATTTGAAGGAGAAACAAATATAGCTTTTGAAGATAAAACACGAGCTTTTTTTAAAAAAATTGATAAATACTTTCCATTTATTCTAAATCATGATATAGAAATCAAATCTAAAAACAACTTTCCTCATAGTAGTGGTATTGCTTCATCAGCATCTTCAATGGCAGCCTTATCTGCTTGTTTAGTTGATTTTGAAAAGATGAATAACTCAGAAATGTCAGATGATTTTTTCTGGAAAAAAGCTTCATTTATATCTAGAATTGGTTCAGGAAGTGCTTCAAGAAGTACCTGTGGGCCAGTTGTAATTTGGGGAGAGTCAGAAGCATATGAAAACAGTAATGACTTGTATGCAGTAAATATTTCAAATCAAACACATGAAATATTTAAAGATTTTAATGATACGATCTTGATAATTGACCCTGGACAAAAAAAAATATCCAGTACAGAAGGTCATAAATTAATGAATAAAAATCCATTCTCTAATCAACGTTATGATATAGCTAGAAAGAACGTGATAGATCTTAAAAATATATTAAAAAGTGGAGATTTAGATGGGTTTATAAGTATAGCAGAATCTGAAGCTTTAATGATCCACTCACTAATGTTAACATCTAATCCAAGCTACATCCTAATGAAACCAAATACTTTGAAAGTGATATCTAAGATAACTGAGTATAGGTCTGAAAGTAAACTCCCTATATGTTTTACTTTGGATGCAGGTTCAAATGTTCATTTACTTTATCCAAATAATATAAAAGATAAAATTTCAGATTTTATTAATAACGAATTGATAAAATACTGCTCATCGAATAAATATATTGAGGATAAAGTTGGTAGTGGTCCTGAAAAGATAAATTGATGGAAAGGAAAAATTTTTATTCAAAAGTTCTACTATTTGGTGAATATGGAATTATCTCAAATTCTAATGCATTATCGGTTCCATTTAAAGAATTTTATGGTTTTCTTAATAAGTCTACAAAATTAAATCAAGATCAAAAACACTCTAATGATGAATTGATTGAATTATATCACTTCATCTACGAAAATTCAACTATTAATGATGTAATCGATATTCAAAACTTAAAAAAAGACATAGAATTAGGTCTTCATTTTGACAGTAATATTCCCATAGCATCTGGAGTTGGAAGTAGTGGTGCACTGGTTACATCAATATTTCATAAGTATTCAAGAATAGATGTAAATAATCTAGAAATCATGGAAATTAAAAATATTTTATCAATTATTGAGTCCAAATTCCATGGAAAATCTTCAGGCTTTGATCCACTTGTCTCTTTTTATAGTAAACCTATTTTACTTTCAAACCAAAAAATCAAACTTCTGGATGATATAGACTACAGAGATTATAGGATTTATTTAATTGATAGTAATATAAATGCTTCAACTAAAGAAATGATTGAGATGTTTAATATGAAAATGAAAGATACTGACTTTAATGCTTTTTTTAATAATGACTTCATTAGCAAGACTAATGTCTGTATAGATAATCTTTTAAATAATTCAAGTTCCTTCCAAGATTCAATTAAAGATTTATCTGAAATAACACTCAACAATTTTCAAGAGATGATACCAAATCAAATAAAAGAGAAGTGGGAGTATGGATTAAACACTAATTCATATTTCATGAAACTTTGTGGATCTGGAGGGGGAGGGTTCTTCACTGTATTTGATTTTCAAAATCAAGAAAGTTCAAAATTTTCTGATTTCAAATCTTTTCAATTATAATTAAATTTTTTTATATTGAAATAAAAAGATATTATGAAAAACCTAATATTAATCCTTTCTTTATTATTTACTACGGGCACATATTCACAACTTTTGGGTGGCGGCTCAACAATCAATACTAACAATAACTCACACAATATATTTATTAATGGCCAAATAGTTGGGCAGGGAAGTGTAGCAGGTATTAAAATCCCAAAAAATGAATGTATAACAGTTCAAGTATCAGGTACAGGTTACATAACTGAAATTAAAAAATTTTGTAGACAAAAGGGTATGCCAAAAATGCAAAAAACAGAATTTATTGCACTTTCAAGAGACGATTCTTTTGATGCTACTTTTTCAAGTGATTTAGCTAACAATGATATTATTGTTAACCCTAGGCGTGGAAATTTAGATGAAGTCTGGAAAAATGCTGTAAGACTAGTTATTGAAAATTTTGATGCTCTTGAAGTTAATGATAATGATGTGAACTATCTAAGAACTTCATGGGTTGTTGATACATTTGATGAATTTACAATTAGAACAAGATTGATTGCTAGAGTTAGTGATGAAGACCCTATAGAAGTAAGATTTAAAATTGTTTCTGAAAGAGCTAGAGGGCAAGTAAGTCCTAGAGATGATGAGCGATTTAGAGCATGGCAGAGAATTATGAGAAAGTACGAAGGATTAATAGAAGAAATTCAAAGTAGGCTATGATACAAAAGCATATGATTAGGAAATTCTTTGCTTTATTGTTTTTATTTAGCTTAGCTTCATGTGCTACTTTTTCTCCATTACCTCTTTTAGCAGATCTAGAGATGGATTTTCCAATTGAAGATCCGGATAATCTTTCGGAAGGAACAATTGAAGTGCACTCTATTGAAATGTCTGTTGGTGGCTCAATTGGCATTGATGAGAGCTTTTCAACTGGACTTAGCTTCGGGGTTAGGGCAAGTGATTATTATAGTGCTAGATTTTCAGATTCTAATGAAATATGGTTTAATGAAAATAGTCAAGCAGGAGGTGGAAAAGAACTTGATATGACAGTTAGAATAAATCATAGTCTGAGATATTATCTTAATGGATGGGACTATAACTCTCCTTTTGCTGAGATTCGATCTAATATTGTTGAAGGTGGGGCTGACAATCTTAAGACAAAAGTTGGTTTTAATATTACAAATATTAGATTGGGTTATGAATGGGATACCGGCACTGCTGTATTTTTAGATAAAAAAATTGGTAGGTCATCATTTGAAAAACACTATGAATATAATTTTCCAAACTATGTTAGTTTTGGAATAAGATTTGGCATTTTACCTGGAGGTACTTTAAGATCTTACTAAATTAATCCCTAATAGATTTAATAAATTTATCAATTGATTCAATTCCACCTGAATCAAGATTTTTAATAAATGCTGATCCTATAATTGCTCCTTTTGAAAATTTTACTGCAGCTTCAAATGTTTTTTTATTTGCCACACCAAAACCAGTTATTCTCGGAGTTTTAAGATTCATCTTTTCAATTCTTTCAAAATATTCTAACTGTTCAGAACTAAATGAGTCTTTAGACCCAGTTATACTTGAAGAACTAACCATATAAATAAAACCATCAGATATAGAATCAATCTTTTTAATTCTTTCATCTGAAGTCTGAGGGGCTATTAAGAACATATTATAAATCTCATATTTCTTAAATATTGATTTATAATTTTCTTCATAATAATCCATAGGAAGGTCGGGTATAATTAGGCCATCAATTCCAATTTCATTACATTTTTTACAAAAGTCTTCTACTCCATATTGAAGAATAGGATTAAAATATCCCATTATAATTAGTGGAATTGAGACTTTATTTCTGATTCCTTTTAATTGATTAAACAAAACATTCGTATTCATTCCATTTTTAATTGCCTCACTGGAGCTATCTTGAATTGTAGGTCCATCTGCTAGTGGATCACTGAAAGGAAGACCTATTTCTATCATATCAACACCGGATTCCTGGAGTTTAAAAATAATATCCACTGTATCATCTTTACTAGGATATCCAGCTGTAAAGTATATTGATAATAACTTTCCTTCTTCTTTTAATTTTTTGTCAATCCTATTCATCATAAATTAAAATAATCAATGTAAGTATTCAAGTCTTTATCTCCTCTTCCAGAGAAATTAACTACTATAATGTCATCAGATTTAAAATCTAAATAATTGAATGCTGCAAAAGCATGTGCTGTTTCTATAGCAGGGATTATACCCTCAAGCTTTGAGATTTCCAATCCTGCAAGCATTGCATCATCATCTGTAATAGACATAAATTCTGCCCTTTTAGTTTCCAATAAATGTGCATGCAGTGGTCCAACCCCTGGATAATCTAATCCTGCAGAAATTGAGTAGGGCTCAGTTATCTGGCCATCATTTGTTTGCATTAAGAGTGTCTTACTTCCATGAATAATACCTATTTTTCCAAGAACTGAAGTAGCAGCACTTTTTCCTGACTCAACTCCTTTACCAGCTGCTTCCACTGAAATTATTTTGACATTATGATCTTCTAAATAATTATAATATAATCCAGCTGCATTACTCCCACCTCCAATATTAGCTATTAAGTAGTTTGGACTTTCAGTTCCTTCTTTTTCTAATAACTGAGATCTTATTTCTGTAGAAATAACAGATTGAAATTTAGCAACCATATCAGGATATGGATGAGGACCAACTACTGATCCGATAATATAATGAGTTGTAACAGGATTATTAATCCAATCTCTTATTGCTTCATTGGTTGCATCTTTAAGGGTTTTACTTCCAGATTCAGCAGAAACTACACTTGCGCCAAGCATTTTCATTCTAGCTACATTAGGTGCCTGTCTTTTAATGTCAACAGCTCCCATGTATATAACACATTCTATTCCTGCCAATGCGCAAACTGTTGCTGTAGCTACACCATGCTGACCAGCACCAGTTTCAGCAATTATTCTTTTTTTTCCTAATCTTTTTGCAAGTAATATTTGCCCAATGGTATTGTTAATTTTATGTGCACCAGTATGACATAGGTCTTCTCTTTTGAGATAAATTTTGCATTTATACTTCTCCGAAATTCTTTCTGCAAAATAAAGAGGAGTAGGCCTACCGACATAGTCCTTTAAAAGATTATTGTAATCATTTTGAAAATCTTTATCACCGATTATCTTATTATAATTTTTCTCTAATTCATCAAGATTAGGAAAAAGCATCTCAGGTACAAAAGCACCTCCATAGTTTCCATAAAACCCTTTTTTGTCAACTGTATATTTCATTTTTTACTATTTGTATGAAAGTTTTTAGTTCATCAATTTTTTTTAGGTGGTTTTCGTTTTCAAATTTACTGTTTACATCTATACCGTATATTGGAAGATTCATTTTAAAAAGCTCAAAAAGTGAATCAACAGAGTGAAGTCCTATCCCACCACTGATAAAAAACTCTTTTTTTAAATTATATTTTTTTAAATTTTCCCAGTTAAATGATTTACCTGTCCCACCAGGAAGTTCTGACTTTGAATCAAATAAAAACAAATCACAATAATCTTCATATTTATTTAAAATATTATAATCAAAATAATCATCTATTCTAAAAGACTTAATTACTTCAATCCCATTGTCTTTAATCTGTTTGCATATTTGAGGTGACTCTTCACCATGTAATTGAACACATGAAAGACCATGACTTTCAATTTTATCATATATATTTTCAATATTTGAATTAAAGAAAACGCCTGTCTTTTTAATTCCTTTTTTTAATTCTGGAGTTAAATTTTCCACATACCTAACAGATTTTTCCCAAAAGATATGACCAATATAATCAGGGTTTAATTCAGTAATTTCCTGAATATTTTTATCGTTAAATAATCCACATACTTTAAATTTCATCTTCAACCTTTTTTATAAAATCATAAGCTGATTCCATAGGGTTATTAGTTTTCATAAAATTCTCTCCAATTAAGAATCCGTCGAAACCAATCTCTTTTAGTTCTAAAATTGATTCCACTTTACTTATCCCACTTTCAGATATCTTAACAAATTCGTTAGGAATCTTATCATATAGTTTAATACTATTGTTAATGTCTATCTCTAAAGTGTCAAGATTTCTGTTATTAATTCCAATCACATCAATATTATTACCAGAGATTTTATTTAACTCATCAGCAGAATGAACTTCAAGTAAAACTTCAAGACCTAGACACTTTGCTAATGAACTATATTTTAAAATTTCTTCTTTTGATAGAATCGATGCAATCAATAGTATTGCATCTGCTCCAATTGATTTTGACTCGATTACTTGATATTCACTGACTATGAATTCTTTTCGTAAAATTGGAATATTTGAAATGTTTCTTATATCAATAATATCGTTAATATCTCCATCAAAGTAAATTTTATTAGTTAAAATTGATAACCCAGCAGCTCCAGCTTCTTGGTATCCTTTTACAACTTCTGTAATAGTTGATTTATAATTAATATTATTATTTGAAGGGGATCTTCTTTTAAATTCACATATAATTCCACTATGACTTTTTAAAATAGAATCTTTTAAAGAAATGGATTCTTTAGAAAATAAACTTTTGCTTTCCAATAAGGATGTTGGAATCTCAGAGGATAATTTGATTATCTCAGTTCTTTTATTTTCAACAATCTTGTCTAATATTCTCATTTCATTAATTCAGTAAGTTTTTCAAAACATTTTAATGCAGCCTTACTTTTTATAGATTCCTTGGCAATTTCAAAAGCTTCAATTATTGTAACTTTTTTTGATAAAGAAATAGCCATTGAAGCATTTGCACAAACAACATTTTCTTGTTCAGTAGACCCCTTTCCATTTAGAACATTCATAAAAATTTTAGATGATGATTCAACATCTTGTCCTCCTTTAATTGAATCTGCATTAATATTATCTAACTCAAAATCTTTTGATTCTAGAATAAATTCATTTGATCTAGAATAAACTTTAGTATTACCTGTTAAAGATATTTCATCATACCCATCTAAGGCATGAATAATATTATATTCTATATCAGTATTCTGGTAGAGATAATTATAAATTCTTGCAAGTTCTAGACTGTACACACCAACCATTTGTTTTTTAGGCATAGATGGATTTACCATTGGACCTAGCATATTAAAAAATGTTTTTAATCTAAGCTCTTTTCTAACCGGAGCAACATTTTTCATTGCAGGATGAAATAAAGGGGCATGAAGAAAGCAGATGTTAGCTTTATCTATTGCATTTTTAATTTTATCATAGTCGTTGGTAAAGTTTATACCTAAATATTCCAATACATTACTTGACCCACAGCTGGATGATACTCCATAATTACCATGTTTAGCAACTTTAACTCCACTACCTGCTGTAACAAACGACGCTAGGGTTGAAATATTGAAAGTGTCTTTTTCATCTCCTCCTGTTCCACATAAGTCAATAGTATCAAATTCTTTAAGATCAATTTTTAATGATAAATCAATTAGAGCCTTTCTAAACCCATTCAATTCATCAATAGTTATGTTTCTAATCATAAAGATTGTTAGAAAAGAAGATATCTCACTTGTGTTTAACTTACCTTCTGAAATTTGAATAATAATATCTCTAGCTTCCTTTTCAGATAAGGTTTCATAATTTGTTAGTCTATTTAAAATTTCTTTCATATACTTTTAACCCAATTTTTGATCATTTTTTTTCCTTTAGGTGTTAAAACAGATTCAGGATGAAATTGAACACCTCTTACATTATATTTTTTGTGTCTTAATGACATTATCTCACCATTTTTATCTAAAGATGTTATAACTAAATTTTCAGGGATTGGCTTATCTACTATCCAAGAGTGGTATCTCCCTACTTTAATCTTACCCTTTATTCCTTTAAAAATTAGATCTTCTTCAACCACGTTAATTTTAGTTGCTACTCCATGATAAACCTTCTCTAAATTTCTTAGCTTTCCTCCAAAAGCCTCTGCAATTGCCTGCTGTCCTAGACAAACACCTAGAATATTTTTACTTTCGGAATAGTATTTTAATACCTCCAATGTTTTCCCAGATTCTGAAGGAATCCCAGGACCAGGAGATATTAGAATAGCATCAAAATCTTTAATATCATCAATTTCGAATAAATCATTTCTTTTAACAGTAACATCACAACCCAACTCCTTCAAATAGAATAGAAGATTATAAGCGAATGAATCATAATTATCAATTAAAAATATTCTTTTCATTTTATCAATTCAGCTTCAATCAAAGCTTGATCTAATGCCCTTAATTTATTTTGAACTTCTTCTAACTCTTTTTCTGTTTTAGAATCAATAACTATCCCCGCCCCAGCTTGGTAACTTAAAATACTGTTCTTACTAAAGAATGATCTAATAATTATTGCATGATTAAAGTTTCCATCAAAATCAATAAAACCAATAGCTCCACCATAGAAATTTCTATTAACTTTTTCATACTTTTCAATTAGTTCTAGAGCTTTATGCTTTGGAGCACCAGATAGAGTCCCAGCAGGAAAAGTGTCTTCGACAACTTGGTAGGATTTTATATCCTTCTTTAACTCTGCAGTTACTTTTGAGACTAAATGAATAACATGGGAATAAAATTGAATTTCTCTATTTTTTTCAACTTTAACATTATTTCCACTCCTGCTTAGATCATTTCTAGCTAGATCAACAAGCATTATATGCTCAGAATTCTCTTTTGGATCTTTTGCAAGCTCTTTTGCTGTAATTTGATCTCTCTCATCATCTCCAGTTCTTTTAAAAGTCCCAGCAATTGGATGAATCTCAGCTTTTTTATTATTAATAACTATCTGAGCTTCAGGGGAACTTCCAAAAATTTTAAAATCACCATAATCAAAAAAGAATAAATAAGGTGAGGGATTTATCGATCTTAATGCTCTATATACATTAAATTCATCACCTTTAAATTTTTGAGTATATCTTCTAGATAAAACAAGTTGAAATACATCACCTCTTTTACAATGATCTTTTGCCTTATTAACATATTCAACATATTCTTCATCACTAATTTCAGATTCAGACTTTCCAATTTTTTTAAAATCAAATACTGAAAAACTTTTATTATTTAATATACCTTCTATAGTATCTATGTTGGATGATTGATCAATTGTATTACAGAAAATATGAGCCTCATGATTGAATTGACTTATTGCTATAATATTTTTATATAAACCATAATAAATATCAGGTATATCAAAATCTTTTTTAGTTTTTATCTCCACACTGTCAAAATACTTTACTGATTCATGACTCATGAAACCAAACATCCCATTATTTAAAAACTTAAAACTTGAATTATCTACTTCAAATTTTTCTATATAATC
The DNA here is from genome assembly GCA_902586435.1 of uncultured Bacteroidota bacterium. GTDB lineage: Bacteria > Bacteroidota > Bacteroidia > Flavobacteriales > Flavobacteriaceae > Marisimplicoccus. Next base: position 32,778 of record CACIHJ010000008.1, on the reverse strand, counting down.
ATGAATTACAGTTGAAACTTTTTCGCCTTTTTTTAATTCTTTAGACTCAAGAATGCCTCCAGGGAATTTACAATCAACTTTATAATCTTTTATTTTAATATGGCCAATCTGATTAAAGCATATGTATGAGTAATTATTATCTGCTAACATATAATCACTGTTCTCAAGAAGAAGACTGTTAGGAAAGATATCTCTAATCTTTAAGTATACTTCAACAGGAGTAATAGTGTCTGCAAATATTTTTTTGTGATATGTATTAATTTTTATTTTCATAGCAAAAAAAAAGCTTGTCGTGAGACAAGCCTATATATAATGTATGGTTCATTCACGAATGATTAACTATTCTCAATCCACCAAACAAAATTATTAGTTTTCATAATCATGCAAATATAATGTAAAAACAAATTAAACCTAAAGAAACTAATAAAATAATTAGAAAGACTCCTTGAAAAATAAATCTTAAACTTTTTTTTGCAGCATTTGACATATTATAGTCCTGTAGTTTAGGCTCTTCAATGTCCTTTAACTCATTTATTGAAAGAATTGCAGCTATAACTACTGAACCTGTACAGATGAGACCCATTATAAATATAAAAGCTTCCCCCATATTTATTTTAACATTTGTTTAAAATAAGATCCAAATGCAAGAATAGATGGAACCCATAGTCCTACAAAAACTCCTTCATCTTTATAACCATAGAACCATAATGATACAGATAAAAGAAAAGAAATAAATGCAGCGCCAAGAAGAAAAATATCCGAAGTTTGAAAGTGTTTTTTCATATAATTTATTTTATTTCTTTTTAAAATTACTAATATCTTCAGATGAGAAGTATATAGTTTTAATTTTTTTCTAATTACTCTATTAGTTTTTCTTATTATTGTTAAGAATTAAAAATTTTAAATTAAATTCGAGAAAATTTCAAATGATAGATCTAGGTCAAGAAGAGTTATTAAAAAAGTTAGATGATGATGATAAGGCATTTATTGTTGATGTTAGAACTAAAGAAGAATACGAGGAATCTCATATCCCCAATTCAACTTTAATGGATATTAGAGACCCTAAAAGTTTTATAGAAGAAATAGAAAATCTTGATAAAGACTTAAATTATTATGTCTATTGTCATTCTGGAGTACGAAGTGTTCAAGCATGTCAAATTATGAAAACATTTGGAATTAATAATGTTTACAATTTATTAGGTGGAATTTCTGAATGGGGTGGAGAACTAGTTAAAGATTAATAGGTGAATAGACTATATAGATTTTTTGAAAAGTATGGATTGAATGTTTGTCAAAGAATGTCAAACGTAATAGGTATATACCCAAGAAAAATAAGAATGTTCTTTATTTATTTTTCTTTTTTTACTGTTGTCATAGGATTTATTTTATATTTGACCTTTGCTTTATTTTTCAAAATAAAAGACTTAATAATAGTTAACAGAAAAACAGTTTTTGACTTATAAATATGGAAACACAAGATAAGATAGGATTAGATGAAAGGATAAATGAAGCATTTCAGCCTATATCGAGTTTTTGGGAAGGACTTATTTTACATGAATTTTTTGGAACAGGAATTCCAACTATTATTTTTTTACTAGTTGGTGGAGCTGCTTTCTTTACATTTTATTTTGGTTTCATAAACATAAGAGGTTTTGGGCTTTCGCTCAAAACTGTAATGGGTAGATATGATAGTCTTGATGAAAAAAGATCTAATAATGGAGAAGTTAGTCATTTTCAGGCTCTAGCTACTGCCGTCTCCGGTACGGTTGGAAATGGTAATATTGCTGGTGTTGCTATGGCTATTGCGATTGGAGGCCCTGGTGCTACTTTTTGGATGATATTATGTGGATTGCTTGGAATGTCTTCAAAGTTTGTAGAGTGTACATTGGGAGTTAAGTATAGGGATGTTGGTTCAGATGGAACAGTTTATGGTGGTCCAATGTATTATTTATCAAAAGGTTTAAAAGAAAGAGGGTTTGCAAAATTAGGGAAGGTACTTGCTGTAACTTTTGCAATTTTATGTATTGGGGCTTCCTTTGGTGGTGGAAATGCCGCGCAGTCAAATCAAGCTGCTTTGCAAATGGTCAGCCTTTTTGGAATTAGTGGTGGTGGAGCTAGGACAATGATTGGAATAATAATGATGATAGTTGTTGGGATAATTATAATTGGAGGAATAAAAAGAATAGCTTCTGTAACTGAAAAAATTGTACCATTTATGGCAGGTATATATGTCCTTGCCTGTTTATATATTATTTTTTCAAATTTATCATTTGTTGATGATGCATTTGCGATGATTATTAATCAAGCCTTTGCTCCAAGTGCGGCTGTTGGAGGATTTATAGGAGTTTTAGTTCAAGGGTTTAGAAGGGGCGCATTTTCCAACGAAGCAGGTGCTGGTTCAGCCTCTATAGCTCACTCAGCGGTAATTACTAGTTATCCTGCCTCAGAAGGATTAGTTGCTCTGCTTGAGCCATTTATTGATACGGTTGTGATCTGTACAATGACAGCACTAGTTATTATAATATTTAATGGTGATAATAGTCTATTCACTTATGGAAACCTTGTTGAAGGTTCAACCGCTGTTATGGTCAGGGGTCAAGAACTTGAGGGCGCTGGCTTAACATCTGCAGCTTTCTCTGAATACATTTCCTTCTCAGGTCCATTTTTAGCTTTAGCTGTTGTCTTATTTGCTCTTTCTACTATGATTTCATGGTCCTATTACGGACTTCAGTCTTGGATGTATGTTTTTGGAAAAGGAAAAGTTTCGGACCTAACATATAAAATTCTATTCTTAATATTTATAGTTATAGGTGCTGCAGGTGATATGTCATCTGTATGGGCATTCTCTGATGCAATGATTCTAGCCTTAGTTTTCCCAAATATGATTGGACTATTTATATTATTCCCAAAGGTTAGGGAGGAGCTTCAAAAGTATATTAATGCAATTTCAGCAAAAAAATCTAGCTAAGATTAAATACAATTCTTTATATTTGCCACCAAAATAGAAGATAATGCTAATTATACCTATTAAAGATGGTGAAAATATAGATAAAGCTCTTAAGAGATTTAAACGTAAGTTTGATAAGACTGGCGTTATGAGATCATTAAGAGATAGAAAGCAATTTGTTAAACCATCTATAGAACACAGAGCAAAGATTCTTAAAGCTCGTTATGTTCAAAAACTTAAAGATCAAGAAAACCTTTAATTACCTTAAAATTTTTGAAATACATCGTAACTTTGGTTTAGATGCTAATTGATAAATTTATAGATTACTTAACTCTTGAGAAGTCATATTCTCACAATACAATTAATGCCTATTATAAAGATTTAAAAGATTTTGAAAAATTTTCAAAATCCAAATTTGATAATATTAATATTGAAGATTCAAATTATTCAATAATAAGATCTTGGATAGTAGAATTAGTTAATACTGGTGTTTCTAATAGAACTGTGAATAGAAAAGTATCATCTCTTAAATCATTTTTTAAATTTTTAATAAAAACTGATTCAATAGAATCCTCTCCTTTGGAGGGTCATATTCCTTTAAAACAAAAAAAGAAAATTCAAGTCCCTTTCTCTAAAGAAGAAATTTCCTCCTTATTAGATAGTGATTATTTTCCCGATTCTTATAAAGGTTTACTTCAAAAAACAATTATTTCATTTTTTTATTTTACAGGGGTAAGGAGAGTTGAGCTTATAGAATTAAAAGAGAGTAATCTTGATTTAAGCTCAGGAGTAATTAAAGTTTTAGGGAAAAGGAATAAGGAAAGGGTAATCCCTCTTTTACCAAAAATTAAGAATCTTCTTGAAGAATATATATCTGAAAGAAATAATATTATTACTAAGCCAGAAGATGATTTAGTGTTTTTGTCTAATAAAGGATTTAAATTATCTGAAAAATATGTGTACAGAACTGTTTCAGAATACTTCAAATTGGTTTCCTCAAAAACTAAGAAAGCTCCACATATTTTAAGGCATAGTTTTGCTACTCACCTAATAAATGAGGGTGCAGATATTAACTCTGTTAAGGAGCTTTTGGGTCACGCTAGTTTGTCTGCAACCCAAATATATAGTCACACTAGTATGGAAAAAATAAAGGAAGTTTTTCAAAAAACTCATCCAAGGGCAAAGTAGAATATTTAATAATTATTTTGGAATTTTGCTTTGATACAGCATAAAAAAACATTTATTTTGCAGTTCGATTTATGTTAAGCCGATATAGCTCAGCTGGCTAGAGCAGCTGATTTGTAATCAGCAGGTCGTGGGTTCGAGTCCCTCTATCGGCTCTTTGAAATTTTGAAATCGGGGAGATACTCAAGTGGCCAACGAGAGCAGTCTGTAAAACTGTTGTTTTTAACTTCGCAGGTTCGAATCCTGCTCTCCCCACAAATTAATGCGGGAGTAGCTCAGTTGGTAGAGCGTCAGCCTTCCAAGCTGAATGTCGCGGGTTCGACCCCCGTCTCCCGCTCAAATAAATCTAATATTTTCAATCGATAGATTTTAAAAGTATCAAAAAAATCAATTATTATCTTAATTTGCCGATATAGCTCAGGGGTAGAGCGTTTCCTTGGTAAGGAAAAGGTCCCGAGTTCAAATCTCGGTATTGGCTCACTTCTTTTCTTTATATTTAAATATGATAAGTATAGTTTGCTTCGGAGAAGTTCTATGGGATCTCTATCCAGATAAAAAAATAATTGGGGGTGCCCCATTCAATGTTTTTGCTAGACTTCATAATCTCGGAAATAATGTTGACTTTATTTCATCAATTGGAAATGACAAACTTGGTAATGAGATTCTTGAATACTTTAATCAGAATAATTATAGTAACAAATTTTTAAATATAGATGAGAAATATGAGACTGGAAGTGTGATTATTACCCTTAAAAATGGCGAACCTTCATATAAAATTTTATCAAATGTAGCTTGGGACTTCATTCCGCTTAAGGCCTCCTATGATGAGATTTTAAGTGATTTGGATATACTAGTCTATGGTTCACTTGCATCTAGAAATATAGAATCATTTAAAACGCTTAAAGAATTAACTAAACAATCAAAATTTAACATTCTGGATCTAAATATAAGAGAGAGTTATTATGATTTTGAAAAAGTAAGCTCTCTAGTTAATTCAGCAGATTTTTTAAAAGTAAATCTAGAGGAACTAGAACTAATTAATCAGTTATTTAAATTTAATATTTCAGACACTCAAAATTTAATTTTTAAAATTTTAAAACAATTTGATCTGAAATATGTATGTGTGACAAATGGAGAAATTGAATCAATGATTTATGATGGTAAAAATTTTGAAATAGCTAATTCATTTAAAGTAGATTCAATCGATAATGTGGGAGCCGGAGATAATTTTTTAGCTGCATTGATTGATGAATTATTTATTAAAAAAAACAATTTAAAAAGTTCATTAAGACTAGCCTCAGCATACGGAGCAATTACAACAACAAAAAATGGTGCAGTTCCTAAAATTAATAATTATGAAGTAGCTTCAATGTTAAATTCGTAATAAAACTATCCATATATTATTATATTCTTATTTATTATAGATTTTTTTAAATTTTATTAGTGATAATCTATTTTTCTTATTGTGTTATTAACTTTTATTATTAGTTACTTGGTTTTGAGCATATTATCCATATATTTGGCCATCAGAAAATTTTAAAATAATAATATGAAACTAAATTTACTAAAATTGAGTCTCGCATTTACTATTGCTTTTAGTGGAATGCTGAGTGCTCAACAGGTTTCTGGTAATGTTTCAGATGAAACTGGTCCACTCCCTGGAGCTACTGTGGTAGTTCAGGGAACTACTACTGGTGTCGTTGCAGATTTTGATGGAAATTATTCCATATCTGCAAGCGCTGGAGATGTTCTAGTTTTTTCTTATGTAGGTTATACTGCACAAGAAATAACAGTGGGCAACCAGAATACAATAAATATAGTTCTGCAATCTTCTAATGAACTTGAAGAAGTGTTGGTTACTGGATATGGTTCTCAGCAACAAAAAGAAATTACCTCTGCGGTAACTTCTATTAGTGCTGAAGAATTTAACCAGGGGGCAATAAATGATGCCTCTCAACTTTTACAAGGAAAAGTAGCTGGTTTGCAGATATATAATAGAGGTGGTGACCCGAATGCAGGAACTGTTATTCGTCTTCGTGGTCTATCAAGTTTAGGTGCAAATATTTCTCCTCTTGTAGTAATTGACGGCGTTGTTGGGGCTTCCCTTAACAATGTTGATCCTAGTGATATTGAGAGTTATACCGTATTAAAAGATGCTTCTGCAGCTGCAATATATGGTTCTCGAGGATCATCTGGGGTAATAATTGTTACAACTAAATCAGGAGGAGTTGGCGCAGCTCAACTTACATACTCTGGACAATTATCTTCATCTAGTATTCTAAATCAGATTGATACTATGTCTCCTCAAGAATTTATTGCTTCAGGTGGACGAGATCTATCTTCTCAAACAGATTGGTTAGATGAAGTAACACGTGATGCATTTACTCAAATTCACAATGTTTCTGCTACTGGTGGAAATGGAAAAACAAATTATAGAGTATCTGCTAATCTTCGTGAAGCTGAAGGTATACTTCTTAACAGTGGGTTTGATCAGTTTAACACTCGTTTAAACTTTTCAACTACAGCATTAGATGATAGGTTAAAGATTGATTTTAATACTTCATTTACTCAAAGAGATCAGAAAAATGGTTTTAAAGAGTCCATGCGTTATGCAACACTTTATAACCCTACTGCTCCAGTTTATGCTGTTGATGCACCTTATGCTTTTAATGGTGCTCAGTTTGGAGGATATTATGAAACTTTAGGTTTATTCGATTCGTATAACCCAGTTTCTATTATCAAACAAAACTTAAATAATGGAGAGCGTAGAGAATTAAACTATGGTATTAATCTTACATACGATGTATCAGATAATATAACAGCTTATTTCCGTTCTGCTCGTCAGTCTTCAGACTATGCAAATCGTGTTTATTTTAGAACAACTTCACTTTGGAATAGTTCTAACGATTATGGAGGTGCAGATTCACCAGTTAGAAAAGGTGCTGCAGAATTCTATGAGAATAACAGCGAATTCCAATTAAATGAACTTTACGGTTCATGGAAAAAGTCAACTGATGATATGAATCTAGTCGTTACAGCAGGTTACTCATATCAAAAAGAAAATTATAACGAAGCATTTTTTGCTTTAGGTGATTTTCCAGGTGATGAAATAGATTATATTGATGCAATAGAATATTCTCAAGATTTATTGAACGCTGGTAATGTTATCGCAAACTCTGGGAGAAATCCTGATACAGAGATTGATGCTTTCTTTGCTCGTGTTAATTTGACTTGGAATAATAATTTCTTTTTAAATGCATCTATTCGTAGAGAAGGTTCTACAAGACTAGGTGCTGATAATAGGTATGGAACGTTCCCAGCTATTAGTATGGGTGCTGACCTTGCTCCTATACTTGGTCTTAGTGGAGTTCAGCAATTAAAGCCACGTATATCTTATGGTGTTACTGGTAATTTACCAGGTCAAGTTGGTCTTTCTCAAGAAATCAGAGGATGGTCTTGGGGTGGAGGTGGCTCTGCAGGAGGTTCAACAAACCTTTTAAGAGCAGCTAATCCAGACTTAAAATGGGAAGAAAAAACTGAGTTAAACTTTGGTATAGATCTAACTATGGATCGTCTTTCAGCTACACTTGATATTTATGAGCAAACCTCTAAGGACTTTATCATAAATCGTGTTGTAGATGCTGCTGTTTATGGATTTGATAGAAGATTTGAAAATGCAGGACAGCTTTCATCTAATGGATTTGAACTATCAGTTAACTACGATGTTACTGATAACTATAACACAGGAATAGTTTTATCTAGTAACAAAGTTGTTCTGGATGAATATGTTCAGGATTCTGATAAATTTGGAAACCTGGGTGCTCCTGGTCAAAATAGTACATGGGTTACACGTGTAAAAGTAGGTGAACAAGTTGGTCAAATCTGGGGTCCTGTTTGGGATGGAAGTGTTACTAATGGTTCACAAAACTTTAAAGATGTTAATGGAGATGGAGAATTAGTAGTTGGTCAGAACAATGCTTTAGATGACAATGTAGACTTTGATGTTCTTGGTAGTGGTATTCCTGATCTAGAAATAGGTTGGTCTAATCAAATCACTATTGGTGACTACACTATAAATGCTTTTTTTAGAGGAGCATTCGGACATAGTCTTGTTAATACTTTCCGTGCTTTCTATGAGCCAAGAGTTGGTTCTCAGAAATCATATAACTATGTAAATACTGAGTTAGCTAATCCGGAAATTAAAAATGCAAACTTCTCTTCTTTATATGTAGAGGAAGCAGATTTCTTTAAGCTGGATAACTTAACAATATCTCGTCAAGTTAATGATAATATGAATTTATCACTGAATGTTCAGAACGCATTTGTAATTACTGATTATACTGGTTCTGATCCTGAGCCTGCTCTTTTCGATCTTTTAGATGGGAATCCGCTTGCTCCAGGTATAGACCGTAGAAATAGTTATTATTCTGCACGTTCATTCACACTTGGTATAAACTATAAATTTTAAATCATGAAGTCTATGAAAACTATAAATAAAATTATATTAGGAATCGGTTTAATAGGTATTACCTATTCTTGTACTGATCTTGAAGAAGAACTCTTAGGAGATCTTACATCAGACTTCTCTCTAGAAGGAATTTCTACAGGAGGTTCTGGTGGGGGTGGTGATGCTCTAACAGGAGTATTTAACGCTGTTAGAAATGCTGGAACTGCTAATCATGGTGGATATTTCTCTGTACAGTCAGTTTCATCTGATGAAATGGCTATTACTCAAAAGGGAGGTGACTGGTATGATGGTGGTATTTGGCTTGAAATGCATCGTCACACTTTTACTCCTGCTAATGGTCCAGTTACTGGGACTTGGTCTCAACAATATGGTTCAATAGCTGAGGTAAATAATGCAATTAGTAATGCAGGGTTAGATGCTAACCAAATGGCACAAGCTAAAGTAGTCCGTGCTTATTTGCATTGGAGATTAATGGATTTATACGGTAATATCGTTATTGCTGATGGATCAGGATCTTCTAATCAATCATCTAGGTCAGCAGTTTTTAATTGGGTAGAAGGAGAATTACTTTCTGCTTTAGGAATGGGATCTTCTTTTGATTTATCAGGTCTATCAAATTCATCTTTAGGTACTAATGATGTAAAGTATAGAATTAACCAGTATTCTGCACTTGGTATTTTAGCTAAATTATATCTAAATGCTGGGGTATATACTGGAACTGAAAGATATTCTGATGCAGCAGCTGCAGCAGGACATATTATCGATAATGGACCTTATTCATTATCTGATAGTGGTATATCAGTTCCTAATCTAGGAAAGAGACCAGCGGTTTCGTCTGATCCTGATAATTTGGTAGGATACGCTGCAATATTTGCTCCTAATAATGAAAACAATCCAGAAATTATTTGGTCTGTTGAATATGATGAAGCAACTGCAGGTGGTATGAATTTCCATCATATGACTCTTCACTATGCTTCTCAGTATACATGGAATTTTGAGGCTCAACCTTGGAATGGTTATGTTGCACTAGAGGAATTCGTGAATTCATATGAGGCAGGGGATGATAGAAGAAAAGCAAACTTTATTGCTGGTCCACAATTAGATTATGGTGGAAATGCATTAGTAGATCTTGCTTCAGATTCTCCAACACCAGAGATTGTCTATTCAATAGGAATAAATGAACTTGAGCCAAATGGTGCTCGAACTGGTGGGTATCGTCTTGGAAAATTTGCTTTTAAACAATTTGCAAGACCAAATCTAGATAATGATTATCCGATTGTTAGATTAGGTGATGTTCACTTAATGCATGCTGAAGCTACGGCTAGAGCAGCTGGAAATTGGGCTTTAGCTCTTCCAGAAGTTAATGCAATTCGTGCAAGAGCTAATGTATCAGCTCTGAGCTCGTTAACTGCTGAGCAGTTTTTAGCAGAAAGGGGCCGTGAAATGTTCCAAGAAGCTTCGAGACGAACAGACCTTATCCGTTTTGGTAAGTGGAATGATTCTTGGTGGGAAAAAACAAATTCTGATGCTTACAGAACTGTTTTCCCGATACCATCGGAGCAGCTTACTGCAAACTCAAGTCTATCTCAAAACACAGGATATTAATTCTTAAGTTTTGAATAATATAAAAGGCCACCATTTGGTGGCCTTTTTGTTTTTAAAACCAAGCTAAAATTGTCTAATTTTACAATATGCGATATAGGTCTCTAATATTGTTAACTCTCTGTCTAGTTTCATGTAATAATATTGATTCAAGATTTGAAAAAAAATTATCAGATCATACTGGGATTTCTTTCAATAACTTACTCTCTTATACTGAGGATTTTAATCCATATACATATCGTAATTTTTTTAATGGTGGTGGAGTAGCTCTGGGAGATATTAATAATGACGGATTAATTGATATATATTTCACTGGTAATATTGTAGATAATGCTCTATATCTAAATAAAGGAAATTGGAAATTTGATGATATAACTGATTTTGCAGGTGTATCATGTAAAGATAATTGGTCTACAGGAGCTACATTTGTTGATATAAATCAAGATGGATTATTAGATTTATATGTAACCAAATCTGGAAAACCCGGAGGCGAGAATAGACATAATGAACTTTTTATAAATAATGGAGACTTAACTTTTAAGGAATCATCATCTCAATACGGTTTAGATATTGAAGGACTATCTGTGCATGCTGCTTTCTTTGATTATGATGGTGACCTTGATCTAGATGCATATGTTTTAAACAATTCAATTCGATCTGTGGGGAGTTACGATTTGATTGAAGGGCAAAGAAATATTCCTAGTCAAGATGGAAATCAACTTTTGGAGAATAGGAATAATAAGTTTGAGAATGTATCTTCAGATAAGGGTATATTCTCTTCAAATATAGGATTTGGCTTAGGGATAACTTTATCTGATTTCAATGGAGACCTTTGGCCTGATTTATTTATTTCTAATGATTTTTTTGAAAAAGATTACTTGTATTTAAATAATAATGGAGATGGATTCTCAGAAGAATCATTAACTTATTTTGATGCATTGTCAATGGGCTCTATGGGTGCTGATGCAGCAGATATGGATAACGATTTGATACCTGATTTAATTGTTACTGAAATGTTACCAGAAACTCTATCAAGGCAAAAAAACAAACAAGTGTATGAATCGTATGATAAATTTACTCTAGCAGGATCTAAAGGATATCATAAGCAATATCCTAGAAATGCTCTTCAAAGAAATTTAGGTAACACATTTTATGAAGTAGGAAGGCAACTTGGTTTATCTGCAACAGAATGGAGTTGGGCTGCACTTTTATTTGATATGGATAATGATGGTTATAAAGATGTATATATCAGTAATGGAATATATAAAGATTTGTTAGATCGTGATTATTTAAATTATTATGCTAATGATGAACAGATTAGTCAAATATTAAGAGAAGGAAAAGAAGTTATTACAGATTTAATCGACTTAATGCCCTCTAAAGCTGTTACAAATTCAGTGTTTAGAAATAATGGTGATTTTACCTTTTCAGATAAAAGATTGGGTTGGGGTTTAAACCAACCTAGTTTTAGTAATGGTTCTGCATATGGTGACTTAGACAATGACGGAGACCTAGACTTAGTTGTTAATAATGTAAATTCTGAAGCTTTCATATTTGAGAACCACTCTGAAGTTGAAAATCATCATTTTCTTTCAGTTATTCTTAGAGATAACGGTCCAAATAAATTTGCTATAGGGGCAAAGGCTATTGCTTATTTAACAGATGGAAATAAAATTATGATTGAACAATTTCCTTCTAGAGGCTTTCAAAGCTCTGTTCCATATAGACTTCATTTTGGACTTGGTAAAGTAAATTCATTAGATTCCTTAGAAATATATTGGCCTGATAGAAAGCGTTCAGTCATAAGAGATATTCAAATTGATCAAATATTAGAAATAGATCGGGATAATTTACAATCTGAATCTGTAGATCCTAAGCCTACTTTTATTATAAAAAAAACAGAAGGTCAACAATTAATTGATTTTAAGCATGATGAGAATTATTATGTTGATTTTGATTCTGAGAGGTTATTACCTCATATGTTCTCTAATGAGGGGCCATGTATAGCTAATTATGATCTTAACAATGATGGTATTCAAGACTTTTATATAGGAGGAGCTAAAGGGCAAACAGGTCAGCTTTTTTTAAGTGATACAAATGGTTTTAAAAAAGTTAGTAAACCATTTGATTTACATAAAGAATCTGAGGATGTTGAAGCTGTTTTTTTTGATGCTGATAATGATGGAGATCAAGATTTGTATGTTGCCTCTGGGGGTAAAGCATATTCTACATTATCTAGAACTCTTAATGATAGATTCTATAGAAATGAATCAGGTAAATTTATATATGATTCATCTGCATTAAATTTCTCTAAATTCTTTAGTACTGGAGCTATTGCTATTGGTGATGCTAATAATGATGCATTATTAGATATATTTATAGGTGAACGATTTAATGTAGACACCTATGGAATTCCTGGATCTATTTCTTTAATGATAAATAGAGGAAACGGTAGTTTTGAAGCTACTTATCCTCCAGAGTTTCAAAATATTGGTATGATAACCGATATAGAATTCACAGATCTTAATTCTGATGAAAAAGGAGATTTGATCGTTGTTGGTGAATGGATGCCAATTCTTGCTTTTTTAAATAATGAATCCAGTTGGGAGTCTATTTCTGAAAGTATTGGATTCGAAGAAACAAATGGAATGTGGCAGTCTATAGAAACATCTGATTTAAATGGAGATGGAGTTCCAGATCTTGTTTTAGGAAATATGGGGCAAAATGGTCTATATAAACCTAATATGAAACTATACCTGAATGATTACGATCAAAATGGAAAATTAGAGGCTATTTATACATATAGCATTGATAATAAAGATTTTCCTATCCATGACAGAGATGAACTGATTAAGCAATTACCAGATCTGAAAAAGAAACTACTTTATTATGAAGATTATGCTAATCAATCAATTAAAGATATATTTAATGAAACCCAAATATCTTCATCTCAAGTATTGGAAATAAAAGAGACAAGGAGTTTATTATTTATGTCAGATTCACCTCTTTCATATTCTAAGAAACTTTTACCAGAAGAAATTCAGTATTCAAGTGTGCACGCTATTAATATTTTTGATATAAATCAAGATGGCTTTAATGATCTAATCTTAGGTGGAAATCAATATCTAGTTAAACCTCAGTATGGTGCATTTGATGCATCAAAAGGATGGATCCTTTATGGTGACGACAATTCAAAAACAAAATTTGATAAATTATTACCATTAAACATTTATGGGGAAATTAGAGATTTTACTATAGTACCATCATTAAAATCGTCTGATTCACTACTTTTAGTAACTGGAATTTCAAATTCAAAGATTATAACTAAATATGTTAAATAGATTATATATATTTTTTATTGCATTAATTATTTCTTGTCAAAATGTCTCAGAATATGAACGAATCGTAAAAGATGAAATGGCTAGAGGAGTATATACTGATTCTGTGCAGTTTGGTCTTACAATAGGGGATACGAAAAAAACTTTTTTTACAAAAGCTTGGGAGCTAAATGCTGATGGAAAGGTAACCCATGGTCCTAATAATGAATTTATAGCATATGAAATAGAAAATATGCCTGAAGGTAAGAGAGTAAATCATTTATTTTATGGAATATTTAATGAAAATGATATAATGACTGGCTTAGATATGCGATTTTATTTTTTAGGTTGGGCCCCTTGGAATGAAGAGTTGCAATCTGATAAAGTCCTTCCAGTTGCTATGGATAAACTTATGGAATGGTATCCAGGAAATAACTTTATTTCTATTGAAAATGAAAATTTTCCAAATAAGACATTTGTTAAAATAGATGGAAATAGACAGATATTAATTCATATTATAGATGAAAAAGATGTTAGAGCTCAATTGCTTGATTTAAGATATAAATATCCAAACCTTATTAAATAAAATGAAAAGACATCTAATAATTTTATTATCTATAGTTTTTTTCACTAGTTGTCAAACCAAAAATGACTTTGTTTTTGAATTGAAATCTTTTTCTGATACTAATATTAACTTTGAAAATACACTAACATTTGACCAAAAATTTAATGTTTATACTTATAGAAACTTTTATAATGGTGGAGGGGTATCTATAGGAGACATCAATAATGATGGGTTACAAGATATTTATTTTACAGCTAATCAAAAACCTAATCAGTTATATCTAAATAAAGGAGATTTTAAGTTTGAAAATATTTCGGAAAAATCTGGTACTGTTGGGGCTAGAGCATGGTCGACAGGTGTAACTATGGTTGACATAAACGGTGATGGTCTTCTTGATATATATGTTTGTAATTCTGGAGATGTGGAGGGAGATAATAAACAAAACGAATTATTTATTAATCAGGGTGATCTTACTTTTAAAGAAGAAGCATTAGAATATGGACTAGCTGATCCAGGCTATTCAACTCATGCTAGTTTTTTTGATTATGATAAAGATGGTGATTTAGATGTCTATCTTCTAAATAATTCTTATCAAGCTATTGGAAGCTTTGATCTAAGAAGAAATGAAAGACCAAAGAGAGATAAAGACGGGGGTGATAAGTTATTAGAAAATCAAAATGGAAAATTTATTGATGTGAGTGAAAAATCTGGGATATATGGTTCTGTGATTGGCTTTGGACTTGGAGTTACTGTTGGGGATGTTAACTCTGATGGTTGGGAAGATATTTATGTTTCAAATGATTTTTTTGAAAGAGACTATTTATATATTAATAATCAAGATGGAACTTTTAGTGAGAAATTAACTGACGCTATTTCATCAATTAGTGCTGCTTCAATGGGAGCTGATATGGCAGATATTGACAATGATGGAATGGCTGATATCTTTGTCACAGAGATGCTGCCATCTGAGTACGAACGTTTAAAATCAGTAACCACTTTTGAAAATTGGGACAAGTATAAATACAATGTAGATAATGGATATTATCATCAGTTCACAAGAAATACTCTACAACTTAATAATGGAGACGATACATTTAGTGAAATAGGTAGATTAGCAGGTGTAGAAGCCTCTGATTGGAGCTGGGGAGCTCTTTTCTTTGATATGAATAATGATGGACTCAGAGACTTATTTATTGCTAATGGTATATATCGTGATTTAACTGATCAAGATTATTTGCAATACGTTTCAAGCGAACAGGTTTTAATGTCAATTTTTTCAAATGAAGAGGTGGACTATGCAAGTTTAGTTGAAATAATCCCATCTAGACCAGTTAAAAATCATGCATATATAAATTTAGGAGATTTAAGATTTGAAAATGATAAAAATACAGGTCTTCTTGATCCAAGTTTTTCAAATGGATCTGCTTATGGGGATCTAGATAATGATGGTGACTTAGATCTTGTAGTAAACAATGTTAATATGCCTTCTTTTGTTTATGAAAATCACACCGATAAGAAAGATTCTGGAAATTATATTCAATTTGATTTAAAAGGTATTGGGAAGAATACTATGGCTATTGGAACACAAATTAGAGTTTATGATGGATTAAATTATTATTATACCCAACATCAGCCAACTAGAGGTTTCCAATCTAGTGTTGATCTTCGTCCTCATATTGGTCTCCCAACAAAAAATAACGTTGATATAGAGGTAACATGGACTAATGGTTTAAAAAGTAATTTTGATAATGTAGAAATAAATCAAATTATTTCAATTTCACAGTCAGATGTTGACTATTCTGAATCTAATAACAAAACTAAAATTATCTCCAAAGCTTTGTTTGAAAGATTAAATTCAGACATGAATTTTTCACATGCTGAAAATATTTTTATTGATTTTAATAAAAACAGATTATTACCTCATATGTTAAGTACCCCTGGACCAAAAATTATAAAAGGAGACATAAATGGTGATGGTTTAGAAGAAATCTTAATTCCGGGTTCAAAGGACAATAAAAGTAGAATGTTTAAATGGGAAGAACAAAATCTTAAATTAATTGAGTCATTTGAGTTAATGGAAGAGCTTCCTAGAGAAATAATTGAACCTCTTTTTTTTGATGCTGATGGTGATGGAGACCTAGATTTATATACTGCAAATGGAGGAGTAGAGTTTTCAAGGTTTATGTCATTTCTTGAAGACAAATTATACATTAATGATGGAAAGGGAAACTTTAGTTTAAGTGAAAATAAACTTCCAACCGAGATAGATTTTTTTAATTCAGGAACTGTAGAAGTATCTGATGTTGATGGTGATGGAGATTTAGATCTATTTGTTGGAGAAAGATTAATTTCCGATTCATATGGTTTGCCTGGTTCAGGAGTTTTGCTTTTTAATAATGGAGAAGGTTCTTTTACTAATGTAACTAAAGATAATGCCTCCGAATTTCTTAATCTTGGAATGATTACAGATGCCATCTTTGTTGATATTGATAATGATAATGATGAAGATTTAATTGTTGTAGGAGAATTTATGGGAATAAATCTATTTTATAATCAGAGTGGAAAATTCACTTCTAGTTCATCAAATTTGACTAATTATAAGGGGTGGTGGCAAACAATTGATTCAGCTGACTTTAATGGAGATGGGTTAATGGATATAATTGTTGGAAATCATGGACTTAATTCTCGATTTAATGCAAATGAAAAAAGCCCAATAAGACTATACCTTAATGATTATGATAGAAATGAGCAGTTAGACCCTGTATTGACTTTTAAACGTGAAAATGGAAAGTTTTATCCATATGATTTAAGACATAATTTAATTGATCAGATGAAGCCTCTTAAGAAAGTTTTTCCAAATTATAAATCTTTTCGGTCAGCCAGTATTAATGATATGTTTAGTGCTTTACAGATCGAAGAAAGTCTTAAACTAGACGTTAATATCTTAGCAAGTTCAGTTTTTATAAATAAAGGAAATGGTGAGTTTATATTTTATGAATTACCGCAAAAAGCACAATTTTCTCCAATATATTCTTTTTTGATTCAAGACTTTGATAAAGATGGAGATATGGATGTTATAGCAGGGGGAAATCTTTATAAAACAAAACCAGAAATTGGCAGATATGATGCAAGTTTTGGTGTTTTTTTAGAAAATAATGGAAAAGGTATTTTTGAAATTCCATCTGATGGCTATGGTTTTAATGTAAATGGAGAAGTACGCTCTTTAATATTCTCAAATTCAAATGTTATTGTTGGAAGAAATTCGAATTCATTAGTTCAATTTAAATATTTATATGATTAGATATTATTATTTATTTATCCTTTTAATTATAGGATGCAACTTAAAGAATAATCAAGATAACAAGAGTAGCAATGATCTCAAGTTTGATGCTTTAAGTTCTGATAAAACAGGAGTTTATTTCAATAATAGCCTAAGATCTGATTCGGATATGAATATTATTGAATATCTATATTATTACAATGGGGGAGGTGTAGGTATAGGAGATATTAATAATGATGGTTTTGATGATATATATTTTTCAGGAAATGAAGTAAGGGATGAATTGTATCTAAACCAAGGGAATATGGTTTTTAAAAATATAACTGAAAGTGCTGGATTAGATTTAGAAGGTTATTGGTCAAATGGTGTAAGTATGGCAGATATTAATAATGATGGATTGATTGATATTTATGTTTCAACAGTAAGTGACTATAAAAATCTTAAAGGACATAATAGGTTATATATTAATAATGGCGACTTAACTTTTACAGAAAAATCTAAGGATGTAGGCTTAGATTTTAAAGGATTTGGAACACATGCAAGCTTTTTTGATTATGATAATGACGGTGATTTGGATGTATATCTATTGAACCATACAGTTCATACTCCAAGAAATTATGGTAGTTCAGAAAAAAGAAAAGAAAGAGATAACAAATCAGGGGATAGGCTTTATGAAAATCTTTTAGATGAAGGAATATTAAATTTTACTGAAGTAACTAGTAAAGCAGGAATTTATTCTAGTGCTCTTGGATATGGATTAGCTATTGCTACTGTTGATGTTAATAATGACGGCTATGTAGATATTTATGTTGGTAATGATTTTCATGAGAATGATTATCTCTATCTAAACAATGGAGACAAAACGTTTTCAGAGGTCTCTAAAGAAAGATTAAGTCATACTAGTCGATTTACAATGGGGGTTGATATTGCAGATATTAATAGTGATCAAATTCAAGACATATTTACACTTGATATGATGCCTTATAAAGCAGATATTTTTATGAAATCAGGAGGTGAAGATTCTGACAAAGTTTCTCAGATAAAGAAGGATTATGGATATAATGAACAGTTGGCCCGAAATCACATGCAACTTGGAACAGAGCAAGGAGTTTTCAAAGAAGTAGCATTGGCATCTAGAACTTACGCTTCAGATTGGAGTTGGTCTGTTCTGTTAGAAGATTTTGATAATGACAATGATACTGACATCTTTATAACTAATGGAATTTATAAAAGACCAAATGATCTGGACTTTATAAATTTTCAAAGTAATGTTTTATATGATAACTATGGAGCTGAAGAAGAAGATAAGCTTGAGAAAGACTTAATTGAAGAAATGCCAATGCTAAAGCTTTCTAATACAGTCTTCTTGCAAGACAATCCTCTTGAATTTATTATGTTAGATGAGTTAAGTGGAATACCTCCTTCATATTCAAATGGTGCAGCGGTTTCAGATCTAGATAATGACGGTGATTTAGATATAGTTTCAAATAATATTAATGATGAGGCTCAGATTTTAGAAAATAAATCTGAAAAATTAAATAGATCATTTGTTCAGTTTAATGTATTGAACAAATATGGTTCTAATGCCATTGGAGCAAAAGTGATTATTTTTTCAGGTGAAAAAGAAATCACAAGGGAGATTACTAATGCTAGAGGTTTTGCATCAACTTCCTCGCCAAGGGTTCATTTTGGATTAGATGATTTAAAAAGTATTGACTCTGTTCATGTAAAATGGTTGAATGGTAATTACAAGAAATACTCTGGTTTAAAAACTAATCAGATTCACCAAATTAATCCTATAAATATTGGCAAAACTCAAGAGGAAAATATAACAAAAAACAAACATTTTGAAATGAATCCTTTAGGTTTTAAACATATTGAAAATAGTTATCTTGATTATGAGAGAGAGCCCTTAATGCCTGAAAGACTATCCATTGAAGGGCCTGCATATGTTGGAGCTGATTTCAATGGAGATGGGCTTAAGGATATATTTATTGGTGGTGCTAGACAACAATCTTCTCAATTATTAATCCAGAAGTCTGATGGTAGTTTTGAATCTCTTAAGAATAGAATTTTTAGTCAAGACGCTTTATTTGAAGATGTCGATGCAGATGCCTTTGACTTTGATTTAGATGGAGACCTAGATATATATGTTATGAGTGGAGGTAATGAATTTGTTGATGGAGATAGCAATCTGATGGATAGATTATATATTAATGATGGTAAGGGCAAGTTTAACAAGTTTCCTGCAAATTTACCAAGTACCAATGGAGGTTCAATTAGTTCATCTGACTTTAATGATGACAAATTCCCTGACTTATTTATTGGAAGTAGATCTATCCCAGGGGGGTATGGACTATCTCCAACAAGTGTAATTGTAAAAAGTTCTCCTGAATCAGACGCATACTTTGAAGCTATAGCTCAAGCTCCATTAGGAATGGTTACTGATAGTAAATTCGCAGACTTGAATGATGATGGTATCTTAGATCTTGTTGTAGTAGGAGATTGGATGCCTGTAACTGTGCTTATTGGTGAAGGAGAAGATAGTTTTTCTAATCAAACTACTAATTATGGATTAGGAAATACCGCAGGATTTTGGAACACAGTTGAAATAGTAGACTTAAATGATGATGGAAAACTAGATATTATAGCTGGAAATTCTGGATTGAATCATAAATGGCATGCATCTGAAAGTTCGCCAGTAGTTGTTTATTTAGATGATTTTGATGAAAACTCATCTTTAGATCCAATTATATTTTATAGTTTTTTTGGAGATCAAGTTCCTTTCGCATCAAGAGATAAATTAGTTAGTTCATTACCCTACCTTAAAAAAAAGTTTCTGAAATACAATGACTTTGTAAATGCTAAAGACATTGTTTCCTTAACTGAAAGAAATAAGATTTTTGAAACAAAATCTGTTGTTGAAATGAGATCTATGGCTTTTATGCAAGGTGAAGAAAATAAGTTTATCTCTTTACCCCTTCCTAAAGAGCTACAGTTTTCTACAATCGAAGACTTTTATGTAGATAATGATAAGATTTATTATGTTGGAAATTTCAGCGGTTATGTTAGTGAGCTAGGACCTTCATATTCTAATCCTGGAGGAGTATTAACAGGATTTAATGGTGATACTTATAGTTCACATAGGTCTTTAATGTTACCAATAAATTTTGAAGGAAGACATATTGATAAAGTCAATAATGATACTTTTATAATTATTGGAAACAACAATAATAGCTACCTCTTTAAATCTAATTGAAAAACTATAAATTTGCATAATGGTTAAATTTAATAGTAAAACTATTTTTTGCGCATTTCTGTTTTCATTATTATTATTTCTAAATAGTTGTAAGACAGATAATCGATATTTAGATCGTCTAAACGATACAGCATTGTTCAATGAAGCTATGCAACAACTAACAGATGTAGTAGTATATGATATCTTTTCACCACCTGTTGCATCTAGGGTATATGTGTATCCTACTATAGCAGCTTACTCAATTATTCAGAAAAAACATCCTAATAAGTATATGAGTCTAGAGGGTCAGTTAACAGATTATATTGATGTATCAGATTATTCAGACCCAAATATAATTCCTAATCTTGCTGCACTTCATGCATTTTTAGTTGTGGGAAAGGAATTAATTTTTTCAGAGAATAAGATTGATGCCTATCGCGAAAATTTATACAAAGAGCTAAGAGAAGAGGGACTATCTAGAAGAGAACTAAATAAATCTATTGAATATGGTGAAATAGTTGCAAACGAAATTTTAAGATGGGCTGACAATGATTTTTACAAGCAGACAAGAACATATCCAAAATATACAATTCAAAAAGATGACAAATATTGGAAGCCAACTCCGCCTGATTATATGGAGGGTATAGAGCCTCATTGGAATAAGATAAGACCTATGGTAATATCATCTGTTGATATATTTAATCCACCAGCACCACTTGCAATAGATATGAGAAGAGGTAGTAAATTTTACAATGAGTTAATGGAAGTGTATAGATTAGGAGCGCAAGTCACAGAAGATAATAACGAGAGTGAAGAGGCTAAGATAGCTGCTTTTTGGGACTGTAATCCATACGTTTCTTATCATAAAGGTCATGCTATGTTTGCAATTAAGAAAATTACTCCAGGAGGCCACTGGATTGGAATTACAAAAATTGCAACTGAATTAGCTAATGATAGTTTTGATGAGGCAATCAATTCTTATTTACAAGTTTCAATTGCACTGTTTGATGGATTTATTTCATGTTGGGACACTAAATGGAATACTTTGGTTGTTAGACCAGAGACATTAATAAATAAATACATAGACGAAGAATGGCTTCCAAAGCTTCAGACTCCACCATTTCCTGAATATACATCAGGCCACTCTGTAATCTCAAAAGCTTCTGCTGTTGTGCTAACTAAAATTTATGGAGACGATTTTGGATTTGATGATACAACGGAAGTAAAGTATGGTCTACCGGTAAGATCGTTTAATTCTTTTATGGAAGCTGCAGATGAGGCTGCAATATCAAGACTTTATGGTGGAATTCATTACAGAATGGCTATAGATTATGGTGTTGATCAAGGAGAAAAAATTGGAGAATATATTTCCCGAAATCTAAATTCACTTATTAGTAATCAGGAAGTTGTGCAGAATTAAAATAAAATTTAATACTGATATATGATAAATATAAAACAAAGAAATTTCGTATTAGTTATAACTATTGCCTTTTTAGTTTCATTCCTAACAAATAATGCGATTGAATATATTGTTCCTAATGCAATTGTTACAGTAGTTGCTGTATACATCTTGTCATCAATAATATGGTCAGTCTTTTTTAAAAAGAAAGAATTTACAGGAGTAATGCTCTGGACTATTATAATCCTTGGAATACATATAATCTTATATCAAATATTTATTTGAGTATAAAGCATACGATTCCCATACTAATAGTATAATTAAGACCTATTAAAAAATAATTATTTTGTATTTGGTGAGTAAAACTTAGATTTTATTCAATAGCTTAAGCTAACTTAACGTTAGTAGCCTGAACACCTCTTTGTCCTTCTTCCTGTTCATATTCTACTTTATCACCTTCTTTAATTTCAACTCCATTTAAAGAGTTAATGTGAACGAAACAATCTTTACCTGTTTCATCATCAGTGATAAATCCGTAGCCTTTTGAATTGTTGAAAAACTTAACAGTACCTTGCATAATTCGAATTTATAATTGTGCAAATATAACTTATATATTGTAAAAGAGAACTTTTTTTAAAATTTCTTTACTATAAAAGAAATTAGGGTTTACCAAAAAATAGCATATAAGAAACTTGTAATCATCAATACAGAAAAAGCAGCTATATTAAAAGTAGGGCTTGTAGCAAACAATTTTTTTGAAAGATGAATACCCTTTGAATCAGTTTTATTTCCTTCAAGATAACTAATACCAGCAATAATCAATATTGTAGCAATACATGTTATCATCATTTGGTTCATAAATGGTAAATCAATAAAAATTGAAGCATTACTCCATCCTTTGGGAGCAACCTTCAGATACATTGCTATAGGAATAGATAAGATGGCACCCCAAATAGCAGCATTATTAGTAGATTTTTTATAAAATAGACCCATTAAAAAGACAGCTAAAATTCCAGGGCTTACTACACCTGTATATTCTTGTATAAATTGAAATACTTGTCCTAGACTTCCTAACTGAGGAGCAATTATCATTGCTATAATTAAGGCAACAACAACTGTAATCCTCCCTACTCTAAGCATTGTTCTGTCATCGGCACTTTTATTAAAATGGGATTTATAGATATCCATTGTAAAAATTGTAGAAGTAGAGTTTAACATTGATGCTAATGAAGATACAATTGCAGCAGCTAATGCAGCTAGAATTAATCCTTTGACACCAACAGGAATAAAGTTTTTAATAAGCCATGGGGCTGCATTATCATTAGCAAAATTTCCTGCAGTACCGATAAATCCAGGATCAACAGAAGCAACAGTTAAAGTACCTGTATCATCTAAATTCATTACATAGGCAATGATTCCTGGTAGGACAACTATTATAGGAATAATAAGTTTTAAGAATGCTGCAAATGCAATTCCTTTTTGACCTTCAGCTAAACTTTTTGCAGCAAGCGTTCTTTGAATAATATATTGATTGAAACCCCAATAATATAAATTAGCTACCCACATACCTCCTATTAAAACAGCTATTCCAGGAAGATCAAGCCATGCATCTCGTCCATTAGGTGTAATAATTTCTCCTTTCGAGAGAATCATCGAAAACCTTTCAGGTGCTTTCTCATATACATAATTTAAACCATCTATAAAACTTCCTGAATCTGTTACATTTGATAATGCAAAATAAGTCATCATCAGCCCTCCAAGGATTAAAATGATTACTTGAATAACATCAGTCCATGCAACTGCTGCAAGTCCACCCCATAATGAATAAGCAGCTGCAAACAGACCAAGGCCTATTATACTATTTAAAAGTATGCCACCATCACCAATTCCAATTATTGTATCCAGTGCTTTACCCCCTAAATAAAGAACTGTAGTTAAATTAACAAATACAAATAAGGCAATCCAAAAAACTGCAAGTATAGTTTTAAGGTTAGTGCTATATCTTTTTTCTATAAACTCTGGAATAGTGTAAAGCCCTTTCTCAATAAAAATTGGCAAGAAATATTTCCCAACTACTAGAAGAGTTATTGCTGCCATCCACTCGTATGAAGCTATAGCTAGTCCTAATGCAAACCCAGATCCTGACATGCCGATAAATTGTTCAGCTGATATATTTGCTGCAATTAGTGATGCGCCTACTGCCCACCAAGGCAATGATTTACTTGCTAGGAAATAATCCTCTGTATTTTTTTGGCGACCAGCTTTATCTCTAGAAACCCAAAGACCTATTCCTAAAATTGTGATTGCATAGAGCCCAAAAATTAAGTAGTCTAAAAATTCAAAACTTCCTGTCATATAATTTTTGTTGCATAATATTATTGAATCGATTTGATATATACAAATATTAATAAAGCTTAAATCAAAATTGCTTAATTTTATTTTTAAATTTTAATCATGGAGTTAGATAAAATTAAGGAAAGAGAAATAATGCCTGGTTTTCATGGCAAGATTATTAATGGTGATAATATAACATGGGCATTTTGGAGGATAGATGAAGGTTCGGAGCTTCCTGAACACAAACATATTCATGAACAAATAATGCATGTAATAGATGGAAAAATTAAGTTTACATTTGATGGAAAGACTTTAGTTCATGGTCCGGGTTCAATAGTTGTTATACCATCAAATATGCCTCACTCAGGAGTAGCATTAACTCAATGTAAAATTATGGATGTATTTACACCAGTTAGAGAAGATTTATAATTATGAGAATTTCATTAGAAGGTAAAAGCGCATTGGTCGGTGGAAGCAGCAAAGGGATTGGTTTTGGAATTGCAAAACAATTAGCAGAGTCTGGAGCATCTGTTTGCCTTATGGCTAGAGATGAAAAAAAAATGAAAGAGTTGGTCCAGTCTCTACCATCAAATAATTCACAAGAACATTCATACCTAGTGGTTGATTTCTCAGATTTTGATTCATTTAAAAGTATCATTGATGAATACTTGAGTGAAAGGCATGTTGATATCCTGATAAATAACACTCAAGGAGTTCCTGCTGGAAATTCTTTATCTAAGTCTATTGATGATTATCAAAATGCTTTTGATATTCTCTTTAAATGTGTCGTATATACCTCTTCAATTGCTTTGAATAAAATGAAAGAGAAGGGCTGGGGAAGAATTATAAATCTTACTTCAATCTCTGTAAAAGAGCCTTTGAATTATTTAGTTCTATCAAATAGTATTAGAGCTGCTGTTGTCACATGGGGTAAAAGTCTTTCAGTTGATCTTGCGCCTTTTGGGATTACAGTTAATAGTATCATAACCGGATTTATTGATACAGAACACTTAGCACATTTAAATGAACAAAAGTCAAATAATATGAATATTCCTGTTTCTGAAATTCTAGAAGGGATAAAAAAATCAATACCATCAAATCGCTTAGGAAAACCATCTGAAATGGGACAATTGGCAACATTCATTGCCTCAGATAAAGCCTCTTATATTACTGGAACTGCTATCCCAATCGATGGTGGTTTTTTAAGATCAATTTAAACATCATATAATGAAAAAAGATATTAGAAGTCTTTCAGAAGATCAGCTATGTGATTTTTTTGTAAATGAAGGTTATGAGCCATTTAGAGGAAAACAGGTTTATAATTGGTTATGGAATAAATCTGTAAACAGTTTTGGGAAAATGACAAACCTATCATTGCCATTAAGAAAGACACTTGATGATAATTTTGTTATAAACAATCTATTGGTAGATAAAATTCAAAAAAGTAAAGATGGGACAATTAAAAATGCAGTGAAGTTGTTTGATGGCCTTTTAGTGGAATCTGTCCTTATACCTAGTAATAAAAGATCTACCGCATGTGTGTCATCTCAAGTTGGTTGTAGCCTTGATTGTGAGTTCTGTGCTACATCAAAATTAAAGAGGATGAGGAATTTGAATCCAGATGAAATTTATGATCAAGTTGTGACCATAGATAGGCAAAGTCAAAATTTTTATAATAGGCCTCTTACAAACATTGTTTTTATGGGAATGGGAGAACCTTTGATGAACTATAATAATTTAATAAAAGCTATACATTTAATAAGCTCAAAAAAAGGACTTGGAATATCTCAAAAAAGAATAGTAGTCTCAACTTCTGGTATTCCCAAAATGATAAAAAAGTTAGCAGATGAATCATTAAAAGTTAATTTAGCTGTTTCTCTTCACTCTGCAGTTGAATCAACCAGGAATAAAATTATGCCATTCACAAAAGATTTTCCATTAAATGAATTGCAAGACTCATTGGCCTATTGGTATAAAAAAACAAAAAGTAAAATAACTTTTGAGTATATAGTTTGGAAAGACGTTAACGATAGCATTGAGCATATTAATGCTTTAGTCAATTATTGTAAATCAATTCCTTCAAAAGTAAATTTAATTGAATACAACTCAATAGGTGATCAGAATTTCCAATCAGCCAATCCAAATATGATTAATTTATATAAAGACTTATTGGAAAAAAATAAAATTACTGTAACAGTTAGAAGGTCAAGGGGGAAAGATATTGATGCAGCTTGTGGTCAACTTGCTAACAAGTAGATGCTTATTTCCTCTTACTTTTTGAAGCAAGAATTAAGGCGTTATAAGCATTTATAAGTTTTCCAGACTTTGAATACTCCCTAAAGTGTTCATTATCTCCAAGATTTCCAATTTTTAGGTCTACTTCAATGCCAGATTCTAAAATAATTTCTTTTACTTTTTTTGCAGATAATTTTGGAAAGTATGACATTATAAGTGAAGCAACTCCTGCTACAACTGGGGAAGACATTGATGTTCCATCTTGAGATTTATACTTATTACCAGGCATTGAAGAATAAATATCAACACCAGGCGCAAAAATATCTACATTAATTTTACCATAGTTTGAGAAGTATGCAGTGAAATCTTCTTTTAAATTAATACTTGATGCTCCTACTTTGATAAAGGTATCTGAGAATTCATCTTTATTAAAAAATTGATCATTGGGATAATTATCATTGGATAATGAATCTAAGTCTTTAGATTCATTTCCAGCACCAGCAATAAATAAAACATTATTTTCTGAGGCATATCTAATCGCGTCAATTACCCATTCTGGGTTTGATGAAAAATATTTACCAAAACTTCCATTTATTATTTTTGCTCCATTATCAACAGCATATCTGATTGCTAAAGCTACATCTTTATCATATTCATCACCATTAGGAACAGCTCTTAGTACCATAATTTTAGCTAAATTATTTATTCCTTTATTGCCTTCTTTATTTTGTCTATCAGCAGATATTATTCCTGAAACATGAGTAGAATGAGATTCACTTTCTTTTATGTTACTTACGTTTGAATCTCCATAATTAGTATCATTAATATCATATATATTATCATTTGTTGTTCTACCATTAAAATCAACATTAAAATGATAATTGATAAAATCATTGTATTGATCTATGCCCTGATTCAAATATTCTTTTGTATAACCATAAAAGTCAAAATCTTTATAAATATTTTTTGCAAGATTTAATTTTTCATTTTCAGTTACAATATTATTAACATCTTCAATACTATATTCATCCTTGTTAAGATACTCTGACAAAAGATCTTTTGAATCTTCAAGAAGTTGAATGTAATAATTTAAAATATCTAATTGTTCATTAGATTTTTTAATTTCTTTCTTGATTTCCCCTTCAACTTGGTCGTATTTTCTGTTATTAACCTTATTATCTCTTAATATTCTTGTCATATCTCTGGTTTCATTGTACGAAGATCCCAAATAATTCCAACCATGTATGTCATCAATATATCCATTGTTATCATCATCTTTTCCATTTATTTTTTCATCTTTATTAATCCAAATGTTATTTGATAAACTTTGATGATGAATATCTAAACCTGTATCAATAACTGCAACGATTACCTCCTTGCCTTTTAACCCTTCTAGAAGCTCATCATGAGCTCTTTCTACACTTGTCCCAGGAATTGAATCAATTTCAGGATCAAGATTATGCCAATTTTGTTTTTCTGTTAAAGATGGCTCAGTTGATTTTATAAATGAAATAGAAGATATATAGTCATTAGTAAACTTTATAGATCCACATGAATTAAGACCTAATAGCAATAATATTAGTAAGCAGAAATTATATTTTTTCAATATTTATTGTTTTGATCTTCTATTATCAATAAAGCTTTTTATAAAATATAAAAAAGCAATAGATGACGTTGCAATCATACCAATAACTCTATAAAGGCCGACACCTCCTTGATCAATTGACTTAGGAAGTCTCATTCCAATAAGTGAAATGAGGATCATTAGTGTTCCCAAAACAGCAATATGTGCTATTAGTTTATTTCCTTTTTTAATTTGATTAGTACAACCTCCTAGAATTAATCCCATTCCAACTGGAATTAAAGCTGTCATTGAAGAACTATCTATATAACCCCAAAATCCAAGAACAATTAGGGAAATAGAATTAATTAGGTTAGCTTTTGACGCATTCATAATTAAGTGTTTTTATTTTACAATCTAAATATAGTAAACTATTTTTTTAGTGAACTATAAATTATAATAATGCATGACAAAAGCATTGCTGATGATGGTAAGGCTTTTATAAGTTCATCTCCAACACTAAAATGAAAATATGCAGCTGCTAACATCATAATTGCTATTCCGCTTGCTGAAAAAAGGGTTAGTTTTTTATAAAAAACACCAACTAAAAGTAAAATAGCCAATGAAACCTTTATAATTCCAATAATTAGAAAGTAATCTGATAGCCCATAAACTTCAAATTCTTCATACAAATTTGATGCATTACCACCTCGGTATAGCGAGGATTTATTTGATCTAAAAAGCCAAACATTAATTATTGTAAATGATACAACTGCGGATAAAATTTTGCTTATTTGGGACATAATTTAAAATTTGCTATACAAATATATTAAACATATTTTTTTTTTGTATAAAAAAAACTTCAAAAACCCTAATTATATTAAAAAAGTTTATAAATTTGCACTTCGTAAAAATTAGAAAATTATACTGTTATGGCTAAAGAAACATTTGATAGATCAAAACCCCATTTGAATATTGGGACTATCGGACACGTTGATCACGGAAAAACTACTCTTACTGCTGCAATAACAAAGGTTTTAGCTGATGCTGGATTGTCAGAAGCTAGAAGTTTTGATTCAATTGATAATGCTCCAGAAGAGAAAGAACGTGGTATTACTATTAATACATCTCATGTAGAGTATCAAACTGCTAATCGTCACTATGCTCACGTTGACTGTCCAGGTCACGCTGATTATGTGAAAAATATGGTTACTGGTGCCGCTCAAATGGATGGCGCAATACTAGTTGTTGCAGCTACTGATGGACCAATGCCTCAAACTAGAGAGCATATCTTACTTGGAAGACAAGTTGGTATTCCTAGAATTGTTGCATTTCTTAATAAGGCTGATATGGTTGATGATGCTGAATTGCTTGAGCTTGTCGAAATGGAAGTAAGAGACTTACTTTCTTTCTATGAATATGATGGAGATAATACTCCTGTTATTCTTGGTTCTGCATTAGGAGCTTTAAATGGAGAAGAAAAATGGGTTGAAAGTGTTATGAAGCTTATGGAAGAAGTTGATAAATATATTGAACTTCCTAAAAGAGACACTGAAAAAGACTTTTTAATGCCTGTAGAGGATGTATTCTCTATAACAGGTAGAGGAACAGTTGCAACTGGTCGAATTGAGACTGGTGTTGCTAATACTGGTGATGAAATTGATATCATAGGTATGGGTGCTGAAAAACTTAAATCTACTGTTACTGGTGTTGAAATGTTTAGAAAAATTCTTGATAGAGGAGAGGCTGGAGATAATGTAGGTATTCTATTAAGAGGTATTGAAAAAACAGATATTAGTAGGGGAATGGTTATTTGTAAACCAGGTTCCGTTACACCTCATTCTAAGTTCAAGGCTGAGGTATATATCTTGAAAAAAGAAGAAGGTGGTCGTCATACTCCATTCCACAACAATTATCGCCCTCAGTTCTATGTTAGAACTACAGATGTAACAGGTAATATTGTGCTTCCTGATGGTGTTGAGATGGTGATGCCTGGTGATAATTTAACAATTACTGTTGATTTGATATCACCTATTGCGTTAAATGATGGTCTAAGATTTGCTATTAGAGAAGGTGGAAGAACTGTTGGAGCAGGTCAGGTGACTGAAATTTTGGATTAATAAAACAAAGTTTAATTTACTCTAAGGTGTCATTCAATTTGATTGACGCCTTTTGTGTCAAATATAAACGGGTTTAGCTCAGTTGGTAGAGCACTGGTCTCCAAAACCAGGTGTCGGGAGTTCGAGTCTCTCAACCCGTGCACAAAATAAGATGGGATCGATTATAAACTTTATTAAAGAATCTTTAACTGAACTGAGGGACAATGTTAAGTGGACTCCTCGTTCAGAACTTTTGAATTTATCAGGATTGGTAATTGTATTCTCTGTTCTTTTTTCTTTAGCTATTTGGGCAGCAGACTCTGTTTTATCAAGAATAGTAGGATTTTATTTTGATATTATTAGTTAATTATGGTTAGTGTAGCGGATAAAAATTGGTATGTAATTAGGTCTGTAACAGGACAAGAGACTAAGGTTAAACAATATATTATGACTGAATTAACTAGAGTGGGTCTTGATAAACAAGTTGAAGAGATACTAGTCCCTACTGAGAAAGTTATTCAGATAAGGCAAGGGAAAAAAGTACAAAAAGAAAAAACATATTTTCCTGGTTACATTATGATTAAAGCTGATATTTCAGGAGAGATTCTTCATATTATAAGATCGATAACAAGTGTATTAGGATTTTTAGGAGAAACTAAAGGAGGTGAACCTATACCTCTTAGAAAAACTGAAGTCAATAGAATGTTAGGAAAAGTTGATGAGCTTGCCATATCAGGAGAGCAAATCTCAATTCCATTTAATATAGGAGAGAGCGTTAAAGTTATAGATGGCCCATTTAATGGATTTACAGGATCAATTGATAATGTCAATGAAGAGAAAAGAAAACTTGAAGTTATGGTTAAAATATTTGGTAGAAAGACACCGCTTGAGTTAAGCTATATGCAAGTTGAAAAAATATAATTAAGTAAGATGGCAAAACAGATAGATAAAGTATTAAAACTTCAAATTAGAGGAGGGGCAGCTAACCCAGCACCTCCAGTAGGACCAGCGCTTGGTGCTGCAGGTGTTAATATTATGGAGTTCTGTAAACAGTTTAATGCTAGGAGTCAAGACAAACCAGGTAAAATTTTACCTGTAGTAATTAGTGTCTTTAAAGATAAGAGTTTTGATTTTGTAATTAAGACTCCTCCAGCAGCAGTTCAACTTCTAGAAGCAACAAAAATAAAGAAGGGTTCTGGGGAACCTAATAGAGAAAAAGTTGCCTCTGTTTCATGGGATCAAATAAAAAAAATAGCAGAAGATAAGATGGTTGATTTAAATGCATTTACAGTTGAATCAGCTATGAGAATGGTTGCAGGAACTGCTAGATCAATGGGTATTAAAGTAAATGGTGAACAACCTCCTGTTAGTAAATAATGAAAAGAGTAAGTAAAAATAGAAAACTCTCGTTTGAGAAATTAGACCTAGATAAACTATATAGTCTAGATGAAGCTTCAGAGTTGGTGAAAGATATCACTACAACAAAATTTGATGCTTCAGTTGACTTGGCTATTAGACTAGGAGTTGACCCAAAAAATGCTAATGAGATGATTCGTGGAGTTGTTTCTCTTCCTCATGGAACTGGAAAATCACTTAAACTTCTGGCAATTGTCAGTCCAGATAAAGAAGATGAAGCTAAAAAAGCAGGAGCTGATTATGTTGGACTTGATGAATATATAGAAAAAATAAAGAATGGATGGGTTGATATAGATGTAATAGTCACTATGCCTAGTATCATGCCAAAACTTGGACCACTAGGAAAAGTTTTAGGCCCAAGAGGGTTGATGCCTAATCCAAAAACAGGAACTGTAACTATTGATATTGGAAAAGCAATAAAAGATATTAAAGGTGGTAAAATTGATTTCAAAGTTGATAAGACAGGTATAGTACATGCTTCAGTTGGAAAAGTTTCATTTACAGCTGATAAAATAAAAGATAATGCTAATGAGCTAATAAATACTATACTAAAATTAAAGCCATCATCATCTAAAGGTACATATGTAAAAAGTATTTCTATGTCTAGTACAATGAGTCCTGGGATTTCAATAGAAACAAACGTAGAATAAGAAATAATGAATAAGGAAGAAAAAATTAAAGCGGTTGAAGATTTAAAAAATGATCTTGTTGATTGTAAGACTATCTACTTAACTGATATAGCAGGTCTTGATTCTCTTCAAACAAGTAAGCTAAGAAGGGAATGCTTTAACTCAGATGTAAAGCTATCTGTAGTTAAGAATACATTTCTGAATCGTGCGATGGATGACTCTGGGGTTGATTTTGGAGAACTTAAAGAACATTTAAAGGGAAACACAACTATAATGATTTCCGATAAAGGAAATGCACCTGCAAAAGTTATTAAAAAGTTTAGAAAAGGTGGAGATAAGCCTATTTTAAAAGGAGCTTTTATTGATGAAGCAATATACATAGGAGATGAACAGATAGATTTTCTTTCTACACTCAAATCTAAGCAAGAAATAATAGGAGAGATTATTACTTTACTTCAATCTCCAGTTAAAAATGTTATTTCAGCTCTTAAATCGAGTGGGGG
>CACIHJ010000007.1:55000-61583 GCA_902586435.1 uncultured Bacteroidota bacterium | reverse complement strand
TGAAATAATTTGGAACTCAGAAATTTTATATGAATTTATCCAAGATCAAAACATTACTTGGACAGATGATATACCAATTATAAACTCTTATATAGTCTCTTTAATTAAAGACATTGATATAAAAAAAGAAAGATTGTTCAAAGTCCCTGATATAAAAGACTTTGAGCAGGAAATTATTTTTGGAGAAAAGTTAATTCAACAAGTTTTTAATAATAAGGATAAGCTTAAATCTTTTCTAGATGGAAGAATACCGAACTGGGATACTGAGAGGATAGCTCAAATAGATTTAGCTATTTTAATTTCTGCTATGGCTGAGTTAATATATTTCCCCTTAATACCTGTTAAAGTTACAATTAATGAGTATATAGAAATCTCAAAGGAATATTCTTCACCAAAAAGTAGCATCTTTATTAATGGGGTTTTAGATAAAATAATAAAGGATCTTAGCCAGGATGGAACAATTTCAAAAACTGGGAGAGGTCTTATTACCTAAATTTTATTAATTTTGAAGAATATGAAAAGACTTATTTTTTTAACCATCCTATTTTCTTTTATAGCTTGTAATGAATCAGCTTCCAAAAAAATAAATAGTGATGTTTCTCAGACCCAAATATCAGAAGATCGTAAATATGCAGAAATAACTTTTGATAGAATTTTTCACGATTTTGGAAATATTAATGAAGGTCAAATAGTTAAAACATTCTTCACTTTTACAAATACTAGTCAAAATGACTTATATATTGTAGATGCAAGAGGAAGCTGTGGCTGTACTGTTCCTAAATACCCAAAGAATATAGCAATTAAACCTGGTGAGACTGGAGAGATAGAGGTAAATTTTGACACAACAGGTAGACCAAATTTACAGCAGAAAATGGTTAAGATATCTGCAAATACTCAGACAGGTGGACAAATGTTAAGAATTCAAGCTTTCGTTAACCCTAAAAACAATCAGAATTAATGGAGTCTCAATTACCTTTTTTGCTATTAATAGCATTTGTTTTTTTATTCTTCATTGTAATCCCGCAAAGCAGAAGAAATAAAAAGGAGAAAAACTTTTTAAATAATTTAAAAAGGGGTGATAGGATTATTACCAAAAGTGGGTTGCACGCTAGGGTTATTGAGTTTGATAACAAGAATAATACTTGTATTGTAGAAACTATGGCAGGTAAATTAAAAATTGAAAAAGCTGCAATATCTGTCGAGATGTCAACTAAATTAAATGTATAAATTAGTAAGGAAATTTTTATTTTTATTTGATGCCGAAGAAATACATGAACTCTCAACAAAATTAATCAAGCTTTTTAATTTCATACCTTTTTCATCTTTCCTTTTAAGAAAATGCTATTTGATTTCAGATAAATCTCTTGAGAGAGAATTGTTTGGCATAAAGTTTAAGAATCCAATTGGATTAGCAGCAGGATTTGATAAAAACGCAACTCTTTTTAATGATTTTAGAAATTTTGGTTTTGGGTTTATAGAAATTGGGACTGTTACTCCATTGCCTCAAGATGGTAATCCTAAAAAAAGAATCTTCAGATTATCTAAAGATGAAGCATTGATTAATCGTTTAGGGTTCAATAATTCTGGAGTAGAAAAAATAAAAAAGAATCTTAATAGAAAGAAGAATGTTATAATAGGAGCAAATATTGGAAGAAACAGTTTCACTTCTAATGAAGAAGCTCATTTTGATTATATAAAATGCTATAACGAACTATATCCATATGTAGACTATTTTGCAATTAACATCAGCTCACCAAATACAAAAGGTTTGAGAGACCTTCATAATAAAGATCTTCTTGAACCGTTGATTAAAAAAATCACTTCATTAAATTATTCAAAAGGAAATCCTAAACCCATTTTATTAAAAATATCTCCTGATGTTGGATTTAGTCAATTAGATCAAATTATTGAATTAGTTATTGAGTATAGGATACATGGAATAATTGCAACTAATACATCTATATCAAGAGAAGGACTTCTCTCTAAAAACAAATCTGAAACTGGAGGTTTAAGTGGAAAGCCAATAAATAAAAGAAGTAATGAAATTATTAGTTATATATCAAAAAAATCTAATAAGGCATTTCCAATTATTGGTGCTGGTGGAATTCTATCTGCTGAGGATGCAGTACAAAAAGTTAAATCAGGCGCAGATCTTGTTCAATTATATACAGGATTTATATATAATGGACCTAAACTAATTAGATCTATAAATAAAGCATTGATAGAATATTATAAGTCTACTTAAAATAGCTAAAACTTTCGTTTGACTTAATATTCTTAAGAGTCTCAAAAATAAGTTTTATAACATTTTCAATATCTTCTTTTTGTACCATTTCAACTGTAGTATGCATATATCTCAATGGTAAAGAAATAAGTGCAGAAGGAACGCCTCCATTACTGTATGCAAATGCATCTGTATCAGTGCCAGTATATCTGGATGAAGCTAGCCTTTGAAAAGGGATTTTTTTCGAATCAGCGGTTTTAATAATTTTTTCTCTTAAACTATTATGCACCGCAGGGGCATATGAAATTACAGGTCCTTGACCAATTTTAATATCACCTTCTTTTTTATTTTCTATCATAGGAGTTGAAGTATCATGACATACATCAGTAACAATAGCAACATTAGGTTTTATTGTATTTGTGATCATTTCAGCACCTCTCAGTCCAATTTCTTCTTGAACAGAATTTGTTATATATAATCCAAATGGTAGTTTAACTTTCTTTTCTT
This sequence comes from uncultured Bacteroidota bacterium, assembly GCA_902586435.1. GTDB lineage: Bacteria > Bacteroidota > Bacteroidia > Flavobacteriales > Flavobacteriaceae > Marisimplicoccus. The sequence goes on along the minus strand of CACIHJ010000007.1, from coordinate 58,852 downwards.
TTAGAAGTCTTGCAACTTCAGCAATCATAAATCCGCCTGCTCTATTATCTATTGCTCTACATATAAACTTATTCTTATTAATTATTTGGAATGAGTCAGGATAAGTAATAACACATCCTACATGTACTCCCATTTTCTCAACTTCTTTTTTATCTTTTGCTCCAATATCAATAAATATATTATCAACTTTCGGAGGAGCCTCTTTGGTGTAGTCTCTTACATGAATTGCTGGCCAACCAAAAACACCTTTTACAATCCCTTTTTTAGTATGTATATTAACCCATTTTGATGGTGCTATTTGATGATCACTCCCGCCATTTCTTATAACATAAATAAGGCCTTTATCAGTTATATAATTCACATACCATGAAATTTCATCTGAGTGCCCCTCAATTACAACCTTAAACTTTTTATCTGGATTGATAATCCCAACTGCTGTCCCATAACTATCTGTTAAGAACTCATCTACATAAGGTTTTAGATATTTCATCCATATTTTTTGACCGTTAGATTCGTATCCAGTTGGGGAAGCATTATTAAGATACTCCTCTAAAAATTTTATTGATTTGTCATTTAGTACTTTCATAATATTTCTAAAAGATTCAAAATTAACAATAAATAATAAACATCTTATTAAATTTGTAAAATGAAATATCTTTTTTCATTCATTGCATTTATTTTCATTACAGACTTATCATCTCAAACGCCTGATGAAAATCTTGATTTTCTATTCCCAGGAGATTCAATTCCAACAAATACATTTATGTTAGATGAAGTTCAAGTTTTTCAACCTCTTAAATTTAATAATGATGAGGAGATTAAAAGATATGTAATACTGAGGTATAGGGTTAAAAAAGTATATCCTTATGCTAAGCTTTCTGCAGAAAGAATGAGCGTAATAGACTCTAGATTATCTGAAATAGATTCTAAAAGAAAAAAAAGAAGGTATTTAAAGAATTTAGAAAAGTTTACATATAATGAGTTTTCAGAGGAATTAAGAAAACTATCTAGGTCCCAGGGCAGAATCTTGGTAAGATTACTAAATAGGCAAACAGGTTTGACAGCACACACCATAGTGTCTGAATATAGAAATAATATACGTGCATTTATATACCAAGCAACAGCATCTTTATTTAATATTTCTTTAAAAGATGAGTACAGTCCATTTGATAATTATGAAGACTACTTAATTGAGGATATACTTCAAAGATCTTTTTCGGAGGGATCCCTTGAGAAACAAGATTATGCTCTTGATTTTGATATTGACTCATTATACAATCATTGGAAAGTAAAAAAGTAGTTAAAAAAGTTGTTAACAACTAACATAAAATACTATAAATAAGTACTTTAAATTTTCATAATTTTGAGTCCATAAAAAAATCAAAGTATTGTTGTTATTAACAACAAAAAGGTGCTATATTTGCAGCCGCAAAAAGATTTTTGCAAGTTCATTGAAAATATTGAAATGACAGCGCGTATCAAATTTAGATACGAACTAAGTAAACCATTCTGAAACAAAGTCAATTTAAGAGTCGTACAAATTATTTATAATACTACAACGAAGAGTTTGATCCTGGCTCAGGATGAACGCTAGCGGCAGGCCTTATACATGCAAGTCGAGGGGCAGCATAGATTGCTTGCAATCTGATGGCGACCGGCGAACGGGTGCGTAACGCGTATGCAACTTACCTTTTACTAGGAGATAGCCAAGAGAAATTTTGATTAATATCCTATACAATTATTTTTTCGCATGAATCAATAATAAAAGCTCAGGCGGTAAAAGATGGGCATGCGTCCTATTAGCTAGTAGGTGAGGTAAAGGCTCACCTAAGCAACGATAGGTAGGGGTCCTGAGAGGGAGATCCCCCACACTGGTACTGAGACACGGACCAGACTTCTACGGAAGGCAGCAGTAAGGAATATTGGACAATGGAGGCAACTCTGATCCAGCCATGCCGCGTGCAGGAAGACGGCCTTATGGGTTGTAAACTGCTTTTATACAGGAAGAAACCTGCTCACGTGTGAGCAGCTGACGGTACTGTAAGAATAAGGATCGGCTAACTCCGTGCCAGCAGCCGCGGTAATACGGAGGATCCAAGCGTTATCCGGAATTATTGGGTTTAAAGGGTCCGCAGGCTGTTTGTTAAGTCAGAGGTGAAATCCTACCGCTCAACGGTAGAACTGCCTTTGATACTGACAAACTTGAGTTATTGTGAAGTAATTAGAATGTGTAGTGTAGCGGTGAAATGCATAGATATTACACAGAATACCGATTGCGAAAGCAGATTACTAACAATATACTGACGCTGAGGGACGAAAGCGTAGGTAGCGAACAGGATTAGATACCCTGGTAGTCTACGCCGTAAACGATGGTCACTAGCTGTTCGATATACATTGGTATGTTGAGTGGCTAAGCGAAAGTGATAAGTGACCCACCTGGGGAGTACGCTCGCAAGAGTGAAACTCAAAGGAATTGACGGGGGCCCGCACAAGCGGTGGAGCATGTGGTTTAATTCGATGATACGCGAGGAACCTTACCAGGACTTAAATGTAAGTTGCATGATTCAGAAATGAATCTTTCTTCGGACTACTTACAAGGTGCTGCATGGTTGTCGTCAGCTCGTGCCGTGAGGTGTCAGGTTAAGTCCTATAACGAGCGCAACCCCTATCGTTAGTTGCCAGCAAGTAAAGTTGGGAACTCTAGCGAAACTGCCGGTGCAAACCGTGAGGAAGGTGGGGATGACGTCAAATCATCACGGCCCTTACGTTCTGGGCTACACACGTGCTACAATGGCCGGTACAGAAAGCAGCCACTTTGCGAAAAGGAGCTAATCTTCAAAGCCGGTCTCAGTTCGGATCGCAGTCTGCAACTCGACTGCGTGAAGCTGGAATCGCTAGTAATCGGATATCAGCCATGATCCGGTGAATACGTTCCCGGGCCTTGTACACACCGCCCGTCAAGCCATGGAAGCTGGGGGTACCTAAAGTCGGTGACCGAAAGGAGCTGCCTAGGGTAAAACTAGTAACTGGGGCTAAGTCGTAACAAGGTAGCCGTACCGGAAGGTGCGGCTGGAATACCTCCTTTCTAGAGAAAGACGACTTTTTGACTAAGTTTCCAATGTGTTTACTTATGCTGTCATTTTTTTTATAGTACCCTAATAAATAGAGTCTCGTAGCTCAGCTGGTTAGAGCGCTACACTGATAATGTAGAGGTCGGCAGTTCGAGTCTGCCCGAGACTACTAAAGACACTATTTAGTGTTAAATTGGGGGGATTAGCTCAGCTGGCTAGAGCGCCTGCCTTGCACGCAGGAGGTCATCGGTTCGATTCCGATATTCTCCACTATAATCTCTTAATTTTTTAAGAGAATGTTCATTGACATATTGAAAATATCAAGTACAATTCAAAAATTATTCAGTTATCCAATTTAATAGTTTTTTGAGATTGTACAGAGTTAACGTAAAGTAGGTATCTAATACTGTTATTATTAGATATCAAATAATTTTACAATTTAAGAAAGAGTTAAGAGTTACATGTAACTTTTAAATAAGTTACAATAGGCTAATTAAGAGCGTAAGGGGAATACCTTGGCTCTCAGAGGCGATGAAGGACGTGATAAGCTGCGATAAGTTACGGGGAATGGCACAAACATTTTGATCCGTAAATTTCCGAATGGGGCAACCCGGCATATTGAAGATATGTCACACTGTAAAGTGAGCAAACCTGGTGAACTGAAACATCTAAGTAACCAGAGGAATAGAAAACAAAAGTGATTCCGCTAGTAGTGGCGAGCGAACGTGGAATAGCCCAAACCTAAATTGTTACGGCAATTTAGGGGTTGTAGGACCTCAAC
>CACIHJ010000007.1:0-50000 GCA_902586435.1 uncultured Bacteroidota bacterium | reverse complement strand
ATAGATGATCATTCTGAAAGTCAAACTGCTTGGAATATTTGTTTAAAGCTTAGAGATAATGGACTACTAGCTAAACCTACTCAAGGAAATATAATTAGATTCGCACCGCCATTAGTAATGACAGAAGATCAGCTTAATGAGTGTATAGAAATTATTACTTCAACTTTAGTTGATTTTGAGAAATAACAAATGAATGTATATTTTGATAATGCCGCTACCACTCAAGTAAGAGATGAAGTTATAAACCAAATTTCAGATATACTTAAAGATTGTTTTGGAAATCCATCTTCTACACATTCCTTTGGAAGAACAGCAAAATCTTACATAGAAAGCTCGAGAAAAAAAATCTCTGAAATTTTAAATTGTGAACCGAGTGAAATAATATTTAATTCTGGAGGTACAGAGTCTGATAACTCGTTACTCAGGTGTTCCGTTAAGGACCTTGGTATAAAGACAATTATATCTTCTAAAATTGAGCATCATGCAATCACTCATACTTTAGATGAACTTAAAAAAGAAGGAGTTGAGGTTAAATATGTAGATCTAGATGATAAAGGAGAAATTAATTATAATCATCTTGAGGAATTATTAAGTGAAGATAGTAATCAAAAACTTGTCACTCTAATGTATATTAATAATGAAATTGGAAATATACTAGATGTTGATAAGGTGTCAGGTTTATGTAAAAATAATAACTCATTATTTCATACTGATGCAGTGCAAGCAGTTGGGCATTACGAAATTAATCTAGAAGAAACCAAAATTGACTTTTTATCTGCTGCTGCGCATAAATTTCATGGCCCTAAAGGTGTTGGTTTTTCTTTCATACGAAAGACATCAAGATTAAGTCCTTTTATATGTGGAGGTCCTCAGGAAAGAGGTCTTAGAGCTGGGACTGAATCTGTTCATAATATTGTTGGTATGACCAAAGCTCTAGAAGTTTCATGTGATAAAATTAATCAAGAATCAAAATATATTCGTTCAATTAAAGAATACGCTATTAATGAGATTAAATCAATTTTTCCAAAAATTCATTTTAATGGCCTTTCTGGTAACCTTGATAAAAGCACATACACAATTCTTAATGTTTGTTTTCCTTTAGACAGTGAAAAAGGATCTATGTTAGATTTTCATCTTGATCTTAATGGAATTGCTTGTTCAAAGGGAAGCGCATGTCAATCAGGAAGTTCTAGTGGCTCTCATGTATTAAATGAAATACAAACTGATGAATTAAAAAAGTACCCCTCTGTAAGGTTCTCATTTTCTCATTATAACACAAAAAAGGAAGTTGATTATTTGATAGAAACAATAAAGAGCTTAAGCTAATAGTTTGTAATTTGTAATTATGAAATTAAAAATAATATTATCATCATTAATTTTGTTTTTCTCTCTTTCATGCTCAGATAGTGATGATGCTCAAGACACATGTATTGATGAATCTAAAATTGATGAGCTAGGTTTATGTATTGAAGTATATGAGCCTGTTTGTGGATGTGACGGTGTTACATATCCAAATATATGTTATGCTAGTACTTTTGGTGGAGTTACTTCTTTCATTGATGGAGCATGTAATAAACCTAATTAGACCAGTATACTTTTGAATTCATTTTTGTTTCATTCCCCACGCCATCTTTAACTTTTATATCAATAATGTTTTCTCCATTTTTTATTATTCCATCTTTAATTGTATGAAAGATTAAATTACTTTTTGGTTCATATTCAAATAATGCCCATTTATTGTTAATTAACACTTCATATGATTTAATTCCTGAAATATTATCATAAATCCTTAGTCTAATTGTCTTTTGCTTACTTACATCTTCATTTAAGCTAAAATTTAATGGTTTGACTTCTGGTCTTATAGAATCTCTGGAAAGTATATATGATCCTAAAATAGATGAATTTACTGAGAAAGAGTTTTTATTTTTACTTGTATTTAAATATGATATTTTACCATTTTTATTAATAAGGCCAATATAAGATTGTCTCCTGACTATCGAATCTTCTATTTTTTTATTAATCTTAATATTATATGATTTTCGTAACGGATGAATATCTTTACCCACTTTTAATGTATCATTATTAGATTCTATATTTAATGCAACTTTATTAAAAAAGGAATTTCTTCTAAAGTCTACCTCTACATTATTTCTTTTGATTTTATATTCTTGATCTGGAACTATTTCTATTCCGCTTATAGGATTCTCTTTAATATTTGAGAGGGATCCCTCTATTTGAAATTTTAAATAACTTTTATTATTATTCCAATCTATAACTTCTATTTGAACCTCTTTTTTAATACTATCATTTGAATCAAATATTCCAGTTTCTGTATTATGGTTCAAGAAACTTAATTTTGAATTAGGAGGGTAGTATATTTTCTGCACTCTAACCCCTCTTGTTTTTAATAGTGAATAATCATAAAATACTTTCCTAAAAATTGATTCGGAAATATTTATATTGTCCATTTTATATGAAAAATTTAGAATTGAGTCTAAATACATTCTTATTTCATATATACCATTTCTATTATAATTGTTCCCAGATTGTCTATCGTAAACTTCAACACCTATCCCAATATCATTATTATAGATGACCTTTTTAGACTTATATATACTGTCATTTATTTTTTCTATAGGATATTGTTTAGGATTATCCTTTTTAAAGCTATCAGTTTCATCAAATACATATAAGCTTCGTATTATTGGTCTTCTAGTATCTTCATATTCATACTCAAAGGATAGAGGATTTAAAGGGTTCTGAGATTTTGTATCTCTTATCTCAAAGTGAAGGTGCGGTCCACTGCTTCCACCTGTATTACCTGAATACCCTATTAGTTCTCCTTTATCGATAACTAAATCTCCTACATTAAAAAACTTTTGAATATTATATGATTTTCTCAAGTATTGTTGCCCTTTTATATATTCTTGGATTTTAGGTGAAAATTCTTTTAAATGAGCATAAACAGATGTCAGTCCATTTAAGTGATCTACATATATTGCTTTTCCATAGCCACTTGTGCTTACTCTTATCCTAATAATACTACCTGACTCTATACTATAGACTTCATATCCAGATTTTTTATTTGTTGTAATATCTAGCCCATAATGAAAATGTGAGCTTCTAAATTCGCCAAATGTTCCCGAAAGATTTAAGGGTAAATCAATAGGTGAATTAAGATTGTATTCTTGAGAGTTTAATCTGAAAAGAATACTAAGTAGGAATAATAATAAAAATGATTTCTTTAAAAATCTCATATTATAATTCAAATTTAATTCAAGATTTTTATAAATTAATAAGGATTTAACTTATTTATATAAAATGACAGGTAAAATAGATAAATTAAAACTAAAATTAGATCAACTTTTTAAAAAGATAAGTAGTCTTGAGAATGAGAATAAAAGATTATTAAAAAAAACTAGTACACTTAGTCAATTAAATATTGATCTTGACATTAAAACCAAAGAAGTAGAAGATCATAAAAAAAATCTTAAACTAAAGAGTGCTTTTGAAGGAGATGAGAAGGATAAGCAATTTTTAAAAAATAAGATTGATTATATGATTAAAGAAATAGATGATTGTATAAATGATATATCAACAAGCTGAGGATGAGTGATTATATAAAAATTAAATTAAATATTGGGGATAGGTTATACCCCTTAACAATTGAAAGATCTCAAGAGGTTTTCTTTAGGGACGCGGTTAAAAAAATTGAATCCAGTCTTAAAAAACTTGAAGAAAACTATTCTGTTAAAGACAAACAAGACCTTCTAGCAATGGCTTGCATTCAGTTTGCAGCTAAGCTACAGCAAAATCTTAGTAATAATAGTGTAACTGATAATGAAATTGATGAAAAGATCACAAAAATGATTGATTCTATTGATAATATAATATAAGTTCTTAAATTTATTGTAAGCCTGTATTAGTGATACTTTGGTAAACTCAACGAGTATACAATTAAAAAAGGTGAGTACAAGTGTTAAAGCAAGCTATCTAGAATAGATCCTTGATCATTTGATTAGCCTTAATCCTGTTTAAAAGGAGTTTACGCAAATTCACTAAATACGGGCTTATTTTATGTTAAGAGATTCCCTTCTTCATCCCACTCAGCAATTTCTCCTCTCTTACTTTGATCAATACATTTATCAATCCACTCTTTATCATAGGATACAATACCTTTATATTGTTCTAAAACATCATTAGGTACACCATCCCATACATTAGGTGTATTTCCTTTATAGCCTAAATCTTTAATGCCAATTTCAGAAGTAAAATATCCTGTAACAACCATACCTCTAAATGTTGCAAAAAGTTTTACGCTTTCTTTTTGATCTTTTAAAGACTTATCTTCATATGAAATCTCATCAAAAAGTAATTTAATTTGAGACTCAGAGCAGTCTAATAGTTTTAGTCCAAACTTTTCAGTACATAATTGATCAAAAACAATTACACCTCGTCTTAAAACTTTTTCACCATAGTTATTGTGCGCAGGGGTACTCCAGTCTTTCGCAATAAATTCAAACATTTCAACCACACCAGCATCATTTATATTACCAATTTCGTTAGGAGGTAAAATAATATTTGCAATTTTTTCAATTGTTTTTAACTCATTTTCATTAAAAAACTTTGAGTTTAAAAATTTCTCATCTCTCTCTTTTTCTTCAGGAGTCCTTCCATATTGATATTCCCATATTTTATCTAAAACTTCCTTGTCAAGAGAAACACAGCTTTCTAGTAGAACTGATGAGCCAATTGATCCTAAAAGTATATTTTTGATAGATTCTCTTCTGTCCATTATATATTTTGTTTTTTTAGTTGATCAATTATATATTCAGATGTTCTCCATGACAATGCCATAATTGTCCAAGTAGGATTTTTATCTGCTTGAGAAACAAATGGTCCCGCGTCAACTACAAATACATTATCTACATCATGAAGCCTTTCATATTTATTAACAACAGATTTATAAGGATCATCTCCCATTCTAGTTGTTCCAACTTCATGTATAATTTCACCAGGAGCAGATATACCATATTTCTGTTCTTTAGTAGGTTTATTACCTAAAGCAATCCCACCCATATTATATGCTAGCTCTTCAAAAGTATCATGCATATGCTTAGCTTGTTTTAACTCATAATCAGACCATTTATATCTAAACTTAAGAACTGGAACACCCCATTTATCTTTTGTATTAGGGTCTATTTCACAATAATTATCTTCTCTTGGAATTGCTTCACCTCTTCCAGATAGTCCAATTGTCGAACCATAATATTTTTTTACATCTTGCCTTAGTTTGTCTCCATAACCTCCAACTTTTAACCCAAAGAATTTATTAAATTCATTTGGATTATATCCAAATCCGTATTCAGGCATTGTAAAACTTCTACCAATTTCTATATGATACCCTCTTGGGAAGTCAAGTTTCTTATTGTCTAGCCACCAAGGAGAGTAGACATGCATACCTCCAACACCATCTTCATTATATGTTTTTCTATTTATAAGATCTGGAATAAAAACTGTTCTTCCAGCTCCAGTTGTGTCATGTAGATACTTCCCAATAAGATTACTGCTATTCCCTAGTCCATTTGGATGGGCTTTACTTTTAGAGTTTAATAAAATCCTAGCAGAGCTACATGCGGAGGCAGCTAAAACAACAACTTTACCTTTAATTGAATATTCTCTTCCATTATCTTTATTTATATAAGAAACTCCTGTTGCCCTTCCATTTTTATCTGTTTTTACTTCGATAACCATAGAGTTTGTATATAAATCAACCATTCCTCCCTTTAATGATGGTATTACATAACAAGAGCTAGATGAAAAATCAGCATATGCTGAGCATGATCTATCACATTGACCACAATAAAAACATACCCCTCTAGTGTTATTGATTCTCTTAGTTAAAATTGATAACCTAGAAGGAATAACTGTAACACCAGATTTTCTTGCTCCTTTTATGTAAAACAATTCATGTAGCCTTGGCTTAGGAGGAGGTAGAAAGAACCCATCAGGCTCATTAAAAATATTTTCTTTAGTCCCAAATACACCAATAAGTTTATCTAACTTATCATAGTAGGGTTTTATATCATCATAGCTAATAGGCCAGTTCTCTCCCAAACCATCATAGTCTTTACTCTTAAAGTCTTTTGGCCCAAATCTTAAAGATATCCTACCCCAATGATTTGTCCTACCACCTAACATCCTTGATCTCCACCATCTAAAACTAGTATCTTTCTCAACTGTGTATGGTTCTCCATCTACTTCCCAATCCCCATAAGACATATGAAAGTCACCGAAGGCTCTAGTGGTTCCAGATCCTCTCCTAGGAGATTCCCAAGGCCATTTTAATTGAGTCATTTGATCTGGATTTGCAGGATCAAAATAAGGGCCTGCTTCTACAACAGCAATTTTAAGGCCTGCATCAGATAGAATTTTTGTTGCCATACCTCCACCTGCTCCAGAACCAACAACAATTACGTCATATTCTTTAGAATTGTTTATTATTTCCATAAACCAAAATGAATTTAACTAAATTTATTATAAAGTAAAAGTTTTAACTATAAATCATGATTATAGAGATATGTGCAACAACTATAAAGTCTGTTTTAAATGCTAACAGGGCTGGAGCTGACAGGATTGAGTTATGTTCAAATTATAATGTTGGTGGGCTAACACCTTCAATTGAATTTATCAAAGAAGCTTTAAGTATTTCCAAAATACCAATTCATGTTTTGGTTAGGTCAAGGCCTGGTAACTTCATATATAATAGTAATGAAATTGATAAAATGAAAAATGATATCATGTCAATAATGGAATTAGGGGTAAATGGATTTGTGGTTGGTTCAATAAAATTAAATGGAGAAATTGATGATGAATTTATAAATGATGTAAGAGAACTTACAAACAACATGGATTTAACTTTTCACCGATCCTTTGATTATTTAAATAATCAAAAAAAGTCTATTGACATGCTAGTAGAGAGTGGATTCTCAAGGATTCTTTGTTCTGGCAATCAATCTGATGCAATAAATGGTATCGAAAATCTCATTTCTTTAAACAAATACTCAAACAATAGAATTGCGATTATGCCAGGCGGAGGAATAAACAAAGAGAACTGTTTAGAATTTAAGAATCTAGGCTTTAAAGAAATTCATTTATCAGGGATTCTAAAATCTAATTCCTCAAATAGCTTAGACTCTGATTTAAAAACAATAGAAGAAATAGTCTCTAAAACTAAATAATATTATATTATTTTTGTACTGAAATTTATTTTATGGCTTTTGATATAGATGTAATAAAAAGAGTTTATTCTGAGATGTCCTCAAAAATTGAACGTGCAAAACAGGTTACAGGAAAGCCTTTAACTTTGTCTGAAAAGGTTCTGTATTCTCATCTATGGAATGAAGAAATATCTAATCCATATATAAGAGGTGTTGATTATGTAGATTTTGGACCCGATCGTGTTACATGTCAAGATGCTACTGCCCAAATGGCACTATTACAATTTATGCAGGCAGGGAAACAAAAGGTTGCTGTTCCTACAACTGTTCATTGTGATCATTTGATTTTAGCTCAATCTGGAGCAAAAAAAGATCTGCAGCAAGCCAATAAAGTTAGTTCTGAAGTATTTGACTTTCTCGAGTCTACATCAAAAAAATACGGTATAGGTTTTTGGAAGCCTGGGGCAGGGATAATTCACCAAGTTGTTCTTGAGAATTATGCTTTTCCAGGAGGAATGATGATTGGGACTGATTCACACACAGTGAATGCAGGAGGTCTTGGTATGGTTGCTATTGGTGTTGGTGGAGCGGATGCTGTTGATGTTATGGCTGGAATGCCGTGGGAATTAAAATTTCCAAAATTAATAGGAGTTCATTTAAAAGGAAATCTAAATGGTTGGTCTTCTGCAAAAGATGTTATATTAAAAGTTGCAGGAATACTTACTGTAAAAGGTGGAACAGGGGCAATAATTGAATATTTTGGAGAAGGTGCAAAATCACTATCATGTACTGGTAAAGGAACGATATGTAATATGGGTGCTGAAGTTGGTGCTACAACTTCAATTTTTGGATATGATGAGTCTATGGAACGATATCTTAATTCAACTGGAAGAACAGATATTGTTAAAGCTGCAGATGAAATAAAACATCACCTTACCGCTGATCCAGAAGTATATGCTAATCCAAATGAATACTTTGATCAAGTAATTGAGATAAATCTTGATGAATTATCCCCTCATCTTAATGGACCATTTACACCGGATCTAGCAACTCCTGTATCTGAGATGAAGGAGAAAGCTGCAAAAGAGAAATGGCCATTAGATGTTGACTGGGGTTTAATAGGATCTTGTACTAATTCTTCTTACGAGGACCTATCTCGTGCTGCATCTATTGCTTCTCAAGCAAAAAAAAGTAAATTAAAAATAAAATCTAAGCTCGGGATAAACCCTGGCTCTGAACAAGTTAGATATACAGCTGAAAGAGACGGTTTAATAAAAATATTTGAGGATTTAGAGTCAAAAATTTTTACCAATGCATGTGGACCTTGTATTGGTCAATGGAATAGGGAGGGAGAAGATAATAATAAAAAAAACTCAATAGTTCATTCATTTAATAGAAATTTTGCGAAAAGGAATGATGGAAACCCAAACACTCATGCATTTGTTTCTTCTCCTGAGATGGTTATGGCAATAGCCCTATCTGGAAGATTAGATTTTAATCCAATTACAGATACCTTAACTAACTCAGAAAATAAAGAAATCAAACTTGAACCTCCTATTGGAGATGAACTTCCGAAAAATGGGTTTTCAGTTGAGGAAAATGGTTATGTAGAGCCTCCAGAAGATGGTTCAAGTATAGAGATAAAAGTTAACAAGGATTCACAAAGACTTCAACTCCTTGAGCCTTTTGAACCATGGGATGGTAAAAATATATCTAATGCAAGATTATTAATTAAAGCACATGGGAAATGTACAACGGACCATATTTCAATGGCTGGTCCATGGCTTAGATATAGAGGTCACCTTGATAATATATCAGACAACTGCTTGATAGGAGCTGTTAACGCATTTAACATGAAAACTAATAATGTTAAGAACTTAGTTACTGGAGAATATGGTCCAGTTCCTGAAACTCAAAGATTTTATAAAAAAAATAATATTAGCACAATAGTTGTTGGTGATCATAATTATGGAGAAGGATCATCTAGAGAGCATGCAGCCATGGAGCCAAGACACCTTGGTGTGAAAGCTGTAATTGTAAAATCATTTGCAAGGATTCATGAAACTAATTTAAAGAAACAAGGTATGTTAGCTCTTACTTTTGATAATGAAAATGATTATGATAAAATAGAAGAAGATGATATATTTAATTTTGTAGATTTAACTAAATTTACTAAAGGGGAACAGCTTTCACTTGAGATTGTTCATATTAATGGAAGTAAAGAAATGATTAAGCTTAATCATACATTTAATACTCAGCAAATTGAATGGTTTAAAAATGGTTCTGCTTTAAACTTAATTAAATCAAATGAGTGATTTAAAATATTTAATGTCATATACAATTGCAATTGTTACAATTGTTGGAATTCTTCTTGGAGGAGGATATACCTATATGACAGTTATTTATGCTTTTGTTTTTATCCCAGCTCTTGAAATGTTATTAAAAGAGAGTAATGAAGAGATGTCTGATGAAGTCAAGAAGAACAGGTCAATGGATATATTCTTTGACATACTCTTATATTTAAATGTTCCACTAGTCTTCTCAATATTTTTTCTTTCGTTAAATATGTTATTCTATAGTAATTCTTCAATAGAGATAATTGGTTTAATTGCTTCAACTTCAATTATGATGGCAACTAATGGGATTAATGTTGCTCATGAGTTAGGTCATAGAAAATCCTTTTTTAGTAGGACTTGTTCAAAATTGCTACTTATGCCATCCCAATACATGCATTTTTATATAGAGCATAACTTTGGACATCATGTGAATGTTGGAACAGAAGAAGATCCAGCTACAGCTAAATATAAACAATCACTTTATAGTTTTTGGATAACATCTGTTATTGGTCAATATATAGGTGCTTGGAAACTTCAATTAAAGCTTTTAAAGATATCTAAACATAATTTCTTTTCAATTAAAAATGATATGATGTTTTATCTTATTTTTCAATTTTTGTTTATCTATCTTATCTACTTTAATTATGGTTTAACCGTTATGTTTTACTCTTTAATAATATCTGTTATTTCATTTCTTTTTCTTGAGACTATAAATTATATAGAACATTATGGTTTATCAAGAAAAAAGGATGAAAATGGAAGGTATGAGAGAGTTAAGACTATTCATTCATGGAATTCTAATCATGTTGTTGGTAGGCTTGTTTTATATGAATTAACAAGACATAGTGACCATCATTTTATTTCTTCAAAAAAATATCAAGTTCTTGAAAGTATAGACGAAAGTCCTCAGCTTCCATATGGATACCCAACTTCAATATTATTATCTATGGTTCCGCCTTTATGGTTTAAAATTATGAATCCAAGAGTTGAAAGTTATCAGAATTAATTACAGTTTATATAATTAAGTCAATCTAGTACTCATCTAAAAAGTCAGGTGGATGTAGGGAGCATATATGATAGTCCTCATATTCATTACTAATATCATCACTAAAATCAGAAGGGCAACTGATATAAGAAATCCCAGGAAAATCTCTTTTTATAAACCTATCTTTAGCTTCAATAAAATCATTTATTTTAATAAAACCTGGAGTACTTGAATAATACATTATATCAGCTGGATCAGGACTATGTTCATATCTGTATACGTCATGACCAAATTCATGATACATTACCCATAATCTTTTAAGCAATGACATCTCAGTCCATGACCTCCAGTCAACACCAACATTTACTTTAGCACTATTACAATAACCATCAAAGCTAGAATAAGCTATATGACTTTGAGTTACACCGGCTGCAATAGCAGCATCACTTTCATATTCAAAGAATATGTTCACAACTGTATTCTGCTGCCCATAATCAGGTGCACCTTTTGTACATAAGACATCAGCTACAAATATGTCCCAATATTGCATTAGGTCATCATCTTTTGTTGTTAATGGATCTAGTAATGTATCATAACTGACACAACTAAATAGAGTTGGCTCAACTACTATTTCTTCTTCTAGTATATTTTTTTTTGAACAAGAAAAAACTATAATGAATAATAATGAATAAAAAATATAAAAAAATCTTTTCATAGTTTATTTTTAATGTAGCGAGAGGGAGATTTGAACTCCCGACCTCCGGGTTATGAATCCGACGCTCTCACCAACTGAGCTACCTCGCCAACTAAGATATGCAAATATATAAAACAAAAAATACTCTATTAGCTTAATAATTTATCAATTTTCCTAAATGATAAAGTTTTTTTAATATATTGGCAATTATTATAATATTCATAAATGATTCCGAAAAAACAGTTTTCAATTGAATATGATTTTCAATCTTCACCTCAGTTATTATTTCAATACCTGTCAACTCCTTCAGGTCTTTCTGAATGGTTTTCTGATGATGTGAATTCTAGAGGTGAGAAATACACTTTTTTTTGGGGTGAATCTCAAGAAGATGCTAAGCTTATCTCTAAAAGACCATATGAAAAAGTTAAATTTCAATGGATGAATGGAGAAGAAGACGAAGAAGACTGTTACTTTGAATTTACAATTCAAATGGATGAGATAACAAAAGATGTTTCACTTATTGTTACAGATTTTTCTCCAGAAGATGAACTGGAAGAATCAAAGTTACTATGGGATAGTTTGATTTCAGATTTAAAACAAGTCCTGGGTTCTACTTAATTAATTTGATATTGGATTCTTAGGTGACTCAGACCAAAGAAGATATTCTCCACCTAATTTTTTCATTTCATTTTTCCAATGCTTTTGACTATTAATATTTAATATATTGCCTGTTCTATTTTTTCCTACTATCCAATTTTTATTTTTTATCTCATTTTTTAATTGATTCTTATCCCATCCAGAATAGCCTATGAAAAATCTAATTTCACTTTTAGCTATTACTTTTTCTTTTATTAATTTAAAAATTTCATCAATATTTCCACCCCAATAAATATTTTCTGTCACTTTCAGACTCCCTTTAATTGGCTCTTTGGTTTTATAGATAAAATAAAGATTCTCGCCAGATACGGGACCACCACTATATATTGTAAATTCTTTTACCTCTTTTATTTTTAGTTTTAAAGCTTTATTAAGAATAAAACCAGTATAGCCATCTTTAGTCTGGTCAACGATTAGAATAATAGTTTTTGAAAAAAAACTATCAAATAAAAGATTAGGAGAGGCTATTAAAATATTACCCTTCATGAAATAAATATATAAAAAAAGCTTCCCGAAGGAAGCTTTTTTATGCTATATGAATTTAAAAGCTTAGTTTACTGATCCAGATAGTTCAGCCCCAGCTTTAAATTTTACTACATTTTTAGCAGCGATTTGGATAGTAGCACCAGTTTGAGGATTTCTCCCTGCTCTAGCACGTCTGTGAGAAACAGACCATGATCCAAACCCAACCAGTGAAACACGTCCACCACCTCTTAGTGTTGAAGAAACACCCCCTAGCATTGATTCTAGAGCTTTTTTTGCTGCGGCTTTAGATATTCCAGCACCTGAAGCCATAGTGTCAATTAATTCTGATTTATTCATATCTCTTTAATTTTAAAGTTTAGACAAATTTATATGGATTATCGTAAGTCCAACGATTAGAAGCTCAAAATATGCGTTATTGTTAATAAATTCAGCTATTTTGTTGATATCATAGCCTATTTTTCTACTTTACAAGGCATTTTGAAGAAAAATTATAACCATTAAGGGTATCCTTTGCTGTCATTGCTTTCTTGTTTTCTAATTGTATTATATCACACTCAATCTCACCATTTCGGGTAGAAATGAATATTCTTTTATCTTGAGTTAGTAAAATATTGTTTGAATTACTCTTAGAATAGCTTGCTGGTCTAGCTTTAAGGATTTTCATTCTTATCTCATCCTCATCGTTAATTAAAATTGTCCAAGCACCAGGTTTTGGGGCTAATCCTCTAATTTTTCCTATTATTGAATCTATAGAGCTATCCCAATCAATTCTAGTATTTTCAGAAGTAAGTTTTGGAGCTTTTTTATCATTTTCTGAAATAATTTGAGCCTTCTCTTTTATTTGATTCTTAAAAATTAAATCAATAGTCTTGTATAAAATTTTAGACCCAATTAAGGATAGTCTATTTTTTAATGTTCCATAATCCTCGTCTCTATCAATTATAATTTTTTCTTGCATAAGTATCTTTCCGTAATCAATCTTTTCATTAATCTTGATAATAGAAACTCCTGTAAACTTTTCGTTATTAATAAGACACCAATTAATTGGCGCAGCTCCTCTATAGTCTGGGAGTAATGATGCATGAAGATTTATTGCACCATGCTTTGGTATCTCATACAAAACTCTTGGTAATTTTCTAAAGGCAACAACAACTAGCAAAGCTGGATTAAGTTCTTTTATTTGTTTTATAAAATCAGGATCAGTTAAATTATTAGGTTGAAGTAATTTTATTTTATTTAGTTTAGAATACTTTTTTACTTCTGACTCATTTATTTTAAGGCCTCTCCCTGATTTTTTATCTGGTGAGGTTACAACACAATCTATACTTAGATTTTTTTTTATTAAATAATCTAGAGATTTAACTGCAAAATCTGGAGTACCCATAAATATTATACTATTGTCCATTTCCAAATAGATGATTTATTATAAAATTAACTCTTTCTTCTATACCTGTTTTAGGGATCTCTACAATATCAGAATTACCCTCTTTATAGAGTTTGATGATCGCAAAATTTACTTCTTCAGATTCCTTAAAGTCTTCATGTCTCTCTTTATCTGTTGTATAAATCTCTTTCCATGGTGGAAATACAAAAACTGTATCATATTTATAGTTTAAAATTATATTTTCCCAGTACTTATTGTTTTTATTGATATACCTCAAGTATGCTAAGATATCATGAATACCTCTATCAAAAAACACAGTCTTTCCTTTATACTCTTTTTTTTGTGAATCGAAATAATGTTCAGTTCTAGCTTTATATAAAGAGTCACTAAAGCTTAAGGGATCAGATTTAAATGTCTGCCCTTTCAAATTTATTTGGGATATTACATCCCTTGACCCTTCGTCATAACATTTATAACCTCTATCCATCAATTCTTTGATAACAGATGTTTTGCCTGTTCCTGGTCCTCCAGTAATAACTACTTTTTTATTTATTGCCTTATTCTCCAAAGTATCTTTAAATCATTTATATCTTTACACTATTAATTTACAAAGATAGATAGCTTGGCTAACATTAGTAAAAAATCAAATGAATTTTATAAAAGATTTAAGATTCAATTAGATGACTCTCAAAATTGGCCAGGTCCATATATGTTTAAATTCATTATAAAAAATAATTCTGAGGACCTAGATAAATTAAAAATAATTTTCTCTGATTATGAGTGTAATTGTAAGATTAAATCATCAGATAAAGGGAACTATAAAAGCATTTCATTTGAAGGTGTTTTTGAATCTCCCACTGAAATTATAGATCTTTATAAAAAAGTTAGTTCTTTAGATAATATTATTTCTCTATAGTTAGAATATTAAAATTTCTTAAATTGCATTAATTCCTTAATCTTATGGACACATTAGTATATAATACACAAAAGAAAAAGCTTATTATTCCAGAATATGGAAGACATATTCATGATATGATTGATCAAGCAGTTGCATTAAAAGATAAAGAGAAGAGAAATGAGATGGCTAAGGCTATAATTGGTGTTATGGGTAATTTAAATCCTCATCTTAGAGATGTCCCGGATTTTCAGCATAAACTATGGGCTCAACTTTTTATTATGTCAGATTTTCAATTAGATGTTGAAAGTCCTTATGATAAACCATCAAAAGAAGTTTATGAAAAAAGAAAACCTAATAACTTAGATTATCCTCAAAACTACCCAAAGTATAGATTTTATGGAAATAATATAAAGCGAATGATTGATTTTACTGTTAACTGGGATAATTCTGAGTTAAAAGGAAAATTGATTTTGACTATAGCTAATCATATGAAAAAATGTTTTCTAAATTGGAACAAGGATTCAGTTGAAGACCAGGTCATTCTTGATCATCTTCTTGATTTATCAGATGGTAAACTAAAAGTTTTAGATGAGGATCTACCACTGACTGATTCTGCTGAGTTTTTAAGATCTAGGCCTAAGAATAATGGTTACAAGTCAAATAATAAGTCTAGAAAAAAGCCAAAAAGAAGGTATTAATGAAAAGCGTTAGGATAACTGGTGGTAAGAGTTTAAAGGGAGAGGTTATTCCTCAAGGAGCAAAAAATGAAGCGCTACAAGTATTATCTGCTGTTTTGTTGACAGATGATAAAGTAACTATCAATAATATCCCCGATATTATTGATGTTAATAAACTTATAGAGATTCTAAAAAACCTTGGTGTCACTTGCTCTAATTTAAAAAATGGTTCTTATGAATTTTCTGCTAAGACAGTTAATTTAGATTATCTAAAATCTGATGAATTTACTACATATGCTAAATCATTAAGGGGTTCAATAATGCTTGTTGGTCCATTATTAGCAAGATATAAGGCTGCATCTATACCAAGGCCAGGAGGGGATAAAATTGGAAGAAGAAGACTAGATACTCATTTTGTAAATCTTGAAAAACTAGGGGCTAAATTAGACTATGATTCAAAGAATAGGATATATAATGTAAAAACAAATGGTTTAATTGGAGTTGATCTACTTTTAGATGAAGCTTCTGTAACAGGAACTGCTAATTTAATTATGGCATCAGTTCTTGCAAAAGGAGACACAAGGATATACAATGCTGCATGTGAACCATATATTCAACAATTATGCAGTATGCTAATTAAGATGGGAGCTAATATTCAAGGTATTGGATCTAATCTGCTAACTATCTCTGGAGTTGAAAAATTGAATGGAGCAACACATACTATCCTTCCTGATATGATTGAGATTGGAAGTTGGATAGGTTTGGCTGCTATGACTAAAAGTGAAATAAGGATTAAAAATGTTTCTTGGGAAAACTTAGGTCAAATACCTAATACTTTTAGAAAACTTGGAATTAAGATTTTAAAAGAAGGGGATGATATGATTATTCCTTCTCATAATGATGGTTATGAAATTTCAAATTATATTGATGGATCTATACTTACCATATCTGATGCTCCATGGCCTGGTTTTAGCCCAGATCTTATAAGTATTATTCTAGTTGTTGCTACCCAAGCAAGAGGAAGTATATTAGTTCATCAAAAAATGTTTGAGAGTAGATTATTTTTTGTAGATAAACTAATTGACATGGGAGCTAAAATTATTTTATCTGATCCTCACAGAGCATCGGTTATTGGTCTAGATTTTAAGTCTGAACTAAAAGCTACCGTAATGTCTTCTCCAGATATTAGAGCAGGAATAGCCCTTCTTATTGCAGCCTTATCAGCAAATGGTACTAGTGTTATTCAAAATGTAGAGCAGATAGATCGAGGTTATGAGAATATAGTTATGAGACTTAATCAATTAGGTGCTGAGATTGAAAGAATCTAGTATTATCTTTTAGATATCTTATTGTTTGAAATATTTCTTTGTTGACTGCATTTAAATCTTCCAATATCCTTATTTCTTAATTTTAAATGTTTACTTTTTCTTCCCGTGACTCTTTTTCTCCATAGTTTAAAGCTTGAAGTCTTCAAGTTATTTCTCATTACAATTATGACTTCTTTTTCTGTTAAGCCGAATTGATTAAAAATTGCTTCAAAAGGTGTCCTGTCCTCCCACGCCATTTCTATTATTCTGTCAACTTCAGCTATGCTTTTATTCTTCATTATCTATCTTTTTTAGAAAATTTTCAGCATTAAAAATATGCTGTTGTTTTTTTTCTTGATCCATTTTATCAAATGTTGATATTAACATTCTTAATCTCGGATTTTTATTAAAGAAATCTCTTTGTTTATTCATAAATCTCCAAAAAAGTCCATCCCATATTTTATCCCAATTATTTTTTTTATAATCACTCATCTTATATATATAATTACTTCCGCTTATGTAAGGTTTTGTTGACATTAAACCTCCATCTGCAAATTGACTCATACCATATACATTTGGGACCATTACCCAATCATAAGAATCAATAAACAGTTCCATGAACCACCTGTAAACTTCATCAGGATCAAATTCACATAGTAGCATAAAATTTCCAAGTATCATTAGTCTTTCTATATGATGAAGATAACCGGTTTTTAAAACTTTTTTTATTGAAATGTCAACTGGTTCTATACCAGTATTTCCAGTATAGAATGACACTGGTATTTTTCTTTTAAACTTCCAGAAATTTAAACTTCTTTCATAGCTACCCTTTGAGATATAAACACCTCTTATGAACTCCCTCCAGCCTAGAATTTGTCTAACAAAACCTTCAGTAGAATTTATTGGAATATTATTCTTCTTAGAGAAATCTATTGATCTAGAGATGACTTTATTTGGGCTAATAAATCCAATATTTATTAAAGGGCTAAGGATACTATGATTTAAGGTAAGTTCATCTCTAACGATAGCATCTTCATAATCACCAAATTTGTGAAATCTATTATCTAGGAAATCTTTTAGCCATTCTTCAGATTCCTTGATAGTTGAAGGATAATTGAAATGACCAAGAATTCCATAATTACTATTATAATATTTAAGAACATATTCGTAGGATTCTTCTATATATTTATTCTTTTTTGGATTTTTAATTTTAGGAGGAGATGTATCTTTTGGAAATCTTTTTCTATTTAAAACATCATATGTCCAGTCTCCGCCTGTTGGTTTTCCATTTTTCTCAATCAGTATATTTTTTATTTTTCTTTCATTTTTGTAGAATGAGGTTTGGAAAAACTTTTTTTTTGAATCTTTAAAGAAATCTCTTAAATCATCTCTTGAATTTATAAATAATAAAGAGTCATGAATAATTAGATCGATTTCTAGCTCTCTACATTTTTTAGTTATTCTCTTGGTCAGAAGATAGTCAACTGGATCATATATTTCTATTGATTTAAACCCTAAGAGTTTAATTTTCTCTATCAATAAGGATATCTTGGATTCTCTCTCAAAAGAATTTATATACTTTACATTTAATCCATATTCAATAAGATAGTTTTCATAAAATTTCATTGTTGCTCTATGAAAAGAGATTTTCTGTTTATGAAAGTTATATTGTTTGAAAAACAAGTATTCTTCAATAATAAAAGCTGTATTATCTCTTTTAAGGAATTGGCTTTCTTTGAAAAGCTGATTAGGAAGTATTATAAAGCAATTTTTATTCATTTAACCAAAGTTTCTCATATTCTTTATTAGGATCATATCTTTCTGATTGTAGTTTAGGGTTAAATTTTCTGAATGGCATTGAGTCATTGCCAATACCAGCATTATAAAGCCAATTTCCATAATTACTATGAACATCATAGTCAATAAGTAAAGACTCAAAATATTCAGCTCCAATTCTCCAATCAATCTTCAATTCTTTGGTTAGATAATTCGCTACATTTTGTCTTCCTCTATTTGACATAAAACCTGTCTGAGAAAGTTCTTTCATATTAGCATTTACAAATGGTTCATTGGTTTCACCGTTAATCCAACTATTTATAAGTTCTCTATTATTAGACCAATCCTTAGAGTTTCCATAGATTCCACTTTTACTGAAAAATTTATCTTTATGCTGCATAGAAACATACTTAAAGAAATCTCTCCAAATTAGTTCAAAAAATAGCCAATAAGTTGATTCATTCTTCTCTATCTCTTCTTCATATTTTTTTATTTGCATATAAACGTATCTAACAGAAATAGATCCATTAGCCAGCCATGAAGACAATTTTGAGCTATAGTCTTTTCCTAATAATTTATTCCGTGTTAATTTATATTTTGATATTCTTTTTGTTTCAAAAAAGTACTCATACACTCTTTCTTTGGCTGATGTCTCGCCACCTAAAAATTTAAAAACAGAGTTTTTGTGTACTCTAAATTCTTCAAAACCAAGATCGTTAAGAGTTGGAACACTATATACTTCATCAATATTATTTTTTTTATCAAGTGGTTTAGGGATTTGAAGAGGATATGAAATATTCAAGTATTTCTCACACTTCCTTCTAAAGTTTGAAAACCCCCTAGGGATATTCTCATATATTTCTTTTACTGACTCAGGAGAATATAGAAATTGATCAAAATCTTTTATTAGATTAATATGCTTGGGAATTTGTTTTTCTTCGGCTAATTCATCTCTTGTCCATTCTTTTTGCATATATATACTTCTAACATTATATTTTTTAATTATTGAATTGATAGAACTCTCAAAGTCTTGATTAGTTATAATAAGAGAGATGTTAATATCACTTAACTGTTTTTTTAAATCTTGTATTGATTCTAATAAAAATTTAGTTCTAAATTTTTCTGTTTTTTTAAAACCATAATTTGATAATTTAAAAATTGTAGGATCAATATTTATATATCCTATAACCCTTGATGAATCTCTGATAGCTTTTGATAAAGAAGTATTATCTTCAACTCTAAGGTTTGACCTAAACCAGACTAAATTAGCTGTTTCCTCTTTTTGCATAATTCACTACAGTATAATACCTCTTGCCAATCTTTTCTCCATTTTTTTCTCCAGGCAAACTCACGACTACAAACAAGACAAACTTTTTTTGGGAGATTCACTTTTTTTACCCCTCTCATTAATTTGTTTTGAGTGATCCAATTCCTCCATCAAATGGAATAATTTGACCAGTCATCCACTTGCTCTTATCTTCTAAGAGAAACATAACTAAATCAGAAATATCTTCAGGACTTCCTATTTCTTTTAATGGATGTCTATTTTTAGCATTATCAAGTTTAGTGTCAGAATTTAGAAATTTATCTGACATTGGAGTGTTTAATAGTGATGGAGCAATTGCATTGACTCTAATTTTAGGAGCGAATTCTGCTGCTAGAGATCTTGTTAGTCCTTCGATTGCTCCTTTGGATGATGAGACAGAACTGTGAAAAGGCATGCCCAGCTTAACAGCAACAGTACTAAACATGACTATACTAGAATTCTCACTTGCCTCAAGTCTATTTAATACTTTTTGTAGAATTTTTATACATCCTAAAACATTTATATTGAAATCATCAATAAAAACTTCACTTTTAAGCCCTTTAAAGGGTCTTAGGTTAATAGTTCCTGGAAGATATACAAATCCATCAATTACTTCTGGTAACCAATCCGCTTCAAAATCTTTATCAAGATCTAGTTTTGTAGTCTTTATATTTGATGAGCTGAATTTCTCTGGATTTCTTGTGGAGATAAAAACGTTGTAATTGTCTTCTAACTTTTTTGATAGTTCAAGACCAATTCCTGTTGAACCACCTATTAATAATATGTTTTTCATAATCTTATGTATTTTGGAAAATTTTAATTAACTCATTTTTACGATAAGAAAAAATCTCTTTAAGCTTTTTTCTA
Organism: uncultured Bacteroidota bacterium; assembly: GCA_902586435.1. Lineage (GTDB taxonomy): Bacteria > Bacteroidota > Bacteroidia > Flavobacteriales > Flavobacteriaceae > Marisimplicoccus. The sequence goes on along the minus strand of CACIHJ010000007.1, from coordinate 29,407 downwards.
ACAAAAAAAATATTAATTAATTCCCCAAAAAATCCATAAGGTAATTTGTAGTGTATTATGTCTTCCATGAGCACACCACCTTCTACTTCTTTTAGGAAGTGCTTGTGATGCCAAAAAGAATAAGGGCCAAATCTTTGTTCATCAACAAAATATTTGTTTTTTTCTAAGTGTGTAATTTCCGTCACCCACTTAAGTTTAATTCCAAATATTGGCTCAACTGTATATTGAATTATTTGTCCTGGATAAGAATCTCTATTATCCCAGTCTGTAATATTAAAGTTCATAGATTTTGGGGTTATTAACTTTAAATTTTTAGGCGATGATAAAAAATTCCAAGCACGATCCAAACTAATTGGTAAAATTTGTGAATATTTTAACGTATTAACCTTCATTTTTAATAATTGAAATAATTTCATTTATTACTTGTGGAACTGGGAGTCCAAGTACACTAGTATAACTCCCAATAATTTTTTCAATTCCAATCATTCCAATCCAATCCTGAATACCATAACTACCAGCTTTATCAGTTGGATTCATTGTATCAACATAATAGTCAATTTCATCTTTGTTTAATTCTTTGTATGTAACTTCTGTAGACTCTGTGAGAATTTTAAAACCTTTGGTTGTGAGAAAACCTACAGATGTTATTACGTCATGAGAATTACCTGAAAATAACTTCAGCATTTGTTTAGCTTCATTCTTATCTTTTGGTTTACCCCAGCATTTATTTTTATACCATACTAATGTGTCTGCAGTCAGAATAATCTCATTCTTTTTTATTAAACTTTTAAAGGGTTCATTTTTATTTGAGACAATATATTCTGCAATTTCAGAGGCTTTTAAATTATCTGGAAAGTCTTCATTTATGGTATAAGTTTGAACTGTGAAATTGATTCCTGTTAACTCTAATAGTTCCTTTCTTCTCGATGAAGATGACCCAAGTATTATTTTATATTTCGAATTATTAATTAAATCCATTTATTATGAACCCTCATGACTTGTTCTATAACGTCTCTAACACAACCTTCTCCACCTTTTTTATCTGAAATATAATTACAAACTTTTTTAACATCAACGGATGCGTCTATTGGGCAGGCAGATATTTTTACAACTTTTAAAACATCAATATCAGGATTGTCATCACCCATATAAAGAATATTATCAGGACTTATATTTTTTTTGGTTATATAGTCATTAAAAATTTTAATTTTATCAAATGCACTTATAAAAACATCTTCTACGCCCAGTGAATTTAGTCGTTTTCTTATATTGTCTTGAGTACCTCCCGATATAATTACAAAATTATAGCCTTTTGATATTGCATGCTTTATAGCATACCCATCCTTAGCCTGAAATTGTCTATCTATTTTTCCATCATGAGTATAGATGATTTTTCCATTTGTCATAACCCCATCAACATCTAGGATAAATGTAGTTATATCTTTTAGGTATTTTTTATAGTTATTTTTCATATGATTGATAAATAGGATGCAAATTTAAACAAACTTTAACATCTTATTGATTAGTTTTATTCTTAAATATAAATTTTCATAATTATATTTGCTCTCTCTAAAAAAAATGATGTCAAAATTTTTTAAATATTTATTTTCTACAAAATTCATGTTAATTCTAATGATACTATTTCCTTTCTCTATGGGACTAGGTACTTTTTTAGAAAGTTGGTACTCAACAGAAGCAGCAAGAATATGGGTCTATAACGCATGGTGGTTTGAATTGCTAATGGTTCTTCTTATTGTCTGTTTTATAGGAAATATAAAAAAATATAACCTATTAGTTAAAGGAAAAAGGGCAGTGTTATTAATGCATTTATCATGGATACTTATTCTTCTCGGTGCATTTGTAACAAGATATCTTGGTGATGAAGGAGTTATGCCTATAAGAGAGAATACTGTGTCTAGCAGCTATCTGTCAGAAAAAACATATTTAAAAGTTTTAATTGATGGTGAAAAAGATGGAGATGAACAGAGAAAAACATTGAAAAGCAAGCTCTTAATGTCTGAGCACACAAATAATAATTTCAAAATTTCTGATGATTTTAATAAAGAAATATTTTCAATCGAATATATAGACTTTAGAGAAAATGTCACAGAAGGCCTAGTCTTAGATCCTGAAGGTGAAATATATATAAAATTAATTGAGGCTTCTGATGGAAATAGACGCGAGCATTATATTAAGGAAGGAGAAGTTTCAAGTATTAATAATATTCTATTTACTTTAAATTACGAGGTTAAGGGGGCGATAAATATATCTTCAAATAAGGGAGAGTATTTTATTAATTCTCCATTTCAGGGAGAGTATATGGTTATGTCAAATCAGACTCAGGGTGATCTAATCGCAAATTCAACCCAGTTACTAGAGTTAAGGTCTCTCTATCAAATACCTGGATTTCAATTTGTTTTTCCTGAACCTCCGCTTAGAGGTGTTTTTGATATTGTAGATGTGTTGGAGAACGATGGTATTCAGCAGGACGTATTAGTTGTTAGTGTTAATTACAAGGGTGAATCCAAAGAGGTTAGTCTAATGGGTGGAAAAGGGTTTGTTAATAATCCTAAAAGAATTACCATTAATGATCTTGATTTTTATCTATCCTATGGTTCAGATGAGGTTGAAATTCCATTTTCAATTAGGTTAAATGATTTTATTGCAGATAAATACCCAGGAACAGAAAATAGCTATTCTTCATTTATGAGTAGGGTAACAGTTGAGAGTGAAGATACTTTTGATTATGATATATATATGAATAACATTTTAAATCACAAAGGCTATAGATTCTTTCAAGCTTCTTTTGATCCAGATGAAAAAGGAACTATACTTTCTGTAAATAAAGATTTTTGGGGAACGTTTATTACTTATTCTGGATATCTATTGCTTTTCTTTAGTATGACTGCAATATTTTTTGTTGGCAAAACAAGATTTAAATTTCTTTCAAGACAGCTCAACAAGAAAAGTTTATCTGTTATTTTCTTTGCAACTCTTCTAACTGTTAATGCTCAAATTAATAGTTCTTCTGCTAAGACGGAATTTGTAGACTCTATTATATTGTCTGACTCTTATTCTGAAGAGCATGCTAAAAAGTTCGGGGAAATTATTATTCAGGATAGTGGTGGAAGAATGAAACCTGCTAACACATTCTCTTCTGAATTGCTTAGGAAAGTCAGTAGGTCAGACAACTATAAAGGGCTTAATTCAGATCAAGTTTTACTCTCTATAATGGACAATCCTTCTCTATGGTTTAATGTTCCATTAGTTTATTTAAAATCTGGTCAAAAGGGTGATACCATAAGAAAGGTTATTGGGGTTCCAAATGATATGAAGAAAGCTCCTCTAGTATCCTTTTTTGATGATCTAGGGAATTATAAACTTGCTTCCAATCTTGAGAAAGCATACCTATCAGCTATTCCGTCCCAAATAGAAAAAGACTTTATTGAAGTTGATAGAAGGGTAAACCTTCTCTATTCTGCTCTTGAGGGTAAAATAATGAGAGTCTTTCCAATTCCAGGTGATGAAAACAATAAATGGGTTTCTTATCCTGAAATAGATGAATTTAATTTTACAGGTGCAGATTCACTTTATGTTAAGAATGTATTACCTCTATATTTTCAAACTCTCAAGATCTCAAAAGAATCAAAAGATTATACTCAATCCGAAGAGTTACTTGAAAGCATTAATGGGTTCCAAAGAAAGTTTGGAGCAGATGTAATACCATCTTCAAATAAAATTAAAGCAGAGATGGTTTATAATAAAGTTGATATATTTAATAGACTTTATAATTACTATTTATTATCTGGGCTTGGCCTACTTATCATACTAATATTTCAAATATTCTATGATAATAGGTTAAATTCCTTTTTAATAAAGGGTCTAAAATATATTATATACCTTCTTTTCTTTTTAAATACTTTGGGCTTAATATCGAGAGCTTATATATCTGGCCATGCTCCTTGGAGTGATGCATATGAGTCTATGATATATGTTGCCTGGTCAGCTGTTATCTTTGGTATTATCTTTGGAAGGAAATCTAACTTCACCTTAGCCTCAGCAACATTTGTCTCTTCAATTATATTATCAATAGCACATATGAATTGGTTAGACCCATCTATTGCAAATCTTCAGCCAGTTTTAGATAGCTATTGGCTTATGATTCACGTTGCTGTCATTGTAGGAAGCTATGGTCCATTTACAATAGGAATGATTTTGGGAATAGTTGCACTTCTTCTAACAATTTTGTCTAATAAAAAGAACAGAGAAAGAATGTCTAAAAAGCTTGAAGAACTAACTATTGTTAATGAATTATCTCTTACAATAGGTCTTATAATGTTGACAATAGGTAATTTCTTAGGTGGAATGTGGGCTAATGAAAGTTGGGGAAGATATTGGGGTTGGGATCCAAAAGAAACTTGGGCATTAATAAGTATTATTGTGTATGCAGCTGTTCTTCATCTTAGAATTATCCCTAGTCTTAATGGTAAATGGCTGTTCAATCTTCTTAGTATAGTTGCATTTAGTTCAATTATGATGACTTATTTTGGTGTAAACTTTTATCTAACAGGGCTTCACTCTTATGCTTCTGGGGAGAAGGTTATTACTCCTACTTTTGTTTATTATTCTTTGATTTTTATAACAATTTTAGCCTTAATTTCTTACTTTGCAAATAAGAAGAATAAAGTGCTTTAAATGATTGAGGTAAAGGTAGATAATGAATATTCAGCCCTAAAGTCAGTCATACTTGGTTTGGCTGAGGATATGGGTGATCCTCCAAAAGTTTTTGATGTTTATGATCCAAGATCTCTTTATCATATAAAGAATAAATCTTATCCAAGTGAGGTTGATGTCAAAAAAGATGTAGAATCTTTTTATAAAATTCTTATAAAACATAATGTAGATGTATTAAGGCCTGATAATATAAAGAACTGTAATCAGGTTTTTGCAAGAGATTTAGGTTTCACGATTTCAAATATATTCTTTCAATCTAATATTGTTCCTAATAGAGAAGAAGAGCTTGTAGGTGTATCAGGTATTATAAATAATTTAGATGCAGGAGTTGTTAAATTGCCTGACTATATGCATATAGAGGGGGGAGATGTTGTTATTCATAACGATAAGTTATTTATTGGCACTTATTCTGGGGAAGATTACTCAGAATTAATAACTGCAAGGACTAATCAAGAGTCAATAAGCTATTTAGAAAAGATGATTCCGAGTAAGGAAATTATGTCGATAAATATCAAAAAATCAAATACTGATGTTTTTGAAAATGTTCTTCATTTGGATTGTTGTTTTCAACCTATAGGAAAGCGTAAAGCTATAATCTGTCCAGATTCTTTTGTCAATAAAAGTGATGTTGAATACTTGATTAGTTACTTTGGCAAAAAGAATACATATCTGGCATATGGGCAAGAAGCTTATATGTTGATATCCAATTTATTAGTTATATCTCCTGAAGTAATAGTTTCAGATAAAAGATTTAGTAAAATTAATACTTGGCTAGAGAGAAATGACTTTCTTGTAGAAAAGATTTCATATAAAAATGTATCAAAGATGTCAGGCCTATTTAGATGCTCCACATTACCATTGTTAAGAGAATAAATATGAATCATTTTTCATCACACATATTAATGACCTACCCAAAAAATTTTAGAAGTAATGAGCTAACATTAAATGATAATACTTTTCAGAAAAATACTTCTAATCTATCTAATAGTGAGATAAATATTAAAGCAATAGAAGAATTTGAATTACTTAAAAATGAAATAGAATCAGAAGGTGTCAAGGTAACTGTTTTTAAAGATGAAAGAGATGTTGACACTCCCGATGCAGTATTTCCAAATAATTGGATTTCTTTCCATAAGGATAATAAAGCTATAACATATCCTATGTTTGCTAAAAACAGAAGATTAGAGAGAACAAACTTGGCAATAGAATGTTTGAATAATAATGGTGAAAACATATCTATTTATAAGGATTATTCAAATTTCGAAAATAATAACATGTTCTTAGAAGGCACGGGTAGTCTAGTCCTTGATAGGATTAACAGAATAGCATACTGTTCACTATCCCAAAGATCAAATAAAGAATTGGTAAATAAATTTTGTTTGGATATGGGTTATAATCCAGTCCTTTTCAAATCATTTCATCAAGATAAACCTATATATCACACTAATGTAGTGTTGAGTATTTGTAATAAATTTTCAGTTATCTGCCTAGAATCAATAATTGACAAAAAAGAAAAGGAAACTGTAACTAATTCATTAATATCCAATGGATTAGAGATAATAGATATTAGTGTTAGTCAAATGTCTTCATTTGGGGCAAATTGTATTCAACTTATTGGAGAAAGTGGCCCTGTTTTAGTAATGAGTTCCAAGGCATACAGCTCTTTTAATGATAATCAATTGGACATAATAAAGAAGAACACTCAGATAGTTTATTCATCTCTAAAAAATATTGAGAATAATAGTGGAGGAAGTGCTCGTTGTATGATTGCAGAAGTGTTTTAATCCTAAGGTATTTTTCATATATTTAATTATAACTAATTAATTTATATGATGAAAAAAATACAAATAATTTTAATTGCCTTGCTTTTTATTTTACCACTTCAAGGTAATTCTCAAAGAAAAAGAAATAAACAAAATGATGCTTCAAAGACTGAAAAAGTATCATTAAATGCATTTAAACTTAGAAATGTTGGTCCAGCTTTTTTATCAGGAAGAATAGCTGATATAGCAATTCATCCAGATAATGAAAACGTATGGTATATTGCTGTTGGATCAGGGGGTGTTTGGATGACTGATAATGCCGGTAACACATGGAACCCGATTTTTGATAGCCAACCAACATACTCAATTGGATCAGTAGATATAGATCCTTCTAATCCAAGTATAATTTGGGTTGGATCTGGAGAAAACGTTGGTGGAAGACATGTTGGGTATGGTGATGGTGTTTATAAAAGTTCAGATGGAGGAAAGACATGGAAAAATATGGGATTAAAAAATTCAGAACATATATCTGAAATAATTATTCATCCTGATAATTCAAATGTTGTTTATGTTGCATCTCAGGGACCTTTATGGTCAAGTGGTGGAGATAGAGGTTTATACAAGACAAGTGATGGAGGAGAGACATGGAGTAAAATATTAGGAGGTTCTGAATGGACAGGGGTTACAGATATAATGATGGATTCAAGACATCCTAACATACTATATGCTGCCACATGGGATAGACATAGAACTGTTGCTTCATATATGGGAGGTGGTCCAGGATCAGGTATCCATAGATCTGATGATAATGGAAATACATGGAAAAAACTTACTAATGGAGTGCCTAGGTCTAACTTAGGTAAAATAGGTATTGCAATGTCATATCAAGACCCTGATGTTGTTTATGCAGCTATTGAACTTGATAGAACAAAAGGAGGTGTTTATAAATCTGTTGACAGAGGAGAATCATGGAAGAAGATGTCAAATACAGTTTCAGGTGGAACAGGTCCTCATTATTATCAAGAATTATATACAAGTCCTCATAAATTTGATAGACTTTATTTAATGAATGTTCAAATTTTGACTTCAGAAGATGGTGGAAAAAATTTCCGTACTCTAGAGGGTGCAAGACAAAAACATAGTGATCACCATGCTATTGCATTTAAAGAAAGTGATCCTGACTATATTATGGTTGGAACTGATGCAGGTATATATGAAAGTTTTGATCTTGCTAAAAACTGGCATTACTTTTTAAATCTTCCATTAACACAATTTTATAAGGTTGCAGTTAATAATAAGGAGCCATTTTATCATATTTTTGGTGGAACTCAAGATAATGGTTCTGCGGGAGGGCCTTCTGCTACTGATGAAGGAACTGGTATTACAAATAGAGATTGGTATAAAACATTATTTGCAGATGGTCACCAATCAGCAACAGACCCAGTATATAATGATATAATTTATGCAACAACTCAAGAAGGTAGATTTCATAGAGTTGACCTAAAAACTGGTGAGCAAGTATTTGTTCAACCTCAAGCATTAGAGGGTGACCCTCATGAGAGATATAATTGGGATACACCTATTCTAGTTAGTCCACATGATCCAGCAAAAATATACATAGGTTCATATAGAGTTTGGGAATCTATGGATAGAGGAGATAGTTGGAACGCAATCTCTGGAGATTTAACTAGAAATGAAAATAGAATTGAACTTCCAATTATGGGAAGAAAGCAAAGTTGGGACAATGCTTGGGATGTTAAAGCAATGTCTCAGTATAATACCATAACTTCTTTATCTGAATCACCGGTATCAAAGGGGACTATATGGGCTGGAACTGATGATGGATTTATTCAAGTTACAACTAATGGAGGTGATTCTTGGAAATCAATCCCTGTTACTAAACTTGGTCTAGCTGAAAGATCATTTGTTAATGATATAAAGGCAGACCTTTATGATCCTAATACTGTTTATGTCTCTTTAGATAATCATAAAGAAGGGGATTTATCACCATACTTATTTAAGAGTGATGACCTTGGGGAATCATGGGAATCAATCTCAAATAATATTCCAGACAGAACTCTTGTATGGAGATTTGTACAAGATCACGTTAATAAAGATTTATTTTTTCTAGCTACAGAATTTGGAATATATACTTCTTTAGATGCTGGTAAGAACTGGCAAAAACTTCCAGGCTCACCAACAATCTCATTTAGAGATATTGTTATTCAAGAAAGAGAGAATGATCTAGTTGGAGCTTCTTTTGGTAGAGGATTCTTTGTCTTAGATGATTATAGTGCGCTAAGAGAAATGACTCCTGAAAATTTATCAAAAAAAGGTAAGTTGTTTAAACCTAGAGATGCTAAGTTATTTAAGCCAAGAAATTCTTTAGGTAATACGGGTGGTCAATTCTATGTTGCAAAAAACCCAACATATGGTGCGGTATTTACTTACCATTTAAAAGATGTGCCAAAAACATCTAAGTCAAAAAGGATTCAATCTGAAAGAAAGCTTAATTCTGATAAGAAAGATATCCCATTCCCTGGATATAAGGCCCTTTCTGATGAGATGAATGAAAAGCCGGCTAGTATTATCCTTACTATAAAAGATTCCAATGGTAATCTTATAAATAATGTAAAGAAGAATGCTTCTAATGGTTCAGGAAGAATAGCATGGAATTTAAGACACAAGAGCTATTATCCTATTAGATCAGGATCTTTTAGAGGAGGTTGGGGATGGAGCCCATCAGGTCCTTATGCTACTCCTGGAGATTATCAAGCAGAGCTTTTCCTAGAAAATAATGGTTCTATTGAAAAACTTGATGGTCCAATTAATTTTAGTGTAAAACCCCTCAGAGAGGGAACTCTAAAGGGAGCTTCTTATGATGAATATAATAGATTTAGAGAAAGGGTTTCAAAACTTTATATTAATATCTCTAAATATGAAGACGTATTTTCAATGATTGGAAATAAAATTCAATTACTAGAAAAAGCTTCAATGCAACTTGAATCATTTTCACCAGATATAATTGCTAAAATTTCTGATTTTAAGGATACATATAATGACTATGAATATGAAAATGACAGTAGTCCTGCTAGAGATGAGATAGGAGAATGGTATAAGCCTAACTTGGGAGTGAGGATAAGGATTGCAATGCAAGGGTTATCAACTTCTTATGGTCCAACTGAATTAAACTCTTCAAATCTTGAAATTGCAGAGAAACATTTCGAGAAGATGAAGAATGAAATTGAGCAATTAAATAAAGAGGTTAAAGATCTTGAAAATGAAGTTAAACAATTAAATCCGCCATATATTATTGGGCAGGGAATTGATTAAGTTCAAAACATTCTAGATTAAAATATTTAACAGAAGATAGAAGGTGGTCAAAAATATCTGAAGTGAGAGCTTCATATTTTGTCCACTCTTTATCTTTTGAAAATGCATAGATCTGGATTGGAATACCTTGTGCAGTTGGCTGTAATTGTCTACACATCATTGTTAGATTATCATTAGTATCAGGGTGTTCTTTCAAATATCTTTGAATATATTCTCTAAAGATTCCAAGGTTAGTCAAATTTCTTCCATTTATTAGCATTGATTTATCAACTTGATTTGATGAATTATAACTTTTTATTTCCTTGTGAATCTTTTTAATATAATCAGATAATAGATGAATTTTTTTTAAGGACTCAATTTCTTCATCATCTAAAAATTTAATTGATGATGGTTTGATAAGAAGAGATCTCTTTATTCTTCTACCATCAGATTCACTCATACCTCTCCAGTTGATAAAAGAATCAGATACTAATTTATATGTAGGTATAGTAGTTATTGTATTGTCAAAATTTTGAACTTTAACAGTTGATAGATTTACTTCAATTACGTTACCATCTGCATTAGAACCTTTCATTGTAATCCAATCTCCAATTCTAACAGTGTCATTAACTGTAATCTGAATACTAGATACAAAGCCTAAAATTGTATCTCTAAATACTAATATTATTATTGCAGAAAGAGCACCTAATGATGCTAAGAAAGTACCTACTTCTCTTCCAGTTAATACTGACAAGATTAATATTATACCAACAAACCATATAAAAATCATTATAACCTGTATATAGCTATCAACAGGTATATGTTTTAAAGAATCACTTGATTTAAAATAGTCTTTTACTGTGTTAAGAATTGCTCTTACGGTTAGAATAAATAAAATAACTGTAAATGCTTCTATTAAGAGATAGAGTGTATTAGAATATGTCGGTATTATCCAGAATAGGAAAAACAAAGAGGGGATATATGATAATAATCCTGGGACTTTGTTCTTTATCAATAGATCGTCAAATGATGATGATGTTGATTTAGCAATCCTTTTAAAAAAGGATAAAATAATTTTTTTAGTTATAAAGTTAATTACAATAACAACTAGAGAGATAGAAGCAACGATTATAAGAGTTGCTAAACCTTGAGAAACTAGTTCACTTAATCCTTTAGATGTTAAAAATGTAATTATTTCTTCGTAAAACATAGTACAAAAGTAAAAAACCCACCTAAATGGTGGGTTTTTTTTTAATAAATTTTATTTGACTTAGTTATGAACTGAAACTAATTCCAAAGTAATTGGATCAGAATGCTCACTAGCAGCATTAAGACCTTCTTGAAGTTTTTGGAATTTGAAACTATCTTGATCTATAACACCATCCCACCAATTAGAACCTTCTACAGGAAAATTAAAGAAAAAGTGAGTCATACCTTCATAAGCATTCTCAGTTCTTTCATAAACTTTTGAAAGACCCCAGTATCTGTGTTGTCCCATAAGTATTGCCTTTTCAATATATGGTTTCCAAAATTTTGTTTCATAATTTTCGAAATCATCATTTAGGGCTTTAGTTGGAGTTATTGTCATAATATCTCCTGGTTCTATACTTCCAGCAAACACTGTATTATCAACTGACATTAGGTGATAGTTTCTTCTTTCTTTACTTTCATTAGAAACATTATTCATTATTCTCTCAACTCTACTTGCAGAAATTGACCCTTTATGAGCCTCTTTAGCTAGAGCAACCCAATCTTGAGTTCCACTAGTGTAAGCATCAAGTTGTTCTTTTGATTCAAAACCAGTATATATAATATAATGTGGAGCATTTTCATCTGCTGAATCAGAAGTTACCTTCCAAACAGCTTGAAAATTTTCTAAACCTTTTTCAATTGCAAGATCATGTACAGGTCCAAAAAAAGCTTCTAAAGCTAAGTATTGATCTTCTGCACCTTCATTTAACTGTACAGCACTTAAAATTCCGTATTGTGCTGAAGCGCTAAATGTGAACATTAACGATAGTAATAATATAATTTTTTTCATTTTAATTGATTTTTATGATTAATAAACAGCAAGTACACATGTAAATTCATTTGCATCTTGCATATCTCTAGATGATTCAATTCCTTCCCATAATTTATCCCATTTAAAACCAGAAGTTTCTACTCCTTTCACATCAAGGTTCCCTCTTAGGTTCCATGCAAAGTGAGTAAATTCTGACCAAGCATTTTCAGATCTATCGGTAACCTCTACAAGTATCCATTGTCTTAGTCTTCCAGTTAAAATATTTTTCTCAGCAACTGGCTTCCAGATTTCTGATTCATATTTTTCAAAATCATCTGTTTTTTTAGTCATTAAGTTAATTGTAGCAACATCGCCTGGTTTCACATTCCCTCCACCTAATATAGTTGCATCTTTAACTTCTAAAGTATATGTTCTTCTTTCATTACTGTAGTCTCCTGTTGAGTCCATCATTTTTTGGATTGCCCTCTTAGACATCTTCCCTTTATATACTTTTTGAGCTAATTCAGCGTTACTTGGTGCATCATTTGCATTCATTTGTTCTTTTGAACTAAAGTTATCAAAAATAACATACTCGGCTTGATTAGCTTCATCACCTTCTTGAGGTGTTCTTTTCCATACTGACCATCCAGATCGAAGACCTTGTTTAAGAGCTTCTTTATGGATTTCAGAATAGAATTTTTCAAGTTTTAAGTAGTCATCTTCTGCACCATCTTTTAGATCAACTGCCCACATAACGGCATATTGAGCGTTTACAGAAAATGAAAATAAAACTGTAAATAATAATAATAATTTTCTCATTGTAAATTGATTTATAAATTAATAAGCTTCAAATATATAAAAAAAAGAAACCCATCAAGAGGTTGATGGGTTTTTTTGGTGGAGTCGGCGGGAATCGAACCCGCGTCCAAACAAGGAACAAAAATGTATTCTACAAGTTTAGTCTACTTTAATTTTTCGAAAAAATATAGGTATTAGACAACCTAAATATTTTCCTTATCACTTTTAGTTTTAGTTTTTGATTAGTGAAAACAAAAACCTATGTCAACGATTATGGTGCCTCATATATGATATCAGTTGACAAGAGCTATCATGAGACATCTAGCTTCCTAGCCTAGCTAGGATATTGCAAAGACTTACTATAATTCAGTCAATTATGCAGCTAAAGCGTAGTTATTTTCGCCATTTAAATTTTGAAAATGATATTAACGAGTCCATTTTCAATGCTCGACTTGCTAACATAGTTATTAAACTTGCTGTCAAAACCGGTCGACCCCAATATTTCAAAGTAACTAAAGTTTTGCAAATATATGACAATTAGATAATTAAAGCTTAGAAGATGTAGATCTTAATTCAAGAAGATTCTTTAATAGACTTTCTAATTTTTCGATACTTAACATATTAGCTCCATCACTTTTGGATTTTGATGGATCAGTGTGTGTCTCTAGGAAAATACCATCTACATCATTAACAATCCCAGCTCTAGCAAGGGATTCAATGTATTCAGGGTTACCCCCAGTTACTCCAGAATCTTGGTTAGGTTTCTGGACTGAGTGAGTAACATCAAGAATTGTTGGGGCAATTTTTTTCATTTTAGGTATACTTCTGAAATCAACAATTAAATCATTATATCCAAATTGTGTTCCTCTTTCAGTAATCATAACATTATCATTACCGGATTCTTTCACCTTATTTACAGCAAATTCCATACTATCAGGACTCATAAATTGTCCCTTCTTGATGTTAACAGTCTTACCAGTTTTTGCAGCTGCAACTAAAAGTTCAGTTTGTCTAGCTAAAAAAGCTGGAATTTGAAGAACATCTACATACTCAGATGCTATTTGAGCTTCTCCTTTTTCATGAATGTCAGTTATAACAGGTACTTTAAATTCTTGATTTATCTTTTTTAAAATTTCCAGAGCTTTTATATCACCTATGCCACTAAAGCTATCTAGTTTAGTTCTATTAGCTTTTTTGTAACTCCCCTTGAAAATCAAAGGTAGACCTAACTTTGAGGTAATTGCAATTAGCTCTTCTGCGATCTTTAAGCTAACTTCTTCAGATTCTATAACGCAGGGTCCTGCAATTAGGAGGAACTTATCTTTTGGGATATTGTTTAAATTCATTTTTCAAAATTACAATTAATATTTTTGAATTATTTACGAACTACTTCAAATAATTTTTTATTCTCACACCTATATATTTTTCCAGGTAATTTTAGAATTAGGTTGTAATCGTGAGTTGCTATTACCATTGTTATTCCAAGATTATTAAGCTTTTCAAATAATGAAATTATTTCTATACTTGTTTGAGGGTCAAGGTTTCCAGTTGGTTCGTCGGCAATTATTAACTCGGGATTATTCAGTAGTGCTCTTGCAATAGCAATTCTTTGCTGTTCACCTCCAGATAGTTTGGATGGATATGTATCTAGATTAATCTCAATTCCAACCATATGTAAAACCTCTAGTATTCTATCTTCGATTTTATTATTATCTGTCCAGCCCGTAGCTTTTAAAACAAACTCTAAATTTTTGAAGATACTTCTGTCATCTAGTAACTTAAAATCTTGAAAGACAATTCCAATTCTTCTTCTTAAAAATGGAATTTGATAGTCTTTGATTTCTCTAAGGTTGAAGTCTACTATTTCAAATTTTTTAGAATTCTTGATTGAAATGTCACCATATAATGATTTTATTAATGTTGTTTTCCCACTTCCAGTTTTTCCAATTAAAAAGGTCATCTCTCCCTTCTCGATTATTAAATTTATATCAGTTAAAATGTTTTTTCCTGATAATTCAATATTTAAGTTTTCAATAGTGACTAATGACATTTTGCAATAATAATTTTGATAAATATAAACTAAACACTCTTTTTTTAAAAAAATGTTAATTATTATTAGGTTTTTATTATTACAAAAAGATCAATTAATTTAAATTTGTTCATTAATTTTAAAAAAGATGAAAAACTTTTTTCTTTTTATTGCTATCATTTTATGTTCATGTAGCCAGAGAGTCGATCTTATAGTTCATAATGCAAAAATATATACTGCTGATAGTGACTTTTCTATTAAGTCATCTCTAATAGTAAAAGATGGTGTTTTTATTGATGTTGGAGGAGATGACATTATTAAAAAATATTCATCTCAAAATGTAATAGACGCTCAAGGTTTATCTATATACCCGGGATTCATTGATTCTCATTCTCATTTTCATAATTTAGGTTATCTAAAAAATCAGCTTGATTTAACCTCAACTAAGAGTTTAAGTGATGTTATTGATGCAGCTAAAAAATATGACTCTGAAAGAAAACCTGACTTTATAATTGGCCGTGGTTGGGATCAAAATGATTGGGCAAATAAATCGTTCCCTACTAATGCTGAATTAAATAAAAACTTCCCGGATAAACCTGTAATACTTAGAAGAATTGATGGTCATGCATATTTAGTTAATGATGCTGCATTAAAACTTGCTAATATTACTTCATCATCAAAAATTGAAGGTGGTGAGTTCCTAAAAAGAAGAGGAAGGTTAACAGGTGTGCTTATTGATAATGCTATGAGGTTAATTGATGATATTATTCCTGAACCTTCAATGGAGGAGACAGTTAGTGCACTATTAGCTGCTCAAGAAGCTTCTTTTGAAAATGGTTTGACAACTGTTTCTGATGCTGGGATTTCTAAAAAACAAATAATGCTAATTGACAGCCTTCAAAAACAAGGAATTTTAGATATTAGAATTTATGCAATGATTAGTAATAATGAAGAAGATGTTGATTATTTCATTGAAAATGGACCAATGAAAACCCCGAAGTTAAATGTTAGATCTGTAAAAGTTTATGCCGATGGAGCCCTTGGATCAAGAGGTGCTTCTTTGATTAATTCCTATTCAGATAGAAGAAATCATTTTGGACTTATGAGGACCTCGATAGACTCAATACAAAGACTAGCCTTAAAGTTAGCAGGAACAAAACTTCAAATGAATACTCATGCGATTGGAGATAATGCTAATAGAATAGTATTAAATGCATACAAAGATGCTTTATACAATTATAGAGATCCTCGATGGAGAATTGAACATGCACAGGTAATTCATCCAGATGATTATGACCTTTTTAATCCTAAAATCATCCCATCTGTTCAACCAACTCATGCAACTAGTGATATGTACTGGTTATATGACAGGGTAGGAAAAAATAGAGGTGAATATTCTTACGCTTGGGCTGACTTATATGAGAAGTCTGGTATTATTGCCTTAGGTACAGATTTCCCCGTTGAGGATATTAGTCCAATAATGACTTTCTATGCTGCAACTGTTAGAAAAGATTCTGATGGATATCCAGAAGATGGTTTTCAAATGGAGAACGCCTTAGGTAGGGGAGACGCCTTACTTGGAATGACTTATTTCGGGGCATATGCTAATTTTGAAGAGAAAGAGAAGGGAAGTATTGAACCAGGAAAGTTTGCAGATTTTATAATACTAGATACCGATTTAATTACAGATATAGATTTTAGAGTTAAAAACGCCAAAGTTGTAGCTACTTTTTTAGATGGAGTGCTAGTATTCAGTAGAAGATTTAATTAAAAGATTATGTGTGGAATTGTCTGTGCCTTTGATCTAAAGGACACATCAGATAGTATTAGGCCAAATGTTTTGAAGATGGTCAAAAAGGTAAGGCATAGAGGGCCAGACTGGAGCGGTGTCTATTCCTCAAAAAATGCTATTATGGCTCATGAAAGGCTAGCTATTGTTGACCCAACCTCTGGAAAACAACCGATATTATCAGATGATAATACCAAAGCAATAGCAGTTAATGGAGAGATATATAATCATCTTGAACTTAGAGATAATTTTGCTAAGGATTATAAATTTAGAACAGATTCAGATTGTGAAATTATATTAGCACTTTATAAAAAAAATAAATATGATTTTCTAAATCAATTAAATGGGATTTTTGCTTTTGCTTTATATGACTCTGATAATGATACCTACTTTATTGCAAGAGATCATATGGGTATCATACCATTATATATTGGATGGGATGAAAAAGGTACACTATATGTAGCCTCTGAATTGAAGTCATTAGAAGGGGTATGCTCAAAGATTGAGTTATTTCCTCCTGGACATTATTTAGAGAGTAATAAAGAAGATTATGTCAAATGGTATGACCCTGAATGGGTTAAATTTAATAATGTTTCTGATGCTACAACATCAATAAGTGAATTGCATGATTCACTCTCATCTGCAGTTAAAAGACAGTTAATGAGCGATGTTCCATATGGTGTTTTATTATCAGGAGGCCTAGATTCATCTATAACATCAGCATTAGCTAAAAGATTTTCATCAAAAAGAATTGAGAGCGGAGATACTCAAGATGCTTGGTGGCCTCAACTTCACTCATTTTCAGTTGGCTTAGAAGGTTCTCCAGATTTAAAAGCTGCTAAAGTTGTATCTGATCATATTGGAACAATTCATCATGAAATAATATTTACTATTCAAGAAGGGATAGATGCTTTGAGAGATGTTATATATCATCTTGAAACATATGATATTACAACTGTAAGAGCCTCTACTCCTATGTATTTGATGGCAAGAGCAATAAAATCGCTAGGAATTAAAATGGTCCTATCAGGTGAAGGTGCAGATGAACTATTCGGGGGATATTTATATTTTCATAAAGCACCATCAGCTGAAGAATTTCATAATGAGACTGTTAGAAAACTTAATAAATTACATCAATATGATTGTTTAAGGGCTAATAAAGCTCTAGCGGCATGGGGAATTGAAGGGAGAGTTCCTTTTCTGGATAAAGAATTTATTGAAGTAGCTATGAATATAAACCCAAAAGATAAAATGATTAATAAAGATAGAATTGAGAAATGGGTTATCAGAAAAGCTTTTGAAGAGTACCTGCCTGATGAAGTATTATGGAGACAAAAAGAACAGTTTTCTGATGGAGTTGGATATTCTTGGATTGATAGTCTAAAAGACTTAGTTTCAAAAGAGATAACTGATGAACAAATGGAATCAGCTTCAAAAAAATATCCAATTAATCCCCCTCAGAATAAAGAAGAATATTACTACAGAAGAATTTTTGAAGAACATTTTCCTAGTGATGCAGCAGCAAAATCAGTTCCATCAGTTCCATCAGTAGCATGTAGTTCTCCTGAGGCATTAAAGTGGGATGAATCTTTCCAAAATCAAAATGATCCAAGCGGTAGAGCTATATCAAATGTTCATAAGAAATCTTATGAATAAAATGTTGATAAGTTACCTTTAAATACTAGTCTTTTCGCGTTTTTTCAGCCTTAAAAATTAGTATATTTAAGACTAATATTTATACTCCTTAAAATGGCTTTAAAAAAGACAAAAAATCAATATTCTGCTGACAGTATCCAAGCCCTTGAGGGAATGGAACATGTGAGGAAAAGACCTTCAATGTACATAGGAGATGTCGGCTCAAGAGGACTCCATCATTTAGTTTACGAAGTTGTAGATAATTCTATTGATGAAGCTATGGCAGGCCATTGCTCTGAAATATCTATTCAAATCAATAAGGATAAAACTATTTCCATTGAAGATAATGGTAGGGGAATTCCTGTTGGTATTCATAAGAAAGAAGGAGTCTCAGCATTAGAGGTAGTGATGACAAAGATTGGAGCAGGAGGAAAGTTTGATAAAGACTCCTATAAAGTTTCTGGGGGTCTACATGGAGTTGGAGTTTCAGTTGTTAATGCTTTATCTGAACAATTAACAGCAAATGTTTACAGAGATGGAAAGGAATACGAACAGACCTATAGAAAAGGTAAGCCAGATTCCAAGGTTAAGGAATTAGGTAAATCTGATAAAAACGGTACTCTTGTAACATTTAAACCCGATAAAGATATTTTTAAAGAAGTTATAGACTTTGAATATGAGATATTATCCAATAGAATGAGGGAACTCTCATTTCTAAATAAAGGTATTACTATTTCAATAACTGATGATAGGGTAGAGACTAAAAAAGGTGAAAAAAAATCTGAAACTTTTCACTCTAAAGAAGGTCTTAGTGAATTTATTAAATATTTAGACGAATCTAGAGAGCCTATAATTTCGAGTATTATTAAAATGGAGGGTGAGAAAAATAATATTCCTGTTGAAGTAGCTATGATATACAACTCATCTTTTTCTGAGAATCTTCATTCTTATGTTAATAATATTAATACACATGAAGGTGGAACTCACCTATCAGGATTTAGAAGAGGTTTAACGAATACTTTAAAGAAATATGCAGATTCATCAGGTCTTACAGATAAACTTAAATTTGATATATCTGGTGATGATTTTAGAGAAGGTTTGACAGCAGTTATTTCAGTTAAAGTTGCTGAACCTCAATTTGAAGGACAAACTAAAACTAAGTTAGGGAATAGAGAGGTTAGCTCTGCTGTATCTCAAGCTGTTTCCCAAATGCTTGAAAATTATCTAGAAGAGAATCCAGATGATTCTAAAATAATTGTTCAAAAAGTTATTTTAGCTGCTCAGGCTAGACATGCTGCTCGTCAAGCTAGAGAAATGATTCAAAGAAAAACAGTAATGACAGGGGGTGGTCTTCCAGGTAAGCTATCCGACTGTTCAGAAACTGATCCCATGAAATGTGAAGTCTTCCTTGTTGAGGGAGATTCTGCGGGTGGGACTGCTAAGCAAGGAAGAGATAGAGTATTTCAAGCGATTCTTCCTCTAAGAGGGAAAATTCTTAATGTTGAGAAAGCACAACAACATAGAGTTTTTGAAAATGAAGAAATAAGGAATATATATACAGCTCTTGGAGTTTCTGTTGGAACAGAAGAAGATAGTAAGGCTTTAAATTTAGAGAAACTTAGATATAATAAAATTATAATAATGTGTGATGCTGATGTTGATGGAAGTCACATTTCAACTTTAATTCTAACATTCTTCTTTAGGTATATGAGAGAACTAGTTGAACAGGGGAATATATATATCGCTACTCCACCACTTTATTTAGTTAAAAAGGGTAATAAGAAATTATATGCATGGGACGATGATGAAAGAGATAAAATTGCTAAAGATCTAGGCACTGGAGTATCTATTCAAAGATATAAAGGTCTTGGAGAAATGAATGCTGACCAACTCTGGGATACAACAATGAACCCAGAGACAAGAACATTAAGACAAATATCTTTAAATTTTGAAAATTCGCAAGAAGCGGAGAGGTGGTTTTCTACTCTTATGGGTGATGATGTTCCACCGAGAAGAAAATTTATTGAAGATAATGCTGTCTATGCTAATATTGATGTTTAAATATGAAAGTTACAGTTGTTGGAGCAGGTAGTGTAGGTTCTTCTTGTGCAGAGTATATAGCTATAAAAGATATAGCTGATGATATTGTTCTACTGGATATTAAAGAAGGCTTTGCTGAAGGGAAAAGCCTAGATCTTATACAAACTTCAAGTTCTTTAGGATTTAATGCTAAAATCTCTGGTGTTACTTCTGATTATGAAAAAACTAAATCTAGTGATGTTGCTGTAATCACATCTGGTATACCTAGAAAACCAGGTATGACAAGAGAGGAGCTTATAGGCATTAATGCAGGAATAGTTGATTCTGTAACTGAGAATATACTGAAGTATTCTCCTAATGCAATAATTGTTGTTGTCTCTAACCCTATGGATACTATGACATATCTGGTTTTAAAGAAAACGGGGTTACCTAGAAATAGGGTAATAGGGATGGGAGGTATTTTAGACAGTTCTAGATTTAAAACATATATTTCTTTAGCTCTAAATAATGAACCTCAAAAAAATATTGATGCTATGGTAATAGGAGGCCATGGAGATACAACTATGATTCCTTTGACGGATCATGCAAAAGTTAACGATAAACCTTTAGCTGGTTTATTATCAGTTGATGAAATTGAGAAGATTGCATCAGATACAATGGTAGGGGGGGCAACTTTAACAAGATTATTAGGCACTTCAGCTTGGTATGCTCCAGGTGCTTCAGTTGCATATCTTGTTCAATCTATACTTAATGATTCAAAAAAAACATTACCATGTTCTGTTATGTTAAATGGGGAATATGATTCTAAGGACTTATGTATAGGGGTTCCTTGTATAATTGGATCTAATGGATTAGAAGAAATTATTGAAATTAATCTGAATGATATTTTTAAAGGAAGATTTCAAAAAAGTGTAGAAGCTGTTAAGAGCACCAATCTTTTACTTAAAGGTTTAATATAGATAAAGTTGTTAATTAGATTATCAAATATTATATTTGCTCGCTTTATTAATTTGAAAAAATGCAAGGAAACTCACTAATAAAAACATTTGCTTTATTATTTGGAATAGTTAGTATATATCAGCTTTCTTTTACATTCATATCCTCAAGTTTAGAAACAAAAGCTGAAAATGCTGCAATTTCAAAAATTTCTGAGACTGAAGTAGATTATATAGTTAAGAGGTCTAGAGAAGAAACTGACTTTCTAGACTCAATAGGGGACTTTCCTGTTCTATTATACTCTTCATATAACGATGCTAAGACAAAAGAGTTAAATCAAGGTCTTGATTTAAAAGGAGGTATAAATGTTATTCTTCAGATCTCTATAAAAGACTTGCTTAAAGGATTATCAGAAAATTCAGCCAATCCAAAGTTTAATAATGCTCTTGAGATTGCAGATGAGTTGCAAAAGCAATCTGATCAAACTTACTTGGAATCTTTTTTTGAGGCATTTGATGCAGATTCAGACAATACAACACTCTCATCCCCAGATATATTTGGAAATCGTACTTTAAGTGACATTTCATTTGATAGTTCGGATGAAGAGATAAAAAATATAATATCTACAAAAATTGATGAGTCAATAGTTTCTGCTTTTGAGGTTCTTAGAAAAAGAATTGATAAGTTTGGTGTAACACAACCTAATATTCAAAGACTAGGTACGTCTGGAAGAATTCTTGTTGAACTCCCTGGAGCTAAAGATATTGATAGAATTCAAAACTTACTACAAAGTACAGCGCAACTTGAGTTTTGGGAAACATATAAAAATGATGAACTAGGAGATTTCCTTATTTCAGCAAATGAATATTTAAGATCAAGAGAAGATTTAGGAATCCCTAACAATGAAAGTGAGTCTAGTATTGAAGATTTATTATCTGAAGTAGAGGAGACTTCTGATGATTCAAATGCTAATCTATCTAATCCTTTACTAAGCTTAATAAAAACACCTGCTTTTCAAGGTGGTCCTGTATTGGGTAATTTCTCGCAAAATGACCAAGAGCTAGTATCACTCTACCTAAATTTACCTGAGGTAAGACAATTATTACCATCTGCTAATAGATATATTAAGTTTTTATGGGGTAAAGAAGATGAAAATGGTCTTACAGGTCTATATGCAATTAAAACAAACAGACAGGATGCCCCGCCGTTAAGTGGTGGAGTTGTTGTTGACGCTTCTCAAACTTTTGACGCTACAAATAATCCTGCTGTTTCAATGCAGATGAATTCTCAAGGTGCAAAAGTATGGGAGGTTCTAACTGAAAGAGCTTATAGACAGCAAAGTAATATTGCTATAGTTTTAGATGATGTAGTTTATTCCGCTCCTGGAGTTAGCAGGGGAGCTATATCTGGAGGTAGATCTGAAATAACAGGGGACTTTGATTTAAACGAAGCTATAGACTTAGCAAATGTTCTCCGAGCTGGAAAACTTCCTGCGTCAGCAGATATAATCCAATCGGAAGTCGTAGGTCCATCTCTGGGTCAAGAAGCAATTGATAGTGGTGTTTACTCATTTTTAATAGCATTATCTCTAGTATTAGTATGGATGATTTTCTATTATGGAATTTCAGGGATTTTTGCTGATATAGCCCTAATATTTAATATAGTTTTAATATTTGGTATTTTAGCCGGACTAGGTGCAGTTTTAACTCTTCCAGGAATTGCAGGGATTGTTCTTACTATTGGTATATCGGTTGACGCAAATGTTCTGATTTTTGAAAGAATTAGAGAAGAAATCAGAAAAGAGAAAGGTTTAAAGCAATCAATATCAGATGGTTTTAATAATGCCCTTTCATCAATACTAGATGCAAATATAACAACTGGTTTAACAGCTCTAGTTTTATATATATTTGGAACAGGTCCAATAAAAGGCTTTGCAACTACTTTATTAATTGGTATTGCTACATCTCTTTTTACTGCAATATTCATAACAAGACTACTCGTTGATAATCGAGTTTTTAAAACAGGTAAGATATCATTCTCAACTAAAAAAACAAAAGACTTATTTTCAAACCTCAGTATTAATTTCCTAATAAAGAGAAGAATCTCATATATTCTCTCAGGTATTATATTATTTGTTTCTCTTACATCTCTTTTGACCCAAGGCCTTAATCAAGGTGTTGATTTTCTTGGTGGAAGATCGTATATAGTTAGATTTGACAAACAAGTCTCTTCATCTGATATAGAATCTAGTTTGAATTCATCATTAGGTAGTGCTGAAGTTAAAACTTTTGGTGCTGCTAACCAGTTAAAGATTACAACTAAATATAAAGTTGACGAAGAAGGTCTAGAAGTAGACCAGGAAATTAAGGAAATACTATATGAGTCATTGTCTAGTGAATATTTAGAAGAAATAGCTTATGAAAAATTTACTTTAGGAGAGGATGTTGGAATAATGTCCAGTATAAAGGTTGGTCCGACAATAGCTGATGATATAAAACAAAACTCCGTTATAGCTATTTTTGGATCTTTGTTTATAGTCTTTTTCTATATTCTCCTTAGGTTTCAAAAATGGCAATTTTCCATTGGAGCAGTATCAGCAGTATTTCATGATGTTCTGGTTGTCCTTGGAATATTCTCGCTAACATATAAGATAATGCCATTTAATATGGAAATTAATCAAGCATTTATTGCTGCCCTTCTAACCGTTATAGGTTATTCATTAAATGATACAGTTGTCGTTTTTGATAGAATTAGGGAATATTTTAGGATTCACTCATCTTGGGAAGATCAAAAAACAGTTAATGCGGCTTTAAACAGTACGCTTAGTAGAACTCTAAATACATCATTAACAACCTTAATTGTTTTATCTGCAATATTTATTTTTGGAGGAGAATCTATTCGAGGGTTTATGTTTGCTTTAATAATTGGAGTTATTGTTGGTACCTACTCATCAGTATTTATTGCTACACCTATAATGTTTGATTCCTATAGTAAGAGGGTTAAATAGTCTTTCGATTACTTATATATAACATTATTATTCCAATCAAGATAAAAGGTAAGCTTAACCACTGACCTGATGATAAAGCAGGTAAAAATGTTTCAATCCCCCCTATATCTTCTTTAAAAAACTCAGTCAAAAATCTAATAGAGAACAATCCAATTAAAAAGTAACCCCATAACGCTCCTTGTTTATTTCTTATAGAAGAGTTATATAATTTTAATAGTATAAAAAATAAAAGAACATAACCAAAAGTTTCATAAAGTTGGACTGGATGTCTTGGAAGAGTCTCACCTCTGTTTTCAAATATAACACCATATGAAGAGTTTGTGTATTTCCCAACTATTTCTGAATTAAAAAAGTTGCCAATTCTAACAAAAGCTCCACCAATAGCTACAGGCATTGTAAGTCTATCAAAAATCCATAATACACTTTTAAATTTATATTTTCTCTGAAATAGAATTAATCCTATAGCAATCCCAATAGCCGCTCCATGACTTGCTAATCCTCTAAAGCCAACAAACTCATATCCATCTATTAAACCAAGAATTGAGCCATTGCTAGATTCTTGAATTGGTAGTAAAATTTCAATAAGATGATTTTGGAAGTAGCCCCAGTTGTAAAAAAATACTTCACCTAGTCTTGCTCCTAGAAATGTAGATATAACCATATATAACAACATTGGATCAAGATATTTATGATCTATTCTTTCTTTTGTAAAAAATGACTTAACCAATTGGTATCCAAGAACAAATGCAACAACAAACATTAAGCTATACACATATATAGAGAAACCGCCAATTTCAAAAAGAGTATCGCTAGGGGACCATTTAATTTGAGATATTAACATAATTAAAAATAGTAAATATTTTATGGAACTGGATCATAACCACCCTTAAAAAGAGAATTACATTTGCTTATTCTCTTTATTGATAAAAACATACCTTTTATCAAGCCATGCTTTTTTAAAGAATCAATTGAATATGTTGAACATGTTGGAGTATATCTACAGTTAGATCCAATTAAAGGAGATATGAAGGATTGATAAAATTTAATTATTATAATAAATGGATAGATCAGTATTTTATTAATCATTATCATTAATATTATACCCAATTTTAGATAATCTATTTCTAATTATATCTGAGGTTTTATAGTCCTTATTTTTTCTAGCTTCATCTCTTATTCTAATAATTACATCAAGTAATGCATCACTATCACTAGAATCATCTTTATCAATTTTTAAACCTAGAATTTCAGATATAAATACAGGGAAAATATTCTTTAATAATTTTATTTTTTTTGAATTAATGCTTTCCTTACCATCATGAACTTTATTAATTAATTTAATCACCGTAAAAATCTCAGCTATTAATTTAGGTGTATTAAAATCATCATTCATACAGTCGTAGCATTTATTAATCCAACCCTCTATGTCATAATTACTCTCTGGTGATTTGTTTTCTTTTAGGCTTTCTAATTTTTCAGATGCATCAACAATTTTATTAAACCCCTTTTCTGATGCCTTTAAGGCCTCCTCACTAATATCTAGAACATTTCTATAATGTGCTTGAAGAAAGAAAAATCTTATAATATTTGATGAATAAGCGTTTTTAAAAACTTTGTTTTTACCAGATATTAAATCTTTTGGAAGAATATTATTTCCTGTTGATTTTGACATTTTTTTATTATTCAGTGTTAGCATATTTGTATGCATCCAATAATTAACAGAATGGTTTTTTGATAATGCGTCAGATTGTGCTATTTCACATTCATGGTGAGGAAACTTAAGATCAATTCCACCCCCATGAATATCAAACTTTTCTCCAAGATATTTATGACTCATTGTTGTACATTCGATGTGCCATCCAGGAAAACCAATACCCCAAGGTGAAGTCCATTTCATTAAGTGTTTTGAGTCAGCCTTTTTCCATAGAGCAAAATCATATGGTTTCCTTTTGTCATCCTGACTAGTTAACTCTCTTGTGTTAGAGATTAGCTCATCTATTTCTCTTCCAGATAATTTTCCATATTTATATTCCTTTCTGAACTCATCTAAATCAAAATAAATTGACCCATTAGATTCATATGCAAAACCGTTATCAATTATTTTCTTAATAATTTCTATTTGCTCAATTATATGACCTGAGGCAAGAGGTTCAATACTTGGCGGTAAAACATTAAACTCTTTTAAAGTGTCTTTAAAATCATTAGTATATTTGTTTGAGACCTCCATAGGTTCAAGCTTTTCTAGCTTTGCCTTTTTGTTAATTCTATCTTGTCCATCATCTTCAAGATGCCCTACATCTGTAATATTCCTAACATATCTAACTTTATATCCTTTATGCATAAAGTAACGATATATTATGTCAAATGAAATAAAAGTTCTACAATTACCTAGATGAACATTACTGTATACTGTAGGTCCACAAACATAAATCCCTAAGTGATTTTTTTTTAATGGTTTAAACTCCTCTTTTTTACCAGATAAGGAGTTGTATAGAACTAATGGCTTTGATAGCATTAAATATCTGTTTCAAGTTTTATATAATCTAAAAAATCTCTTCTAAATTTAAGGTCTTTAAATTTACCTCCAAATTCAGCAGTTACAGTACTACATGATATATCGTTAATACCTCTAGAATTAACGCATAAATGTTTTGCATCTATAACACATGCAACATCATCAGTATTTAGTATTTTTTGTAACTCTTTAACAACTTGAATTGTTAATCTCTCTTGAACCTGAGGCCTTTTAGAGTAATAATTAACTACTCTATTAATTTTGGAAAGTCCTACAACTGTCCCATTTGAAACATAAGCAACATGAGCTAAACCAATAATAGGTAGTAGGTGATGCTCACAAGTAGAATATAGTGTAATGTTTTTTTCTACTAGCATTTCACCATATTTATATTTATTATCGAAGGTTGAAGGAATAGGTTTCTTTTCAGGATTTAACCCTCCAAAAACTTCATTTACATACATTTTTGCAACTCTTAAAGGAGTTCCTTTTAAACTATCATCAGTAAGGTCCATACCCAATATTTCTAATATATCGCGAACCTTTACTTCAATTAGTTTAATTTTTTCAGCATCTGATACATCAAACGCATCTTCTCTAATTGGATTCTCTTGGTTTGAGCTATGATGATCATCTCCAATTGAATCTAATTCTCTTTTTAAAATATCTTCTAATTTCATAGTAACGATTTGTTAGTCAAAGATAGTTATATCATCTTAAAAATTAAAATGATATGAAGCAATGATTCTATTAACAAATTTATCTGTTGTATAAGGAGATGTTAGACCTTTAGGGTATAACTTATTTGTAAAATATGATGACTGTGATACATAGCTTATATCAAATTTTTGACCACCAAAATTAATTCCATATCCAATTGAAAAGCCATTAATCTTATTTCCGTTTAAATTTTCAGGACCTTTATAGTGAAAGACACCAGCTCTCAAGCTATTATTTTTTATTCTATACTCTCCACCTAATCGTATTGATTGAGCTGTAGCATATAACTCATTGTCAATTATATAATTTAGTTCGTTTAAGTAATTATCATCATCATCGGGGAACATAGCATTATTGTACTTTGTTATCTCGTAGTCAAGACTAATTAAACCTCTTTGTGCAAAAATATGACTAAAGCCAATTGTAGATTTAGAAGGAAGCCTAAGTCTGTATTTATCATAGATATTAACCGTTCTAGGGTCAATATTATAAGTTTTGATTTGATTATCATTAATTACTTCTGTCTCAAGAGTTTGTTCATTTTCTTCTTCAAAATCTATCCAGGTTGGACTTTGATAAGATAACCCTATTCTAAAGTTCTTAACCTTTATAATAGAACCTAATTGAATAGAGAATCCAAATCCATTTGAATTATAGTATTCATTGAAATTAACATTTTGAAGGTTTGAGTTATTAGAATATCCAGATTCATTAAATATCTTTCTTTCTTGGAATTCTATTCCGTGAAAATTTAAGTTTGCTCCAAGGAAGACATGATTATTATAAGAACCACCAATATTTAGGCTATGCTTATAGTGATTCCCTATACGCTTAATCGTTATATCCTGTAATACTTGATTATAGCTGGCATTTGTTTCGTAAGTGTTATTTGAATTATCAAGAGAATTTATAATGAAACCTTGGTATCCTAAAAATGCTTGTTGATCTCCAAATCCATAATTTTTCCCCAGAAGTTGATATACAGATTGCGTTGTCTCATCTGAATATATTAACAAGTCATCACTTGGAACTCCATCTGCATAATAAAGGAAATACTTATCAATACTGTTAGAGTTATTAGCCGAAAAGCTAAAGTCATCATTATAGCTATATAGATTTTGAAGATTGTATGCAAAACTAAATTTAGCTTTTCCATTAGTGAAAACCCAAACAGCTCCAAGTTGATTTACCGTCTCCTCTAAACTCTTAGTCTCTGACAAATATCCATTAAAATCATTTTCTATTTTAATAGCATCTAACCCCATAGTTATACCAAATTCATTATAAGTGAATATGCTTGAAGAAGCTGGATTAACAGAGATTGCCGACAAGTCTCCGCCAAGGGCGCTAAATGCTCCACCCATAGCATTAAATCTAGCAGTCCCATCATTATAATAAGAGCTTACCCTAATAATATCGTCAATTGTTTGTGAATGGCTATGAAAGAAAATAAAAAATAATAATAATGTAAAGTAATTTTTTACTTTCATGAAAAAAATATTAAGTTTTAATCTATTCCTCCACCTCTAGATCCTCCACCAGATGATCCACCAGATGATCCGCCTCTAGATCCTCCACCAGATGATCCTCCTCTAGTAGATCCTGAACTAATATTAGATCTGCTTCCACTTGAAAAATTGGTTTTTCCATAAATACCGTTATTAGGTCTAGAGTTTGAGTTACTCATGTTCCTTCTTGTAGAATTAGAATATTCACTTGAATTATTAAACCTAGAGCTATTTATATATCTTGCATTTGAATTAAGATTTCTTTGAATTCCTTGAACTCTTTTATAAGTATCTTTAATTGCATTTAGATTTGGGACATCATTAGAAGAGATATTATAACCCCCTGATCTTGATGAAATAGAAGGAGTAGAGTAATTTCTTACACTCCTTGAAGCTTTTGAAGATTCACTTGATGCAGAACTAGTTTTTTCTCCTCTTCGTGAAGAAGAATTACTATATCCTACTCTGGTGCTATTCACATAATCTTTGTCTTTATTATACGCATACCCATTATTGTTATATCTGTCATAGTAATAATATGGATAGAGTCTCAATCTACTTCTATAAGGCCAGTAGGAGTGACTTTCAGGATAACCGTATCCATATCCGTAATATCCAT
>CACIHJ010000006.1 GCA_902586435.1 uncultured Bacteroidota bacterium | reverse complement strand
AGCGGAACATTAAATAAAGTTATGTTAATTGGACATCTTGGAGATGATGTAAAAATGAAACATTTTGATGGTGGAGGTTGTATTGGCAGGTTTCCTCTTGCTACAAATGAAACATATACAAATAAATCTACAAATGAAAAGGTAACAAATACTGATTGGCATAATATAGTTGTAAGAAATAAGGCAGCTGAAATATGTGAAAAATATTTAGCAAAAGGAGATAAAGTATATGTCGAAGGAAGAATTAAAACAAGAAAATGGCAAGGAGAAGATGGACAAGATAGATATACTACTGAAGTTAATGTAGACGAATTCACCTTTCTTTCAACAAAAAGGGATGCACCCTCTAATGATGATATGAAAACAGAGTCTACAGAAAAAAGTCAACAAATTGATGAGAAAGAAGACGATCTGCCATTCTAAAAAAAAGCTCTTTTAAGATAAAACGCTTGAACTATTTATTCTAAATTTTTGTGCTAATAAAAATTATTTTAATATTTATTCTTTTAATATTATCAGCTTTAACATCTGGCTCTGAAGTTGCCTTTTTTGCTTTAGAAAAATCAATGTTATCAGATGATAAAGGAGGTGGGCTGATTGAAAAAATCCAAAAATTATTGGAGCAACCTCAGAGATTGTTAGCAACAATTCTTATTTCAAATAATTTTATAAATATTGCCATAGTTATTCTGTTTGCTTCTATTGATAACCCTTATCTATCATCAATAAATAATGTTGTTCTTGAGACTTTTATTGAAGTTGGAGTGATAGGTATACTAATATTATTTTTTGGAGATATTCTGCCAAAAATTTATGCAAACAGAAAGCCTTTAGTTTTTTCAAAGATCATGGTAATGCCACTATTTTTTCTGGACCGATATGTTTTATTCTTGTTTAACAAACCTATGAGTAAATCAATGTCATATCTAATCTCATATCTATCGATAAATTCAAAACAATTATCAGTTGATGAATTATCTCAGGCTCTTGAGTTAACCGATTCTGGTGAAACAACTGTCGAAGAAAAAAAAATATTAAAAGGGATTGTAAATTTTGGAAATCTTGAAACAAGACAAATAATGTGCCCTAGGCTAGATATGTTTGCCATTAAGAAAAAAACGAATATTTCAGATGTAATTGAAAAAGTAATTAATAAAGGTTTTTCAAGGGTCCCTGTTTACGAAAATACTATGGATAAAATAATTGGAGTTCTATATGTAAAAGATCTCCTACCATATCTAGACAGGGAAGATTTTAATTGGAATGAACTTTTGAGAGATCCATTATATGTTCCTGAAAACAAAAAATTGGATGATCTTTTGAATGAGTTCAAAAGTAAAAAAATACATATGGCAATTGTAGTGGATGAGTATGGAGGAACATCTGGCTTAATTACATTAGAAGATGTTATGGAAGAAATTTTTGGAGAGCTAAATGATGAATTCGATCAGGATGATTCTTTGTTTTCAAAACTGGATGAGAATACTTTTATTTTTGATGCTAAAATTAATTTACCGGATTTTTATAAAGCTCTTGAATTGCAGGACTCTTCATCTTTTGAAAAAATATCGGAAGAAATAGAGACCTTAGGAGGTTTATTAATAGAAAAAGCACAAAGAATACCAAGAGTTGGTCAAGTAATTACTCATCAAGATCTTAAATTTGTCATTGAGATTGTAGATAAAAAAAGAATCAAACAAGTAAAAGTCATCCTCAAATCTAAATAAACAGCCTCAATGAACATACAGATTAAAAAATGGGGCACACTAATTCTATTATCCATAATTTGGGGTAGCTCGTATATATTAATTAAAAAAGGACTTGGAGGATTAACAGCAATTGAACTAGGATCAATTAGAATAATGATTACTACAATAATAGTAGCTCCTTTTGGTTATTCAAAGATTAAGTCGATTCCAAAGGAAAAGTTTAAATGGGTTTTGTTTTCTGCATGTGTTGGTTCCTTTTTTCCAGCTTATCTATTTGCATTTGCAGAAACACAAATTTCAAGTTCCGTTACAGCAGTTATGGTTTCGCTAACTCCTCTATTTACTTTATTAATTAGTGTAATTATTTTTTCTGCAGCTTTTATTCGAAGACAGTTATTAGGAGTTTTTGTTGGTTTTATTGGTATACTTATTTTAGTATATAATGAGCTTTTAATTTCTTCATACAATTTGCTGTTTGTCTCAT
This sequence comes from uncultured Bacteroidota bacterium, assembly GCA_902586435.1. Classification (GTDB taxonomy): domain Bacteria; phylum Bacteroidota; class Bacteroidia; order Flavobacteriales; family Flavobacteriaceae; genus Marisimplicoccus. Next base: position 64,346 of record CACIHJ010000006.1, on the reverse strand, counting down.
TTGTAATTATTGCAGCATTCTGTTATGCAATAAATGCAAATATTTTGAAATATAAGTTGCCAGGAATCTCTGCCATAGGTCTTGTATTTATGAGTTTTGCATTTCTCTTTTTCCCAGCATTAACTATTTTAATTCTATCTGATTTTCCTCTCTCGGAATTTATCTATGACCCAAGTATCATTGAGTCAATTGCATATATAGTTGTTCTTGCGTTATTTGGTACTGCCATAGCAAAAACAATGTATATTAAATTATTAGAGATATCAACTCCTGTTTTTTCAGTATCAACAACTTACTTAATGCCAATAGTTGCAATATTCTGGGGCCTTTTGGACGGCGAAGAATTTAAATTAGTACAAGTATTAGGTACAGGAGTTATCCTTATAGGGGTTTATTTAGTAACAAAAAAAAAGGGAGCTTAAAAGCTCCCCTGTTTTTTATTCAAAATCCGAATCGGAAACATCAACATTTAATTTTATTGACTTAGCACTTAAGTTTAATCCTCCAGGAATAGGAATTGAAGGAGTGACTAAGTTGATTGACATTGGAAATAGGATTCCTTCAACATCTTCATAATTGCTATAGAAGTTTTCAGTTATTATACTGTTCCCTTCGACCTCTTGGGTTTGAAGTTCTTTTAGCTTTAACCCAGTTTCAATAGAATAGAATAATGATTTTGAATCTGAAACTTTTATTTCATATACAGGTTCACCATTAACTTCACTCTTACCAATCAATTCAATATTCGAATAGTCAAGACTAGTTTCAGTAAATAATGCGGCACTTGCTATAGCCTCTTCTAATTCTGCACCTGTTATCTCCATTTTTTGTCCCATAACTTCCATAAAAGCAGATGATTGATTTACAATAATTTTTTGAGATTGACCCATCACGCTAATAGTAGTTAAAGATTGATTTTTATTACTTTTTAAAGTATATAGTTCAAAAGGATTACCCATAATATCAGCAGCATATGTCTCTTCAATTGATGAAACAGATTCTAATTTATCAGCACCGCCAATTGCATCAATATAATTGTTAATTATACTTGCTGCAGATACACTTTCGTCAACACTGTAATCTGGTCTAGCAGTTTCGTTACCGAAATTATCAAAATATCTAACTGTAAGTTTCTCTCCATTATAATCAATATTCTCCAGACTTTCTAGAATTTCACTACCCTTCCCAGTTATAAATATTCTGGTTGTGCTTGTTTGAAAATATTTTTGTGAAGCTTTTTGGACATCTTCTTTACTTACCTTATCAATATTTGAAAGGAAAGTATTATAGTAGTCCTCAGTCAAATCTTGTGTAATGATATTTCTAGCAAAAGAAGCAACCGTTGAGGCATTTTCTAGTGATAAGACAAAATTACCTGTATATTTTGCTTTAGCATTTTGCATCTCCTCATCAGTAACAAGAGTATTTCTCATTTTATCTATTTCCTTTAATAATTCAACAGCTGAACTATCAGTAACCTCATTTCTAACTTGAGCTTGAGCTATAACAACTCCTTTTGTTTTATAACTTTCATTTATACCAGAATATGATCCATATGTCCACCCCTTATCTTCTCTTAAATTATTAAATAATCTTCCGGATCCACCACCACCAAGAATTCTGTTTGCTACAAGAGCTGAAAAGTAATCTGACTCTTTTTTATTAAAATCTATAGTATTTATAATTGAAACTACAGATTGAGTAGCATTTGGCATATCGACAAATATAATCTCAGATTTTTCAGGGTTGGTTGGAGTAGGGTAAGAACTCGCTATAACTTCTCCTGCTTCCCATCCATTAAATAAGCTAGTAACTTTTGTTTTAATATCTTCAAATTTAACATCACCAATTATAACAAGAAAAGCATTAGTTGATTTACTAAAATTTTCAAAGTAATCTTTAACATCATTTAAAGTTATTTTGTCTATAGATTCTTGAGAGACAAATTCTCCATTTGGATGTTTAGCTCCATAGGTTAATAAATTTTCAACTCTATCTGCAGCAGTTGCAACATCTTTATCGGCTGTCTTTAGATTTTCTTTTAACAAATCACGTTGTCTTTCAAACTCTTCTTGGGTTAAAAGTGGTTCAAGAACTGACCCAGCCATTAACTCAAGCACTCTATCAAAATATCTTGAAAGAGAACTTGCAAAAACACCAGTACCTGAGACAGAAAGAGTGGCCCCCATATAATCAATTTCTTCATTAAAATCATCCTTTGCAATTGAATTAGTTCCATTACCTAACATCCCCCCAAGAACGGCACTAACTCCTGCAATCTCTCCTTCAAAAATCAAAGGATTATTAAAGTTTAATGAAGCAGAAGCTCTTGGTAATTTAGAATTTTCCACTACCATAACAGTTAACCCATTATCTAGCAGAAAGGTTTTAGGCGTACCAAATTTAATCTCTGGAGCTGGTCCAGATTCTGGCATAACAGATCTATCAACCTGAGCTATAAGAGAGTTAGAAAAAACAAATATTGCAATTAGCAGTACTTTTTTAATTATTCCAATCATTGTCAATTTTTTTAAGATTTCTTTTTTCATTCTATTACTGTTTTATTTTGTTCATCACCAGGAAGATAGTCTAATTCTAACCTTTGATTTGAGTTTAAATATTTATTAGCAACATCTCTAATCTCTTCTCTAGTTATACTTCTGTAGATATCAATTTCACTATTTATAAGATTTGTATCACCATAAAGTGTATAATAGTCAGCTAGAGAATTTGCAATTCCTTCCATTGAAGCATTTCTGCTCACAAATTGAGACTCAACTATATTCTGAAGCTTTTCCATATCTCTTTCAGAGATTAAATCATTTTGTACTTTTTCTATTTCTACATCAATCTCCTCAAGTAAGTTGTCTAGTGTAAATTCTCCAACAGGAAGAGCAAGCATTAAATATGTCCCATAGTCTTCTTGTGCTAGATTAACTGTTTGAACAGCAAGTGCCATTTTCTTTTCATCAACCATTTTTTTATATAAAACAGAACTCTTTCCAACACTTAAGTATGTAGATAATAAATTTAATATTCTAGAATCTCTTGAATTCATTTTAGGTGTAACATAGCCAATAACAAGAGCTGGAACTTGAATATTTGGATCACGCCATTCAGCAACAATGGTTTCTGTTATTGGGTCTTCTTTAGGAAGATTTCTAACTACTTTATCACTCTTTGGAATCCCACCAAAATATTTTTCAATCAATTGTTTTGTTTGTTCAATTTCAAAATCTCCTGCAACAGTTAGGATTGCATTTCCAGGTTTGTGAAATTTATTATTAAACTTAAGAAAGTCATCAATATTAGCAGCTTCAAGATCTGCATCATAACCTATAGTCAGCCTCCCATATGGATGCTTTTTGTAGAGGTTACTAGTTGCAGCATAAAGTAAATAACCATAAGGCGCATTATTAAGTCTAAAGTTTTTCTCCTCCTTGACGACACCTTCCTGAAGCTCAATCCTATTTTCATCTCTAATTATTGGATGTAACATTCTTTCAGATTCCATCCATAAGCTTAACTCTAGTTTATTAGATGGAAAAACTTCGTAATAATATGTGTAATCATTAGAAGTATAAGCATTATTTTGTCCTCCGTTTGCATCAACGATTTTAAACCACTGGCCACCCTCAATATTTTCAGTACCCTCAAATAATAAGTGTTCAAACATATGAGCAAAACCAGTTCTTCCCTCTTCTTCATCTTTTGATCCAACGTGATATAGAACAGAAGTAGTTATCACAGGAGCTCTATTATCTTGATGTAGTATAACATGTAATCCATTATCTAAGTCATACTCAACAAAATCTACTTCTTGTGCATTAACTAAAGCAAAAGAAGCAAAAGCAATTGTAGTTAATATTTTTTTCATGAATTTTATTTTAAATGAGGCGCTAATATAATCAATGTTTTTCTAATTTTGAATAATTATATCATATTACCAAAAGTGGATATAAATGAAATCTTATCGATTATAAATCTTAAGCAACTAGATGAAAATAAGTTTGAGGGTAAAAACTATCAAACTATTTGGGGTAGAGTCTTTGGAGGTCAGGTACTAGGCCAATCCCTTCATGCTGCATACCAAACAGTCCCTGAGGATAGGATTGCTCACTCTCTCCATGGTTATTTTATTCTACCGGGAGATATTAATATTCCGATAATTTATGAGGTGGATAAAATTAGAAATGGAGGAAGTTTTACAACTAGGAGAGTTGTTGCATTTCAAAATAATAAAGCAATTTTTAATATGGCTGCTTCATTTCAAAAAACTGAGAAAGGCTTTGACCATCAATTGACAATGCCAAATGTTTTGATGCCTGATATGCTTCTTACTGATTTTCAACAAGCTGAAAAACATAAGGATGATTTTCCTGATAGATATAAAATATTTTTAAAAGCTCATCCTGAGATATTTGAATTTAAACCTGTGGAGACACCAATTTTTCTTCAGAAAAAAAACCAGGATCCAAACAGTCACTTCTGGTTTAGACTAAAAGATACAATTGATAAGCCTCTTCCAGTTCATCATCAGCTTTTAGCATTTGCTAGTGACTATGGTTTGTTGGCTACTTCAACTTTACCTCACAGAGAGGAATTATCATCTTCTCTTGCCTATTATGCAAGTTTAGATCATGCTCTATGGTTTCACAGAGATTTTTCAATTAATGATTGGCTACTATATGATGTAGAAAGTCCAAGTGCATCAAATGCAAGAGGGTTTTCTAGAGGTAGTATATTTAATGTTGATGGAACAATGATTGCTTCTGTTACTCAAGAGGGGCTAGTCAGAAAATATGTTAGTCCGTAATGTATAGGGTTTTAATAATCTTAATTATCCTCTTTTTAGGATGTAAAAAAGAGAGTTCATCAAATATTCAAGATTCAGAAATTGAAACATCAATTCTTGATCGAGAGTTGAAAGATTCAATTATCGTAAGTAATAATATTTTTGAAATATCATATAATGAAATTTTTGAACAGCCAAATTGGGTTAAGTATCAAGTTAGAGATATAGAAAAAAATGCTGACAGGGCTGGAATGCAATTCTTCAAGGTAGACTCTATACATACCTCTGATGATAATGATTATTACAATAATAGATGGGATAGAGGACATATGGCTCCTGCAGGGTCTTTTACTGATTCCTATTCTAATTTATTAGCAACTTTTTCTTATTTAAATGTAGCCCTACAATATGATGATCTTAACAGAGGTGCTTGGGTAGATCTTGAGGAAAAAGTTAGAGAGTGGGCAGAAACACTAGGAACTATAGAGGTTGAAATTAATTTGGAATTCAATTCTGATCATATAATTTTAGATACAGGAGCTCATGTTCCAACAGGTTTCTACAAATTTTTGACTTTTCCAGATAATTCAAAAAAATGTTATTACTTCCCTAATATTACACCAGAAAAAATTTGGGACGAATATGAGATTAGTTGTAATTAAAGTTTTTATATTGTTACAATGAAAATTAAGCTTTCTCTTTTAATTCTTTTTACAACTTATTTAAGTTCTCAAGAAAACTTAAAGAATTTTATTGCACCGGAAGGAAACATTCTTATAGGTGCTGATTTGCATACTCATACTGTTTTTTCAGATGGTATGGTATGGCCAAGTATTAGAACTGAAGAAGCCCAAAGAGAAGGCTTTGAGTTGATTGCTATTACTGACCATTTAGAATATCAGCCACACAGAGAAGATATCCCAAACCCTGATTTTAATAGATCATATCAAATTGCAAAAGAATCTGTAGGAGGTGGAGACTTAATAGTTCTTCCTGGTTCTGAAATAACAAGAAACATGCCTCCAGGTCATTTTAATGCCATCTTTATTAAGGATGCTAATAAGCTATTATTTGAAAATGACTCTGTCGCAGGTATATATGAGGCAAATAAACAAGGAGCATTTGTTTTTTGGAATCATCCCCATTGGACTAGTAATTCACAAGGAAGAATGGATGGTATCGCAAAGTTAGACCCAGTTCATAAGAACCTTATAAAAGAAAATTTAATTCATGGTATAGAAGTTGCAAATGAGCTTACCTTTTCTGAAGAAGCATTTGAGATTGCCCTGGAAAATAATTTAACTATTCTTGGGACTTCAGATATTCATGGAATTTCAGACTGGCTATTCGAAATTCCTGAGGGTGGTCATAGACCATTAACCTATATTCTTTCTAATGATCTCAAACAAAATTCTATAAAAAAAGCATTATTTATGGGAAACACTTTTGTTTGGTTTGAAGATTTAATAGCGGGAAAAGAAGAAATATTATCTTCTATTATTGCCTCAAATTTTAAGGTTGAAAGTAAAGGATATACTGGAGAGACAGCATTGCTTGAAATAAGTTTAACTAATTTAAGTAGCTTGCCACTTAAACTAAAGTACATTGGGGATTATACATTTCATCAATATTCAGATTTTTTAGAAGTCCCAGCAAAAAATACAATTACTGTTCAAGTTAAAACAGTAAAAAGGATAGAATCTCTTATGATGAAGTTTGAGATTCTTAATGCAATAATAGGAAGAAAGAAAAATCTTCATGCTACCTATAACTTGAATATTCAATAAAATTTTATTAAATTTTTGTTAGTTATGAAAGAAAAAAAAGAATGGAGACCTCTACCAGATATTATTACTATTAAAGAAAGTAAAATTGAGGGTTTAGGAATATTTGCAACTAAAGATATTAAAGAGGGCTCAGATCTTGGAATTTCTCACGTATATGATAAGAGATTCCCTGATGGATACATTAGACTACCAATAGGAGCATTTATTAATCACCATGAAATGCCAAATTGTAAAGCGATTGTTGCAGAATCAGATCCATTCCTTGGTAAGCTAAAACATATAAGAATTATTTCAATAAAAGATATTGAAAAAGACGAGGAAATAACACTTGATTATATAATAAATAAATTAGATAATCCTCTTTGGGAATTTGAGTATGAGATATCCCAATAGTTATTCAACTTTTAATCCCTCTAATTGAAAAACCGTTCCGCGAGGTGCGCCACCAACTGGATCTTCTAAAACGGTAACAGTTCCTTGTATTTTATTTTCTCCGGTAAAATAAAACTGAACCTCTGAACTAACACCATCTGAACTTCTACTATTAAAAGTTATTCGTCCATCAGAAATAATTAAGCTTCTTACTATTGAGTTGTAAAAACTTTGTCCTTGAAAAGTCCAAACAATTCTTGTGGTAATGTTCCCTCTTTTTGATGTTCCAATTGTTAGAGAAGCTTCCCAAGGAAATTGAACCGTTGGAATTTCAACGTCAAATTCGTATACTCCATAATATTGAGCGTTTGGATCATCCTCAATAGAATAGGTGATAGGTTTAGTAGAAGAGCATGATAAAATTAGCATGCTAAAAACTAGAATAGAAATTCCTTTTATTTTATTTAATACGTTCACCTTTAAGTCTAAATTGTCCTGCATAAAAACCAGAAATTGAGTTTGCATCTACAAAGTACACTTCCATCTCTACATTTCCAACCTCCTGATCAACTAAATCAATAAATACTGTATTATCTATTAATTCAGTTTTGTTAATTTTTATTAAAATATATTCCTCGCCATCAAACCAATAAACTTTTGATTTAATATCATTGTCTTCAAAATAAATTTCAAGATCAGCATACATTTCCCCATATGGCTGAGGAAAATAAAATGTTATACTGTAGTTCCCTTCTATACTATAAGAGGAGTCATCTACTAGAAAATTATCATCAATAACTGATCTAGTAGAAAAGCAAGAAGCAAGAAACATGCTTATACAAATAAGATAGACTAGTCTCAAAATATTTTCATTAATCTATTCTTTTCCCCTCTAATTCAAATGAATCTGCAAGATAACCTGTGATTTCATCTCCTTCAACATAAAGCTCAAAGAAAACATCATACTGGTTTTGAATAAGTACATCAATATATAGGATATCATCTTCTATTTCAGTCTCTTGAACAAGAATATCCTCAGAGATAGGCCCATCACCATCAAATGACGAGCTAAGACCATTTTCGCCTCTTTCAATTGTAACTCTTAATATACTATCTCCTTCTACAGGTAAACCAAAAATTTCAAATTCAAAAGTCCCAAGAAATTTTTCATTTGGATCATTAGTTTCAACAGTATCATTAGTTTCAACAGCTTGAGAACTTGGAGTTAGAAGTGATCCGCAAGATAGAATTGAAATGCTAAGAAGTGTAAGTATTAGATTTTTCATATTTAATTTTTTAACAATATAGAAACAGAAGGTCTATAATCCAATTAAATATTGAAACTTCACAAAAAATTGAGATTGATTAACTCTCATAGGATCAAAATATTCCGAACCTATATCAAAATCATGAATAGAGTTTTGGTTACCACCTATGTAAAATATTGTTGAGGGATTAGGATTCCATTTTAACAAAGGCTGAATAAAAAAAGTTTCATTAAAGTCATTATACTCAGAAATAACTCTAAAACTTAATGCATTGTTAAACTGGTATCGAACAGCAACTCTGGAGATATACCCGTCAAAGAAGTTGCCAGAGTTATCTAGTCTCTCTAGTTTAGAATAATTGATTGAGGGATTAATATTTAAGTTCTCTCCAATTTTATATTCAACTGAAAGATAGGTTGACTTTTCTCTCCCAATCTCAGGAATATCCTCATTGTAGGCTATCTCTTTTCCAAAAACAAATTTTGTGGTAAAGCTTAAGTTTTGTGTTGGAAATCCCATTATCATAAGATCAGATTTTCCAACATTCTTAAAATCGATGTTTTGATAATTTCGTAAAAAATTAATATCATAATTATATTGTAATTCTGTCTTACCAATTGTTACAATTGATAAATTAAGATCTAAATTGGTTGATTTTAATTGATTCTCATAATTATAAGTAATATCTCCTTTTATACTTGTCTCTAATTTAGAGACTAAGCTGTTTTCAAAAAAACTTTCATATCCTTGTGATAACGTTAACCACTTCCTATTATTTTTAGGTGTAAAACCTACATCTGCCCTGTAATCAGGCGTGATACCTCTGTAAAAAATATAGGAGTCCCAATGTTCATTTTGTCTTGAAAGCTTAAAATATGTTGCACTTCCATTAAATTTTTCACCATCAAGTTTAACTGTTTTACCAGCAAAATAATCATCACTGTCAATCCAGTCTGCAATAGGTTCCTCATTAAAATTCTTAATCAATTCAAACTGTATTCTCCATATCTTATTTATCGTAATCATTCCATCAATACCAAACAAATTTCCATAACCTCCACCCTCATAGAATCTATTAGTTGTAAAAACACCAAATTTTGTTCCATTATTAATTAATTTTTGATGTCTAAGAGTATTAACATAGCTCACACCTCCATCACCAACATATGACTTGTCTTCTCCTCCAATTAGATAGGGAGATACTTGGTCTATTGCTGTTAAAAATATTGTATTAGATGATTTCCCTTGATTGATAATCTTAGAGGATACAGAAGGAGAATTTATAGTTCTGGAATAAAAAGCACCATCCATAAATTTTAACAGATCCATGCCCTTGTTAAAAAAAGGTCTTAATTCAGGATATTGAAGTGCATAAGCAGAATTTATATCTAATTGTGTTCTATCAGCCTCAACCTGAGAAAAGTCTGGATTCACTGTAAGCTCAAGGACTGCAGAAGATGATATATCATAACTTAGACCCAAACCAACTTCTCCATTTAATTTATCAAATTCTATTGGGTCATTAAGTGAAGTTTTTCTTTCTCCAGAAATATTTCCTGATACATATGGTAATAATTCTACCTTTCTTTTGAAAACTAAATCATTCATGATTAATCTGTCAGAAACTTGACATACCCAACAAGGATCATTTCTATCGTAGGGTTGACTTTGACTTCTGTGAAAAGTTCCATCTATCGTGTATACTCTAGAAAGATTAAAATTCCAAATTTGGTTTTCTCCTTTAGGATAAGGTAACGAATTAATTGGAATCTTAAATTCCAAATTATAGCCATCATCAACAATATTTGCTTCTGTTTCGTATATAGTATTATAATTTACATCAAATGTCTCTGCCTCAGTAGTGGCATTTTTAACCCTAATGTCTAATTGACTTCCATATGCATTAGCTCCAAGAATATAATTTGCTCTTGCATCCCCAAAAGGATCAAATCTTATAAAAACTATATCTTCATTTTGATACTCAAAATTATCTCTTGGCCTTATCTGTCCTCTAATATTATTAGGGTCCCCATATGCTTTTATACCAAAATAAATGTAGGTATCCGTATAAGTTACATAAACATCAGTTTTAACTTTTGTTGGTGTATTATCTCCAGGTTCTTGCTCATACTCAACTGGAACAACTACTCCAATATTTTTTTCATAATCAGATAAAATACCATCAATAACAATTTTTGAATCTTCAGCTTTTATAAGAGAAAAGTCTTGCTGACTGAACAAAGAGTTTATTGAAAGGATGAATATTAACAGTAGGTGAATACGAGTCATTATGAACTAGAGGGTGTAAATTGATTCAATCCACAAAATTAATCAATTACTATTAATCATCACTAAGATTCATCTTTTTGTTAAGCGAGAAAACTTCTTCTGCATCATAACTGTCTCCATGTAATAATTGAAGTTGCTTTTTTAATAGAGTTTTTTTCTTTTCCAAAACTTCTCCAAATTCAGTTTTTGAAAATAATGAGGTATCATTAGAAATAGAATCAAAAACTTCAGTCATAATATTTAATACTGATGTAATCTGATTTGGAATCCAAGATATAATTGGAGTCCCTCCTGTTGCTTTTGGATAAACTGTATTTGCCATTATGTATTTCTGTACAAACTGCCAGTGACCATTTCTAAAATAATAGATCTCATCTAATATTTGGAGGAGAAGATAAAGCCCTTTCTCATTATTATCCTTTATTAAATTTTTAAATAGATTATGATCATCTTCTGCCATCTCATCTTTTAAATCAGCTAAAAAGTCTTGAATACAAATCGGCCTATATGATCTTAGGTCAAGAAGATATTTTGTTAAGTCGTTTTTTGGATAATAATTTATAACGCCGGTAAAAATATCCATAGTAGGAATAATATTATCTTGAGCTCCAGTTTGACCTCTATATTGTTGTGGCTCATCCCAAACACCTTGATATACAACACCATCTCCAAAAATTTCATCATTTCCTTTAATTCCCATAATAAATACACGAAAGTCATTATAATGTTTCCATCTTGAAGCTTGCCACATAAGTTGCCTTCTTTTATTAACCTTTTTCATTCCATCTAAACATAGACTCAGAGAATTGTTTACCTCAGTAATATTGTTAGAATTTAAGTAGCCCAATATTCCTTCTATTAGCTTGGGAGAATTTTGATTAATATCTACATGGAGCATTATAAAACCACGTTCATCATCCATTCCTGAAAATTTTACTGCCTGCCCAAGATTTTCCCATTCAAAACCTTTGTTTTTATCAAACTTGAAATAATTACCAAGAGAATAAGAGTAGTGATAATCTAGCCATGGATAGACATTCAATTTATCACTAACAGAAACTAAAGGTTGAGCAATTTGTTCTGGAATATAATTATGTGCTTTTCCATACTTTCCAGTTTTTAAATATCCAAAGTGTGCAGGAGCTAAAGTGAAGGCACTTGCAAGAAAGGCATACGCTCTGTATAATGCTGAAAGCATAAATGGATCGTCTTCCTTGTCGACAAGTTCTTTATAATTTGGTAGATCTTTAACGCTTTTTTCAATAGCACCTTCTATTGATAGTAAACCATCAGAACCATCCTCTTTTTTTATAGGCATATCATCAATAACTTTTTGAAGACCAATATACCTGTCAGGCAAGACTCTTAATGGTTCATGCTTTGGTAAGAATCCATTAGTACTATTAACCTCAAAAAATCCATCTGTGTATTTTGACAAATCCATAGCCTTAAAATCTTTATTTTAAATTGGTAAGAATGGTTTTTTATTAAAACAAATGTAAATAAATTTAGTTACTACAGACCCCCTCAGTCCAATTAATTATACCTTCAGATTTGGCAACACAATCATTAGAATATGTTACTCCATCGCATCCGCAAACAGGTCTATACTCTTTTGTACAAGGCATTTCCATTGAGGGGCCTTTGCATATTTCATCTGAATCATTTTGCGAGCACCCAGTAAATGCAAAAATGCTAAAAAGTAAATATTTGCATAGGTTATTCATATAATTACTAAATTCATATAAAAGTATAATATTTTGGATAAAAGAAATTTTATAAAAGCTTTAGGAGGATTATCTATATCACCTTTTTTGACAAGCTCAGGCGCTAAGGAGTTTATGTCTTTATCTAATTTCTTGCCGAAAATTCCAGATGATGAGGAGTTATGGAAGGTTGTCCGATCTCACTACAAACTAAAGGATGAATATATAAATCTTGAAAGTGGATACTATTGTATTCTTCCTCAGCCAACCTTAGAACATTTTATAGAACATGTTAGGTATGTGAATTATGAAGGAGCTTATTATATGCGAGAATATCAATTCCCTAATAAGGATAAGGTAGCAGCTCAACTTGCCGAGTTTGTTAATACAAATCCAGAGGAACTTGTAATCACAAGAAATGCTACAGAATCTTTAGACTTAATAATTTCAGGATTTCCATGGGAAAATGGAGATGAAGCAATTTATGCAGAACAAGATTATGGTGCAATGATAAATCAGTTTAAGCTGGTAGCAAAAAGAGAAGGAATAATTAATAAAGTTATTTCCGTTCCAAATCATCCTAAGAGTGATGAGGAAATTGTGTCGCTATATGAGAATCAGATAACAAGTAAGACCAAACTTATTATGGTATGCCACCAGATTAATATCACAGGTCAAATTCTTCCAATTAGAAAAATCTGTGATATGGCTCACAGTTATGGAGTTGATGTATTGGTAGATGGAGCTCATTGTGTAGGTCAATTTGATGTCTCTATTGATGACTTAAATTGTGACTATTATGCATCCAGTTTACATAAGTGGCTTTCTACTCCATTAGGAGCAGGGTTATTATATGTGAACAAAAAAAATATTAGTAAGATTTGGCCATTTTTTGCAAGTGGTTCACAAAATTTAAATGATATTAAAAGGCTAAATCATACAGGGACCCATCCTGTGCATACCGACATAGCAATCTCCAACGCAATTGATTACATCAATTGGATTGGTGTAAAAAAGAAGGAAGAAAGACTCAGATTCTTACAAAGATATTGGTCAGATAAACTAAGAGGAAAGAAAAATGTTTTAGTGAATACTCCTGAGGATATTCAAAGAAGTTGCGGAATAGGGAATGTGGGATTAAAAAATATTAAGCCAGGTAAAATGGCTCAACTTTTGTTTGACAAATATAAAATATTTACTGTCGCTATTGATGGAGCAAATGTACATGGATGTAGGATTAGCCCCAATATATTTACTACAACTGAAGAACTAGACTCTCTAGTTAATGCAGTAACTGAACTATCCCAAATTAGCTCTTAAGAGTTTAATTATTTCTTAACATTAAGTTTAAAATTATGTAACAGTCCAATAGTATTTTCGTTGCATATTTTAAACTTAACCTATGAAAAAATTACTTTTATGTTCCCTCTTATTCTCTACTTTTACTTATTCCCAAACTTATATTTCAGGCCGAATCATAGACGCAAATAATTTTCCCTTACCAGGTGCCACTATAACAACTGGATCAAGTGATGAGGTAACCATTACTGATTTTGATGGGTTTTTTAATATATATATAGGTCAGGGGGAGTCAATAACAGTTTCATATATTGGATTTGAATCGCAAACAAGAATTGTAGATAATACTGATGAATCTATTTTGTTTATCCTAGCTCCAAATGTCACAGAATTATCTGAAGTAATTGTTTCTGGTTTTCAAGGAGGAACAGTTAAAGCATTAAATAAGCAAAGGAATGATCTTAATGTTACAAATGTTGTCTCATCTGATCAGGTTGGAAAATTTCCAGATGCAAATATAGGGGATGCTCTAAAAAGAATTCCAGGTATAGCTATGCAAGGAGATGGAGGTGAGGCTAGGACAATTAATATGAGAGGGTTTGGAGCAGAGTTTAATTCTGTTACCCTTAATGGAGAGAGAATACCATCTGCTGAGGGTGGCAATAGAATTGTACAACTTGATTTAATTCCTTCAGATATGATTCAAGCAATAGAAGTAAATAAGACCCTAACCCCAGATATGGACGCTGATGCTATTGGGGGAAGTGTTAATCTAGTTACTAGATCTAGACCACAGGAATTCCGTTTCTCTGCTAACCTATCAAAAGGATCTAGTCCAATACGAGAAGATGCAATGAATGAGCAGCTAGGAGTTGTTCTAGCAAATAATCTTGGCAAATTTTCATATACTGTTAGTGGTTCTTATAATAGAAAAGATTATGGTTTTGATAATATAGAGTTTGAATGGAATGAGGAGGGGGATCAGTATGAGATAAATGAAATGGATATAAGGATTTATGATGTAGAGAGGTTGAGAAAGAGTTTATCACTGAATCTAGATTATGAATTTAATCCTCAACATTATATATACTTCAAGTCATTATATAATGAAAGAGATGATTGGGAAAATAGATGGAGACTAAGGGCTGATGACCCTGGGGATAAAGGAGAAAACACATATAGAGTTAGAAAATTATCTAAAGGAGGTATTGATAACGATAGGAATAAAAACACTAGACTTGAAGCACAACAGTCATCACAATATTCTTTTGGAGGGGAGCATTTTTTTGGAAAATTAGGGGTTGATTGGAAAGCCTCATACTCTAAAGCATCTGAAGAAAGACCTGATGAGAGGTATATTAGATTTGATCAAAAGGGTGTTGACTTAACTTTTGATTTAACAAAAAGGAAACTACCGAAACCAATATTTGGATCAGGGTGGAACGACCCGTCTAAAGCAAAAATCAAAGAAGCATACTTTGAAAATAAATTTACAGAGGAGGATAATTTGACTTTTAAAATTGACTTTAGCCTTCCCTATGGAGAAAGCAACAAAAAGAAATTAAAGTTTGGGGCGAAATCTCAAACTAAAAATAAAGAAAGAATAAATGACTATTATGAATATGATATTGAAGATCAGCTAGGGGTTGAATTATTATCTGATGTTCCTTTTGGAAATGCACAGCCCCCTAACTTTATTCCAGGGTCTGAATATAATGTTGGTTTGATGCCAACAGTTCAGTATCTAGCAAGCCTAAACATGACTCCTGGAAACTCAGAGGCTGTTCCTAAAGAATACGTTGCAGCTAATTATATTGCAGAAGAAACTATAAACTCTGCCTATGTAATGTCAGTCAACCCATTATCAGATAAAACAACTTTACTATTCGGAGCAAGATTGGAAGCAACTGATATTAGCTATACTGGAAATAGTTTTGATGAAGAAACAGAACAGAAAGAAACAAAGTCAGGTTCAAATGATTTTGTCAATATTCTTCCCAATATAACACTTCAAACTAAAATCTCAGAGAACCTTGTTATAAACGGAGCATTCACTAGTTCTCTTGCCAGACCTGGATATTATGAACTAACACCATACGAGAAAGTAGACTCAGAAGATAGAGAAGTTTCAGTTGGAAATCCAAATCTTGAAGCAACGGTTTCCAATAATTTAGATTTAATGGCTGAATACTATATTGGTTCAGTTGGTTTAATTTCTGCAGGAGTATTTCATAAAAATATTGACAACTGGCTATATAGATTTACTGATTCTAACTATACATGGAATGGACTAACAGGTTTTGATTATGAGCAAGTTAGGAATGGTAAAAATGCATCTGTTACAGGTTTAGAGCTTACATTCCAATCCAAACTAGCTGATAAATTAACATTTTACTCAAATTATACTTTTACTGATTCTGAAACTGATGGAATTGAAGGTAGACCCAATGCTCCTTTAATTGGAGCAGTTAGTAATATGTTTAATGGATCACTTGCATATGAAGACGATAAATTATTTGTAAGAGCCTCGTTAAATTTTTCTGATGCGTCTGCTGATAAACTAGGAGATGAAAAATGGGAAGATAGGTACTATGATGACCAACTGTTTATTGATCTTAATGCGAACTATTCTTTATCCCCATCTATTAAAATTTTTGCTGAGATAACAAATTTGACTAATCAACCTTTAAGATATTACCAAGGTGTTCAAAGCAGAACAATGCAATTAGAATACTATAGCTATAATTGGAATATAGGTGTTAGTATTGATCTATAGTTTTTATATTTTAATATCTTAGTTTTTACATTTTAATATCTTTGGTATCTAAAATGGACCAGTTACTTCATCATTTTAAATTTGTGAGATTAGATTTAGTCTTAAATGCTATAAATGAAAAAACTTAGTTATAAAGAACTTAAGAAAAAATTAAGGGAGTCAGACTCAAAAGACTTTTATAAATTACTGTTTGTAATTTATTGGCCTACTGGGGTTTTTGGAGTAGCATTTGCTTTGTGGATAAGATTTTCATCTCAAGTAAAAGCATTCTTTTCAAAGAAGTAATCTTTTTTTAATTAAATTAGACAACAATACTTTATCATGAATATTAAGTCCCTTCTTTTTATCCTACTGTGTTCTTACTCGTTTTCTCAAGAAAATATATTAAATCTTAATAAAGCTGAAGAATCGAAATTTGTTTTAGATGGAATTCTTTCTGAGCAAGAGCTAGAAAATTCAGTAGAATTGGAAATTCTTTATGAGCATGAGCCTGGTTATAACATAACCCCTGAATACAAGACAACAGGTTATTTAATATATACAGATACTTTTTTATATGTTGGCTTTAAGGCTTATAGAGATGAGGTTATTGCATCAATTCATCCAAGAGATAATAGATCTTTATTTGAAGATGACTTTGCAAATATTCATTTTGACACATATGGTGATGCAAGAAATAATATTGGTTTAACTTCTAATTTATATGGAAGTCAAGCTGATGGGGTTAGGGTTGAAGCAACTGCATATTCAGGACAGAATTCTGGTTGGTCTCTTGACTCTAATTTTGATTTTAAATCTTTAGGTAGATATACTGATTTTGGATATGAGGTTGAGTTTATAATACCATTTTCAGAAATTCCTTTTCCTAATGGAAAAGATCAAAGATGGAAAATTAACTTGAGCACCTATTATAGGGATATTAATAATCAGGGTTCAAGAGTTAGGGCATATAGTAGTATGCAAGATAGGGATAACACATGTAAGCTTTGTCAGATTGACCATACAATTGTAATGAATGATATCAAAATAGATAAGAGATTTGACTTGTTACCATATTTAAGCTCCAACGTATCTGGAGAAAGGACTAAATTCTATGACCGTATAAATTATGAAACTCCAAATGTAGAATATGGGATAGGTGCTAATATAGAGTTAAATAAGAATCTGTCTTTAGAAGCAACAATAAATCCTGATTTTTCTCAGGTTGAATCAGATGCAACAAAAATTGATATAAATTCACCAACTGCAATAAATTATCCTGAGAAAAGACCGTTCTTTAATAGAGGGATTGATGCTATGGACTATTCTCTAGATGTTTTCTATTCCAGATCTATAAATAATCCATCCTTTGCTGGGAAAATCCTAAATCAAGGGAAAAAATCTAGACTGTATTTCTTAACTGCTTTTGATGAGGAGTCTCCGTATCTAGTACCCACCCAATATGAGTCTTTTTCAGGAGTTGGAGGAAAAAGTTTTAGTAACATAGTTCGATACCAGAATTTTATAAACACCAATGCTCAGATAGGTATTTTAAGTTCAAATAGATCTTATGAGGACGGGGCTTATGGTAATTTGTTTGGAGTAGATGCCCTTTTCAAGTTTTCCGATGTATGGAAGTTTGAGTTAGAATACTTTATGAATTCAAATAAAGAACCAATAGCAGATTGGATTGACTCAGATAAAAAATTTGGTGACTATACAGTCAAGTTGGATGGAGAGAAAATCAATGGAAGCGCACTTTATGCTGAGATTAGAAGAGAAACAGAAACCTGGAGAACATTTATTCAGTACACTGATATCTCACAAGGATTCAGATCAGACAATGGCTTTATTACTGGAAATGATTTTAAAAAATATTCTTTTTGGCATAGCTATCACCAATTTCCAAATACCGATTTATTAAAAAACTATAGGATTAGTTTGAGGCAAGATTTTACCTATAATCAGAACAATGAAATAGCTAGATCCGGTTTTCAATATTATATTCAATTATTAACAATATTAAATACAGATATACTTTATAATTATGAGTATAACTTTGTAAAAACGCATTTAGACGCAAAGTTTGAGGATTTTGTAAATCATTGGATTAGAATGTCTACTCGACCTTTCAGTTTTCTTAATTTATCATTATTCTATACATGGGGCCCAGATATTTCTTATAGGGATTTAGCTCTTGGGGATAGAGAAAATGTTAATTTCTCTTTAGAGGTAGCAGTAAATAACAATTTTAGAATAAAACCTTCAATAAGTTATTCATCAATCAGAGAGTTAGGTGGTGGTGATTTTTACTTTAAAGGCTATATTGCGAGACTTGATTTAAGGTATCAGTTTTCAAATGATTTAAACCTTAGATTTATTTCTGAATATAATGACTTTTCAGAAAAGTTTTTCTTTCAACCACTTGTTTCATGGACACCAAACCCAGATACAATATTCTATATAGGTGGAAATCAGAATGCTATCCAAGAGTTCCCAGATTATAATTCTCCTCACTACGTTGTAAATAAATCACAGATATTTCTGAAGTTCCAGTATTTGTTTGGCTTATAGCATTATTTTTTTTGTTTATAAGTTGCATACTATCTAATTTTTTATAATTTTAAGAAATTATAAACCAGTATGACAATTAATTCAAAAAGTATTTTTTTAAGAAGAGTAGAAGAAGCATTCCTTCTTAAAAGAATTAATAAGAAAACTGCAACTCACTTTAAAACCGTTTATAATAAATTTGATCCCAAAAAAAGATCTGCTGCTGATGATAAAGCAGACGAGTTACTATTAGAACTTATCTCTGAATTAAAAGTTAGAGTTCCTAGAAAATAGTTACTTCTTTACAGCCCAGCATTCTATCTCAATCTTTGCTCCAAGCGCTAATCCGCTGCCTGCAAATGTGCTTCTAGAAGGTTTTTTAACCTCATCAAAAAACATACGATATGCTTGATTCATTTCTGAATAATCATTAATATCAGATAGCATGCAAAGACATTTAAAAATATTTTCAGAGGAACTTCCCAGTTGATTTATTATTGTTTTAATGTTATTTAAGGCCTGAGTTGTTTCAGGTCCAATTCCACCCGAAATTAATTCAGTTGTACCAGGACGATTTCCAACTTGTCCTGATACATATATAATATTGTCTACGATAGTAGCATCAGAAAATGGAAATCCGAGTTTTTCTGATTCATCTGAGGTAAAGTGTTCAATTTCTATATTATCTTTTATTTGATTTTGAGTATTCATACAGGCGAATAACATACTCAATGTAAGTAATAGGTAAATTTTGTTCATTTTAACTGTATTATTTATATGTATTATTAATACATAATATAAATATATATTATTATATCTAAATTACTAATAATAATGTTATATATGTTAAAAGTTTGTAATTAGATTAAATTATTGAAAAATAAAAAAGAAATAAATAATTTTAAAATGATACATAATGAAAATGATACACATATTAAAAATGTTAATAAATCGTTTACTTATCTTTGTAATTAATCTAAAATCGATTTAAAATGAAAAATTTGATAAAACTATTTATGTTGACTATTGCTCTATTATTAGGAGGATGTAATTCTCCAGAGCGAGCAGTTGGATTTGCTACAGGAGAAGGGCCTAATGGAACTGATCTTTCTCAACTTCAATTTCACCTAGGAACTCAAGAAACAGTAGACATTGTAACTGATCTTGATAAATTATGGGCTGCTGGAGATTGGGAGGCTATGAGACCTTACTTCTCAGACACTTTTCAATACAATAAACCAGATGGTACTCAGTTAAATTCATTTGATGAATTTGTTGAATCTAATACTTCTGGTCCAGAAGTTACATGGACTTATAACAATGCTTTCTCAGTTGATTTAGCGCCTGATATGGGAGGAGAGCTTGTACATGCAAATTTTACAATTACATATCCAGAGACTGGTGTTTCTCATGAACAACATGAAATGTATTATATAGTACAAGGTCAAATAATGGGAATCTGGCAATATAAAATGGATATTATTGATCAGGAGTAATTGTTGAAATCTTGTAAATAACTAATTCAGCCAATTATTAGATACTAGACATTTAATGCATACATTCACCAATGTATTTGTTTTTAGTCTAAATTAATTGGTTAATAGTCTAAAAGAGTCGATTAAACTTCGACTTTACATACAAAAAACCCTCAGAAGTAATTCTGAGGGTTTTTCTATTAACCATAAACCAATTTACGTTTGCATTTAAGCTAACATATAAATCTATTAAGATTTTTTGATTTATAATTACATTGTTAATAATTTTATTTTATTATAGAATAAGTCTAAATAATAATTATTCAAATGTCTCTCCAACATTCCCATAATACCCATATTCAGTAACTGAGTGAACTTTGCCATCATCATTAAAACTCAATACAACATAGCTTTTAACTGATGCTGATTTTCCGGTTGTAGAATTTGTCATTCTCCAAGTACCGTACATTCTAACGTTATTAGGTCCAGCCATTGCTTCAGAAGCGGGATATGTATTTCCTCCCCAAAATCCAGTATCGGTTCCTGGCAAACCTTCTCCTTCAGTGAATGAAATATCTTCAAAATTGTCCAGCCAATATTTTACACTCTCTTTAAGTGATTCAATCCCTATACTGCCTCCAGCGGGTGCATGCCATTGAATTGAGTCAGCCATAAAAGAAATTGCTTGGTCAAAATTTTCTTGTTCATAACCTTGAATCCAAGTGTCTTTTAAGGTTTGTACATTTTTTTCAAAAGTTTGTGAATCTTCTTCACTAACTGTATTAGAAGATTGACAAGAAGCAACAATTAGTGCTAATGTCAGTAATATTAATTTTTTCATATTAAATTTTTTGGTTACTTACCAAATATAAAAAAACCCCACAAAATGCAGGGTTTTTAAATAATAAAAGTAAATGAACTTACTTTATAGGATCCTCGTCATAGCTTGCAACTAGTTCTGTTCTATCATAAAGTCCAGAAATTCCTGCGATTAGATTATCTTCAGTAAACCATGTTACTTGGTGATATGGTATACTAATAGATGTAGCTTCATTTGCATATGTTGCATCTCCCCAGCTAAGTAGTACCTTCCAGTCACCATTCTCGTTACTTCCAGTTACACCTAGGTGTACTGTATCTCCACTATTTTGGTCAATAGTAGTCCAAATTTGGGATACTCCTGCGAGAAGTTCAGAAACTGCTTCTCTTCCTTCAACGGTTACACCATTTGGGAAAGCCCAGGAAGCATCTTCACTTAACATAGAAGAAGCTGTCTCAATATCTGCAGAATTTAAAGCATCATTAAATGCATCAGAAACTGCAATTAAATCTGTAGGATCAATTAAAGTCCTGCCATTAGGGTCAGCAGTTGGAGCCTGGCAACCAATCATTGCAAGACTCAATATCATAATTATAATAAAATTTTTCATATCTAAATTATTGGTTAAGAGCCAAATATAAAAAAACCCTACGATTAAGTAGGGTTTTTTATTCTAAAAAATTAGTTGAGTTATTTTATAATATCTTCATCATAATATTCAACAAATTTGGTTCTATCGTAAAACCCTGATTGCCAACCTAGCTTATTATCTTCTCCAAAAAATACTTGCACACTATGGTAAGGAATAGTTATAGTGGTATCGTCATTAGTAAAAGTTGTTGGCCCCCAACTCATTAGAACTCTAAACCTAACTTCTTCACCTTCTTCATTTTCATCTGAACCTTCAAATGCAAGATAGTTTGTGTCATCTGAAGAAGAAATATCCCACATTGAAGATGTTGTTGTTAGCATTTCTCCAATCGCTTCTTTTCCTTCAACTTCTACCCCATTAGGAAAAAGCCAACTTGCCTCATCAGCATAATAAGTTAAAGCAGTTTCTACATCTCCAGAATTTAATGCATCTTGGATAGTATTTGCTAACCCCTCAAGTTCCTCAGAATCAATAAATGTTGGAAAATCTGAATCTTGAGAAGATGGAGTCTCACAACCAATTATTGCGAAACCCAGAAATAATATTGATATAATTTTTTTCATTATAAATTGATTTTTAGTTATTCGATAAATATAATATATATTTCATAAATTGTATAAATGAGAAAAACTTATTTCCTTTTCTTTTTCAGTTATAACTTAATCTTTGCTCAACAAATAATTCCTTTATACACGACTCCTCTAGATTGTGATATTGAAAAAAAAGATAGTATTGTTGAAAAAGGAGGAAGTACTTATATATACGAAATTAAAACTCCTGAAATGTGGTATTATCCTTCTGAAAATAATGAAGATAATAAACCTGCTGTTTTAGTGATACCAGGAGGTGGTTATACTTTTCTAAGCATAACCAATGAGGGAATCTCCATTGCTAAATGGTTAAATGGGTTAGGAATTGACGCCTTTATGTTAAAACACAGGCTCCCTGATAATTATTCTGGGTCTTGTAAACAAGTAGTTGCAACTAATGATGCACTTCGAGCTATTGAATTAATTAGGGGGAATTCATCTAAATGGAAAATCGATATTAAAAATATTGGAGTAATTGGTTTTTCGGCAGGGGGTCATCTAGCATCAACTATTTCAACAAAAGGCGAATTAAATATAAATAAACCAAACTTTGCGGTTCTTGTTTATCCAGTGATTAAAATGAATATAAATTCTAAGACTTGGACATTTAATAGCTTATTTGGGAAAAATCCTAATCCAGAGATAATCAATAAATACTCAAATGATCTTAATGTAAATGATCAAACTCCTCCAACTATCCTTATTCACTCTAATAACGATGAGGGGACTCCCCCTGAAAATAGCCTAAGTTATTATTCAGCATTACGTAAGTATAACATACCTGCAGCACTGCACATTTGGGAAGATGGAGGACACGGTTATGGCCTTGGAATAGGGAGAGGCTCAATCGAATCATGGCCAAAAGTTGTTGAAGAGTGGTTGAAAATTAGAAATGTAATTGATTAATTTTCATAATCACTAGGCTGGATAAAAATTCAAGTTTATCTCTACTAGTATTTCATCTTCAACTTTACGAAGAAGAAGGGATGGCCTTTTTATCTCAAAATCAGAAAGTTTTATTATAAAATCCATATTTATTTTTATCTGATCTTCTAAACTTTCTATTTTACCTTCTACTTTTAAATTTTGTTTTATACCATGAAATTCAAGAACACCTTCTAAATAAACCCTATCATCATTTTGTTCTATTAAACTTGATCTAAAAATCACATTTGGATATTTCAATGCCTCAACTACTCTCATAGCATTACTGTCTAGGCTTGAGTTACCACTATTAAAATCTTTAACTTTTGCAATAACACCTACATTATCAATTGTTCTATTCTCTATATTTAACAAACCAGAAATTTCATCGTTTTGAGCATCCCAATTGTGAAGAAAGTGATTGCCTGAATATTTTATAAAAGAACTATTCGAATCTATTTCCCAAAACTCTTGTGAACAAAGATTAACTGAAATTAGTAGTGTAAATAATAAAGTCTTTTTCATTAAAAATTAAATGTAATAGCAATTATTGCTAAAGTATAACTAGCAAATGCAGTATATGCAGATGCTTTATGAATATCTCTATCTCTATCTGAGTATATATTTGTTGCAATCATTGCTGGGAGGTGGAGATTTGCTAAAATTTTATGAGCTCTAATATTATTTAATCCTTTTATTTCTTTTGAAACAAGTGGGGGTGGAGCTAGAAGAGATAAGGAAGCGCCTACAAAATAACTAGCAGTTACAAAGTTCCCCAGATCTTTATGTGTATCATACAAATCATTTTCACCATTATAAAGTTTTCCGCCAATTATCCCTTGAGCAATCATTGCAGCGAAAGTAACATATCCGATTATTTGGTGTGCTTTTAGCATCTTCTCTCTAAGAATTAATTCTTTTTCCCTGTTTTCAATACTTAATTTTGAGATCCCAGTTTTTCTTAAAAGCCCTCTTTCTCCCCAAATAAGTTTTTGAGAAAAAATCATTTTATCTGGTATAAGCTGAACTTTCTCATTATCAATTAATGATTCAAATTCATTGAGAAAATCATTTGACTGAGAATATAAAACCAAATTGACGGAAAAAAATATTATAAACAAAAAGAAAAATCTTTTTTTCAATTGCTATGTAGTTATTGTTAGTACCTCTCCAGTTAAAGATGCTGTATATCTTTTTAGACCGCCACTTGTAGCACCTGATCCACATGCTTTTACATCACTACCATCGGTAGAAAAAGAATTTCCATGTTCTCCACAAGTGAACTTGCTATCTCCGTACGACCATTTATTTCTAACTCCACTATGTGGGCAGCAATTATCAAATGCTCTATACTCATTATCGCTAATCTTTAATATCAATATCTGATTAGCTGTTAAATTTATATAATTACCAGGACTACTTAATCCACTAAATGTAGCATTAGAAAGGTCAATAGTAATAATATTGCCATTAACACTTACTCCATTAGATGCATTTCCATCGCTATTGTTTACTACAGTTGACTGATTATTCACAGAATCATTACCTTTTGAACATGCTTGAATATATGAAAGTCCAAAAAAAGCAAATGTTATTGTGGGGCAGGTATTTTGCAAAAAATCTCTTCTATCCATATATATATTAATATTTATTTATGTAAATCTAATATCTATATTTATATTTATTAAGCAAATATGAAAAAATTAGATAAATTTTTTGTTAATCCTGATATAAAGAAAGCTGATACTCTGCCATCAAGTTTTTATAAAAATGATCAGCAATTTGAAGACGTTAAAGAAAAAGTATTTGCTAATTCATGGCAATTTGTAGGACATAAATCAATTTTACCAATCAATACAAATACCTATCCTTTTGAATTTATGGATGGCTTTATAGAAGAACCTCTGCTTCTAGTTAAAGATCAAGATGAAAATTTAAAATGTTTATCTAATGTGTGTACTCATAGAGCAAATATTATAATCCATAATAAAGGTCAGGTGAAAGATTTAAAATGTTTATATCATGGAAGAAAATTTGACTTAGATGGTAATTTTAAATCAATGCCAGAATTTAAAAAAGCAATCGACTTCCCAAGGGAGTGTGAAAGCCTTAAAGAGTTCAAATTAAAAAATCTAGGACCTTTTATTTTTGTTGGCCTTGAGCCTAATTTTAAAATTGATAATGTTTTTTCTAGAATATATGATAGGATTTCATTTCTTAATCTAGATCATTTAGATTATCGAAAGGATTTATCTAAGGATTATATGGTAGAAGCACATTGGGCGATATATTGTGATAATTATTTAGAGGGCTTCCATATTCCTTTTGTCCACGATGATCTTAATAGTGTTCTAGATTACGGAGATTATGAAACTGAAATTGACGATTATTTCGTCCTTCAAATAGGGTATGCAAAAGATGGAGATAATGTTTTTGATCTACCTAAAGGACACCAAGATTATGGTAAAAATATAGCAGCCTATTATTATTGGATTTATCCAAACCTTATGTTAAATTTTTATCCTTGGGGCCTCTCTATAAATATAGTCAAGCCTCTTGACAGAAATCAAACAAAGGTTAAATTTTTAAGTTATGTTATCGATGAGACAAAACTTGATAGTGGGGCTGGATCTGGTCTAGATAAAGTTGAAAAAGAAGATGAATTTGTTGTTGAGGGTGTTCATAAAGGTCTTAACTCGAGATACTATTCTACAGGAAGATTCTCGCCTACTATGGAAAAAGGTGTTCACCATTTTCACTTGTTATTGTCAAAAGCAATGAATTCTTAAATTATGAAAAAAACTCTATTTGTTTTTGTTATCACTTTAAATGTCCTATTAGGCCAGAATTTTGAAGTTGATAAAAGTAGGATTATTGATTTATTTGAAAACTTAAAAAAATTTGGTGTAAATGAAAATGAAGGTAACGATAGGGTTGCCTATAGTGATTTTGATATTCAAGCAAGACAATACATTTCAAAAAAATTAGAACAAATTAATGCAGAGGTTTATACAGACTTTGCAGGTAATTTAATTGCAATTTATAATCCAAATAATAGTAGCCTAAATCCTATTTCATTTGGTTCTCATATTGATGCAGTTCCAAATGGAGGTCATTATGATGGCCCTGTGGGTGTCATTTCAGCTATTGAGGTTTTGCAGACAGCACATTATAAAAAGATTAATTTTTCTCATCCATTAGAGTTAATAATTTTTTCAAATGAAGAGGGAGGCGTATTTGGAAGTAGGGCTTTAGCGGGTAAAATAAATAATGAAACTCTAGAGGTTGTCACTGTTTCTGGTTATACAAATAGAGAAGGTGTTAATAGGCTAGGTGGGAACTCTAATAGAATTTTTGAAGAAAAAAGAAAACCTGGAGATATACACGCTTTTTTAGAAATTCATATTGAGCAAGGCAATAATCTTTACAGTAAAAATATTGATATAGGTATTGTTGAAGGTATAGTTGGCCTAAAATGGTGGAATGTAAAAATAGAGGGATACTCAAACCATGCTGGAACAACTCCAATGAATCAAAGAAAAGATGCAATGATAGCAGCAGCAAAATTTATTTTAATGGTTAATGAAACTGTTAATTCATTTGATGGAACTCAAGTAGGAACTGTAGGAAGAATTTCTGCTGAACCAGGAGTCCCAAATGTTATACCAGGAATAGTAAACCTAAGTCTAGAACTAAGGGATTTAAGTTCTGAAAAGATTTCAATGATTTACAATAAGATTCTAGAAAATACAGGACTTATTGAAAAAGAGACTAAGACATCTTTTTCATTTAGCCCAATTGATGCTACTGGAGATCCTGCTCTAATGGATCAAAGATTAATTAATATAATAAAGGAAGTTTCAAATAGTTTCAAATATAGCTCTAGAACAATGCCAAGTGGAGCTGGTCACGATGCTCAAAATATGGCATTGATTGCCCCTACAGCAATGATTTTCACTCCAAGTAAAGATGGTGTTAGTCATTCTCCTAAAGAGTTTACAAATTTTGATATGATTAAAAAAGCCACAGATGTTTTATTAAATGCAATTATCAGAATCGACAAGATTGAATTAAAGAATTAAATCATGATTTGATTATTTCTGCAATAATCTTTTCAGAGTGATCTCGAGAATTTTCAATAAACCATTTATTTGTTTTCAGACCACCACATATAACTCCAGCTAAAAAAACACCATCTATATTTGTCTTCATTGTTTTCGCATTATAAGATGGAGTTCTAAATTCATCATCAAGGATTTTTACATTTAGATTTTCTAGTAGATTATAGTTTGGTTGATATCCTGTCATGGCAAGTACAAAGTCATTTTGTATTTCTATTTCTTTACTTTCAGTATTTATAGTAATACTTTTTTCTCTTATCTCGGCAATCTCCGAGTTAAAATATGCTTTGATTTCTTTACTCTCTATTCTATTAATTATATCTGGACGCACCCAATATTTTATGTTTTCCCCAATCTCACTTTCCCTAATTATCATAGTAACACTTTTTGCTCCTTTTCTATAGGTATCTAGGGCAACATCTGCAGCAGAATTACCAGCTCCAACAATAGCTATATCCATCTGATAATATGGATGCGATTCATTATAATAATGTAAAACCTTGTCCATATTTTCACCTGGAACATTTAATAAGTAGGGAATATCGTAGAATCCTGTACTTATTATAATATTTTTTGATTTAAATTTTCCGCTCTGAGTATTAATTAGAAAATGATTAGCATTGTTTTTTATTTCTAACACTTCATTATATAGGCTTAAATTCAGCTCCCAACTTTCAGAAACCCTTCTATAATATTCTAGTGCTTCAGTCCTTGTCGGTTTAACATTATGAGACACAAAAGGTATTCCACCAATTTCTAATTTATCTGAGGTAGAAAAAAAAGTTGTGTTAGTAGGGTAGTTAAATATTGAGTTTACAAGCATGCCTTTGTCTATAATAAGATAATCAAGATTATTCCTTTTAGCTTCAATTCCACATGACAATCCTATAGGACCAGCACCAATAATAATTAGATCTTTCATAATATTAGATTCAACAAATTTATGTAATTTCGCCGCATAAATACCTACATTTATTTTGAATAATTTAGTTATAGTTGGCCACCCAGATAAACAATCTTTTTGTCATAATGGAATTTATAAAACCATCAAAACAACATTTAATGATTTTGAAACCCAAAAAGTAAAATATATTGATTTATATGATGATAAGTTTCATAGAAATAGGAATGACTTGATTGACTCATATAAAGAAATGGCATTGTGGGCTGATAGGATATATTTCATCTCACCAGTCTGGTGGTTCAGACTTACTCCAAAGATGGAGACCTTTTTTGATGAGGTTTTTACACCTGGTTTTGCTTATGAATTTGTCAATATAACTAAAACATATGCTTACCCTAGATCTTTTTTTAAAAAGAAAAAAATTAGATGTTATCTTACTCATGGAGCTCCTGCAATTCCAGTCTTAACAATATATTTAAATTCGGTTAAATTAAGACTAGTACTGGGTGTATTTACTTTTGTTTTTGGTTGGGGTGGAAATTGGAGTAATACCAAACAATTTTGGTCAGTGCCATTTGTCTCACAAAAAAAGAGAGAAAGGTATATTGAATCTGTTAGAAGAGATATTATTAAGGATGCAAAGAAAATCAAGAAATAAATTAATCCCTTAACACTATTTAATTGGATAAATCAACAATTTATAGAAACGCCAAATTTAGTAATGATCAAAAACATAGGTATACACTTGAAAGATCTTGGGATTCTGAAAGGCCTAAAGTCTTATACATTATGCTAAACCCATCTTTAGCTAATAGTGATAAAGATGATCCAACTATTAGAAGACTAATCAATTTTACAAAACAGTTAGGCTATGGAGGTTTTTATGTTGGGAATCTATTCTCATATATAACACCTTATCCAAAAGATTTACTTGATAAAGATTTAAGTTACTGCAATAAAAATTTAAAAGAAATAAGAAAAATGATAGCCTCATCTAATGAAGTTATTTATGGTTGGGGGAACTCTTTTAATGAACCAGATTGGTTAAAAAAAAATGTTTTAAAGCCTAAATGTTTTGGAAAAAATAAAAATAAAACTCCTAGACATCCTTTATACCTTTCTTATAATACTAATCTAGAAGATTATAGGTAATTAATCACTGAATATATTCTGATTTTAATTTATATAATTTAACATATTGTCTGCAACCAATTTATTTCCAGCCTCATTAAGGTGAACTCCATCATTAGTTAGAAAATCTTGATAGCTATTATTCTTATTATTCTCAATAAGGTAATCTTTGAATATTGTTCTTAAGTCTAATAATTCAGTATTAAACTCAGATGAAAGGTTTCTTACAACACCTGAAAATGCATCTAGTTCTCGATCTCTTTTAGATTCTAGTTCATCTTCAAATGTTAAACTTTCTCCTATAACAGTGGGGGTACATAAAACGATTTTTGATCCTCTTCTCTTAATATCAGCAATAATTTTTCTTAAGCCTTTTTCATAAAAGTCAATATCTGACCCTTTCCCTAGATCATATGTATGCCAAACATCATTAATCCCAATATATATAAAAACAATATCAGGATTTTGAGCTAGCACATCATTTTCATATCTAACTAAAAGATCTGACACTTTATCTCCTGATACTCCCTTCCCAATCAAATTAAATCTTTCAGAGTCAACACTTTCTTCTAATAAATTTATAAACCCAAATTCTAGGGTCCTTCCACTTTGGGTTATTGAATCCCCAAGAAAAACTACTTGCTTTTTATTTCCATTACATGCGGTCATAAATACCAATATAAACAGACATACATATCTTTTCATATTTGCTAAGTTAATAAAATGTAGAGAGTTATAGATAAGCTTAAGCCAACTAACCCTTGAATAAGGGTAGCAATAGTGAAATATCTTAGCGCATTTTTTAATTCTAAATCTGAATATTTAGATACTACCCAAAAATAACTATCATTTACATGAGATACTGTCATTGCACCAGATCCAATAGCTATAATAGTAAGCACTTTTCCAATATCTGTAGTGATTCCAAAACTGGTTAATAATGGAGCTATAAAAGCAGCTGTGGTAATTATAGACACAGTAGAAGATCCCTGCACAGTTTTTATAACTGCTGACATTATAAAGGCAATTATAATACCTTCAACCCCATTTATTTGATTTGTGTTAAACAGTTCTATAAAATTGGATGATCTAAGGATAAAACCAAAAGCACCTCCAGCTCCAGTAATTAATATTATATTGAATGAATTCTTAACTGCTATACCAATCCAATTATATAGTTGATTGACCTGTTTTTTTTGTATATAAAATAGACTTAGAAATGAACCAATTAAAATTGCAATTTCTGGTTTTCCCAAGGTTATAATAAGATCTGTAAGAAGGGTATTCTGTAAATCATAATAAGGCGACTCAACAAAAGAATATACTGTAATTAAAACTATTGGAACAAGAATTGGAGTAAATATTAAAAATTTGTTTTTTGAAACATCTAAGCTTTTCTCTTCTGATTTAATAATTGGAATATTGTAATATTTTTTTAGAGATACCCTGGTCCAAAGGTATCCCATAATTGAAACAATAATACCGGTAAATAATCCAACTATTAATAATAATCCAATCGGAGCATCAATTATTTCTGCTGCAGCAATTGGGCCAGGAGTTGGTGGTACAAAGACATGCGCTGAGAATAGTCCAGTTGCCAAACAGATTGATAGAATTATTAATTTATACCCTGTTTTTTTACTTACCTCTTTTATAACAGATGATAGTAATATAAACGCAGCATCACAAAAAACAGGAATAGAAATTATAAACCCAATCATATTTAATGAAATTGGAGAATTTTTAGTTCCAAGCATTTCAACAAAGACATTTACCATTTTTTTTGTGGTTCCTGTTTTTTCAAGAAATATTCCCAAGATTGATCCAGCTAATATAAGAGGTCCTATTCCAATTAGAATACTTGTAAACCCTTCTAATATTAGATTAATTGATTTAGTTATATCAAAACCAAAACCAATTCCTGCAATTAATGCAGAAATTAATAATGAGTAAAAAGGATTTATTTTAAACTTAATTGTAGAAAATAGTATTATACATATTAATCCTATAAACAGTAAATAATTCATCTATTTTTATTATTATTTTTTCTCTATCCTAATTAAATTAATTTTTAAAAATGGTATAGTATTTAAGTATTTTTTGCTTTTAGATAATCATTAATTAGTTCTTCTACTAATTCCTTAGCATTTTCCATACAATACTTATCGCTATGCCCTTTTTTTGATAATGTCAGTACATTTTCTACACCTAAACTTTCCCATTCATTTTTTTTCAATAGGTTTTTCCCACAAATTAACAATATTGGTATATTAAAAGGTTTTAATCTTCTAGTTAAACTATATACTGCTTTTCCACTTAGGGTTTGATGGTCAATTTGGCCTTCACCTGTAATTATATAGTTTGCACCTCCATCTAGTACTTTATTTATATTGATAATTTTAAAAAGAATATCTATCCCATTGATAAATTTTCCTTCTGTTAATAGTTTCAAACCATACCCACAGCCTCCTGCTGCTCCAGCTCCTTTAATTTTTGAGTAATCTTTTTTAAAAAATTCTGATAATACTTGATGTACAGAATTACCTCCAGATTCAAGTTTTTCTATATCATTCTTATTTGCTCCCTTTTGTTCAGCATATGTATTAGCTGCACCATTTTCTCCAAATAGAATATTTTCCACATCATTTACAATAAACCATTTAACTTTTTTTATTTTATTTCTTAGGGAATCTAATATAATTAGCTTTTCTATTTCAACAAGATTAGATCCATTCGGCATAATTTCATTATTGTTCTTATCTAAAAAGATCACGCCTAATGCTGCAAATATCCCTAATCCTAGATCATTAGTACTGCTACCACCAATTCCAATAAAAACCTCCTCAACACCCCTATCTAATGCATCATTAATCTCAATACCAGTCCCATATGTTGATGTATATAATGGGTTTCTATTATTTTGAGAAAGATTTATAAGTCCTGATGATTTTGCAAGTTCTATATAAGCCCTGTTGCTTTTTTCATCAATTAAATAATATGAATTTATTTGGTTATTTCTACTGTCTTTACTCTTAATCTCTATTCTCTTAAAATCAATTAGTGACTCCAGAGAGTCTAAAAATCCTTCACCTCCATCTGAAATAATATATGACTGAAACTCTGCTTTAGAGTCAAAACTTAATATCCCTTTTTTTAATGCATTGATTACCTCTTCTGAAGTTAAAGAACCTTTAAACTTATCTGGCAGAAGAAGATATCTCATTATTGTTTCTCATTTCTAGTTAATTGTTTTGCACACATATATCCAGGAGTTCCTGCTACACTTCCACAGGGGAAGCTCCCAGCGCCACAATAATAAATATTATCATAATTATAATACTTATAGAAGCTATTAGAATTTGAACTAAATGTTCTTTTGTCAAAATTCTGATTTCCATCTAGAGTCATATGATCTATATTTCCCTCTGGAAAATAAAAGGTTTCATGTAGATCTTTTGGAGTAAGGAATTTGGAGAATACAAGGTCATTAGGATTTTTTATATGAGGGACAACTCTTGAAATAATTTTTTCTTTAACATCATTTAGTTTCTCAGCTGATTTATCAAAAGATAGATTTTTTGTAAAAAGAATAATTTTATCAAGGTGTTCATTATTATTCATTTTTCTTTGTGCACCTCCCTCTGCATACACTTGAATATAACCGGGACAGTAATCATCTATTTTGTTAGCAGCATTCTGACTTGCATTCTCAAATTCTTCCAGTGTATTAGTTGAAAAAAAGAATCTAAAAGAAGTGTCATATTCAGGGTTACTATCTGATTCAACCCATTTAACAGGATTTTTGAAAAAGGCAGTTACTTTTCCACTTGAACCAAGGTAATTTCGTTTTTCGTTCTTGCTTTTAACCGTTTCATTATTTAATAATTTTCCAGGCACTTTTGGATCAGTTGCAAATAAAAGATGATCATAGTTGAGCTCATTCTTACTTCCATTAGAAGTATATGAAATTTTCCCTGTAGCTGTATCTATATTTTCAATTTTAGAACTTAAGCAAAAATTAACTCCAAGACTTTTATTAATCTCAGTCAGATTTTCACTGATTTTCCAAATACCATTTTTGACATACCCCCAGTACCCATCAAAAACTGAACCTGAATCCATTAGAGGAATTGTAAAAGCTGTTCCTGGTTGATAAATAGAAGCAGGCCCACTTTCTATAACTGTCATCCCCATATAAAGTTTAGTTTTTTCAGAGGTAAAGTAATGATCAAGCAAATCTTTTGCAGATCCTCTTATCCAAAGATCAGTAAGATTTTTTCCTAGAAAATTCTCGGCAATATCAGTAGACGGAGAGACAGCATTCTTGTATAGATATTGAATAAATTCTATAACCTTATTTTCATCATTTCTAAATCCAAGTGTATCGCCTTTCTCTCCCCATTCTTTTTCAAGCTCAATTTCAAGTTCATTATGACTTTGAAATATTTTAGTACTTTTTTTTGAATCAGGAAAGTAAACAAGTTTTGGTGTTTTAGGATAAAATGTTTCTATTGATTTGTCCAGACCCGTTTCGGAAAAAATAAAATCAGGCATCATCCCTAAAACAGTTGGTCCATATGCAAAATCAATTCCTTTATCTTCAATAACTAAAGAGTCTTTAATGCAAGCACCCCCAGTATATGAATTTTTATCAATAACTGTAACATCATAATCTTCTTTAGCTAAATAATTTGAAGCTACTAATCCATTTATTCCGCTACCTATTATTACAATCTTCTTCATCTATATATAAGAATCTAATATATTATAATTGTTAATATAAAACTAAACATATTTTAATGAAAAAAGGGAGACATTTTACTGTCTCCCTAATCGATGGTTTATGGTTGTTCCATCTTAAAGGCTATTAGATTATATCTATTATTATTTATTTCATCGCAAAATCAGCATATGCTCCTGTTCCATGCTCTGCAATATCTAACCCTTCCATTTCTTCTCTTTCAGTTACTCTTAAGCCAACAGTTGATTTAACCAAAAGGGTTATCACAATGGTGCTGATCACACAAAATACCCCAACAATTCCAACACTGGCTAATTGCACTATGAATTGATCTAATCCTTTGGATGCGCCAAAAATGCCAACTGCTAATGTTCCCCATATACCTGAAAATAAATGGACAGGAATTGCACCAACAGGATCATCAAGTTTTGCTTTATCTAAAAGAGATACTCCCAGCACAACAATTATTCCGCCA
This sequence comes from uncultured Bacteroidota bacterium, assembly GCA_902586435.1. Lineage (GTDB taxonomy): Bacteria > Bacteroidota > Bacteroidia > Flavobacteriales > Flavobacteriaceae > Marisimplicoccus. The sequence continues at coordinate 29,689 of CACIHJ010000006.1, read as the reverse complement.
ATTACACCAATCATTATTGCTTCATTAGGTGACATTTGATCAGCTCCTGCAGTTATTGCAACTAGGCCTCCTAACACACCATTCATAAACATTGTCAGGTCAAGATTTCTATATAATAAGCCTGAAAAAAAGGCTGCACCAAGACCACCTGCTGCCGCAGCTAAACATGTTGTAACTAATACAAGAGATGTATTTGCAGGATCTGCTGATAAGACTGATCCTCCATTAAATCCAAACCAGCCTAACCAAAGTATAAGTACTCCTGCAGCTGATAGTGGAATATTAGATCCGGGTATAGCTTGAGGTTTACCATTAATGTCAAATTTTCCTTTTCGAGCTCCTAAAATATATATAATAACTAAAGCTCCCCAGCCTCCTACTGAGTGGACTAATGTTGAACCAGCAAAATCATAAAACCCTATATCATCAGTTAAAGTTGAAAGAAAACCTAATCCCCATTGCCATGAACCAACTATTGGATAAACAATTGAAACATAGACAAGAACAATTAACATAAATGAATTAATTTTTATTCTTTCAGCTACAGCTCCAGAAATAATAGTACCAGCAGTTGCAGCAAACATTCCTTGGAAAAGAAAATCTGTCCAATATGTATATCCCTGATTATAGGACAGGTCAGCAGCCACAGCAAGATCTAATCCAATTCCTGCAAAACCTAAATATCCACCACCTATTATATTAAAATCCCCTGGATACATTAAACTAAATCCAATCAGGCAATACATGATTAATCCCATTGTAATAATGAAGAAATTCTTAAAAAGAATATTAATTGTATTTTTTTGTCTAGTAAGCCCAATCTCCAAAAAAGAGAACCCTAGATGCATAAAGAAGACCAATGCCGCACAAAGCATCATCCATATGTTATTTGTTGTAAGTAATTCCATATTATGCCTTTAATTAAATGATTTGGGCCCCGTCTCTCCAGTTCTAATCCTGTATGCCTCCTCACAGTTATACAAGAAGATTTTACCATCACCAATTTCTCCAGTTGCACCAGAATCTATTATTGCTTTAATTGATTTTTCAACAAATGAATCAGAGACTATGATTGATAATAAAGTTCTCTCTATATCTTTTGTTGAATAAGAAATTCCTCTATATACTTTTCCAATTTTTTCATTTCCTCTTCCAGTTACATCCCAATAACAAAAAAAGTTAACTTCAATTTCATGAAGAGCTTCAATTACTTCATCAAATTTTGCTTTTCTTATGACCGCTTCTATTTTTTTCATGATTATAATATTTAATTTAAAGACTAAATTAAATTTTAAATCGGAAAATTCTTTTTTTTAAGAGGTAGTAAAAAATTTTAGAACGGTAATTTTTTTATTATTATCAAATTGATAATTTGATTGATAACATATTAATAATTTGATAATTTAAATGATAGGATTTTAAGAATGCTTTAGAATATTAATTACCAGTTTTTTAAACCTAATAGCTTTTCCCCAAGTTCATTCAACTGTGCAGTTTTATATTTTTTCTCTTCAAACTTCCTGGGATCTCCAGGGAATGCATACCCTTCAGGTGCAATTCTATTTCTCCATGAATTTATTCTCCAATCTCTTAACTCTGTGTTGTCTTCTTCTGCTGGCATCATTGAAATGTACTGAGCTATCCTGACTTTATTACTCTTATTTAATCTAATTCCATGAGCTAGTAAACTGTTAAAAATTAAAAGATCCCCTGCTTCCATTTTAACTTTAACTGGATTAAATCCTGTAATATCTGGCTTAAATTTATCTCTGTCTTTAGGTTGAGTTAGCTTCCATGTATGAAAATCACGATATAATTCTGGTACACACTGAAAACCACCCATATTTTCATCGGTTTGATCTTCTAGGGCAAGAACCCCCTGCACGTTAACCGGATATTCATCAGGATCATAGTCCCAATGAATAAATGCATTGTATTCATATCCATCTCTTATAGGAAAATTTAAATTGGCTCTATCAATAGTTACCCACAATTTTTCAGTCCCCCAAATATCAACAAATGAATCATAAACTTTATGGGTCATCCTATTATTCCATAGGTGTTGATTATTATAACATTCAACCATTCCTGTACCAGCTAATTCTTTCATTTGCATTTCAGCCCTAGGTGCTTCATACCATGTATTAATGTTATTGGGATCTTTTTCTTCAAATTCCCATAAAAAATTTGCAGTTTTTTTTGCCTGTTCTTTAGGAACAGCATTTTTAATTACTATATAACCATTCTCAATCCAAAACTGCCAATCCTCTTCACTTAGAACTCGAAGCTTTACCCCATTAGACCTATCATTAAGTTTATTTGTATTAGTCTTTGTAGTTGATGGGTTGCCAGGAATTTCTAAATGTTGGTTTTTAGTTGTTTGTTGCAAAATTTAATACTTTAAGTGCCTAACAGTCTCAGCGTTATTTTGAATCTTATTTAGAGAATCAATACCAATTTCAATATGTTTTTTATCAAATTGTTGTGAAGTAATCTCATCTTTCTCTAGTGTCTTAACTCCCTCGGGGATCATTGGAGAATCCGATACTAGTAAAAATGCTCCAACAGGAATTTTATTATGAAACCCAACTGTAAATAAAGTGGCTGTCTCCATATCGATAGCATAAGCTCTAGTTTTTTTTATGTAGTCCTTAAAACTTTTATCATATTCCCAAACTCTTCTATTTGTTGTATATACAGTTCCTGTCCAATAATCAATCTTATATTCTCTAATTGTAGTTGATATTGCTTTTTGTAGAGAGAAAGATGGCATTGCTGGAACCTCTGGAGGGAAGTAATCGTTTGAAGTACCATCACCTCTAATTGCTCCAATAGGAAGAATAAAATCACCAATATCAATTCTCTTTTTCAAACCTCCACATTTTCCCAAAAAAAGAACAGCCTTAGGATTAATTGCTGAAAGTAAATCCATAATAGTTGCAGCGTTTGGACTTCCCATTCCAAAATTAATTATAGTAATATTATTTGATGTAGCAGAAGGCATGTTCTTATCGGCTCCATTTATTTTACATTTCATTATTTCTGCAAATACTTCAACATATTTATCAAAGTTTGTAAGTAAAATATATTCACCAAAACTATCTAGTTCTATACCTGTGTAGCGAACTAGCCAATTATCAACAATTTCAGATTTTGTTTTCATTTAGATAGTCCAAAGTTACTATATTTTAACCAATTTGTTTGAAATTCAATTACTTAAAGTCTACTTCAACAATAACTTCATTTCGTCGATTAAAGAATTTATATGGGCTATCATAGGAAAGAATTAGGGGAGGCTTAATTGAGCTAATGTTATTGAGCTGAAGGGTTTTTTTTAGCCTCTCTTTATATAGCCTCTCTTTTTTGTTATTACTAAATCCACCGTATGTAATAACTGCAAAATATGATGGAGATGAAATATAAACCTCTACTTCATTATTATTTGGCGTTGGAAAGGATCCTGTATTGTACTTTTTTGGTAAAACAAACTCCATCATTTGTCTGTCTTCAGACATATAAACAGGAGTAGTCATTGCAATTTTTTCACTTCGGCTATTGCTGCCAGCGATATAATTGAATAGCTTTCTAAAGTTGTTATTACCAGAATAATCTGATTTTGTTTTGATTTTTGCTGCTTCAGGATAGAATCTAATCTCAACATCATCAAATTTTTCAACTAATTCGTATACCTGTGTTTCATATCTCTGAGCCATAATATTGAAAATATTAAAAAAAATTATTATTAATACTAGGTTAAATTTCTTCATAAGATTAATTTAATAAAATTTCATAAAATCTTCATCAAAAATTTTATCTAAGTAAAATATCAACTTATCACAATCCTCTTTATTGAAAATTATAGGAGGTTTTATCTTTATTACATTATCGTTAGGTCCATCTGTACTCATAAAAATACCAAACTCTTTCATTCTATTAGTTAAATAATTTGCATGCTCTTCTAAAGGGTTTAGCTCATTATCAGTTAATTCAATTCCTAAGAAGAATCCTTCCCCTCTAACTTGACCAATTATAGGATACTTTTTTTCTAGTTTTATTAATTCTTTTTTTAAATACCCGCCAGTCAAAAGAGCATTCTTTTGGAGATTATTTCTTTCAATAAAACTTAAAACTTCTGTTGCAATTGAACATGAAACAGGATTCCCCCCAAATGTGTTAAAAAACTCCATTCCATTTGCAAACTTATATGCTATCTCTTCACTACATACTACTGCCCCTATTGGATGTCCATTTCCAAAAGGTTTTCCTATAGTAATTATATCAGGGATTACATCATGAAGTTCGAAACCCCAGTAACTTTTTCCTAATCTTCCAAAGCCAACCTGAACTTCATCAGACACACATACTCCTCCTGCCTTGCGAATATAGTTATAAGAACTTTTTAAAAACCCTTTAGGTAATTCGACTTGACCTCCACAGCTAATTATTGGCTCAATAATTAAGCCTCCAACTCCTCTATTTTTATAGTGTATCTTATCAATACATTTTTTTACCTCTTTAGAATAATAATTACCAGTATTTCGCCCTCTATATTTTCCTCGATAGGAATCTGGGATTGGTATTACATGTGTATTCTTTGGAGGACCTTTGCCTCCCTTTCTGTCAAATTTATATGAAGAGATATCTACACATGCATTTGTATTTCCATGATAACCCCATTGAGAAACAATAATATCATTTTGACCTGTTGCTTCTTTTATCATTCTTATTGCTAGTTCGTTTGCTTCACTTCCTGAATTAACAAAATAACATACTGATAGTTTTTTTGGGAGTGTTTTGAGTAAATTTTTAGCTAGATTATTAATTCCTTCATGGAGATATCTTGTGTTCGTATTTAATAGAGCCATCTGTTTTTTACCCGCAATAACTATATCAGGGATTTCATGTCCAACGTGAGCAACATTATTAACAGTATCGAGATATAGTCTTCCATTATTATCCATCAAATATTGACCTACTCCTCTTACAATTCTAATAGGTTTATTGTAATGAAGTTTTAAGTTTTTACCAAGGTGCTTATTTCTAAAATTAATTAATTCAGTATTAGTAATTTCTTTTCTTGACTTTACATTTTTAGATTTAAATAATAAGTTTGGGTCTGGGCAGATTTCTTTCCATACTTCAATTTGATTAAAGTACATAACTCCAGGGAAATCAATTTTATAGTCCAGCATTGATAACATTATTTGAAAATGAAGATGAGGAGGCCAGTTACCATTTTCTGGATAATTTCCAAGTTCTGAAATTTTATCTCCTTTTTTAATTTTATCTCCAACCGAATGCTTTGTCGCACTTTTTACAGAGTTATGACCATAAAGTGTGAAAAAGTTAAAGTTTTTAGTTTTATGTTTTAAAACAACCAAACCTCCATATTCTTTTTCTCCAGCATCATTTGTGGCAATGACTACCTCACCATCAAAAATAGCATGGACTGGAGTTTTAGGAGGTAGCCAAAAGTCTAAGCCAATATGTATTGTTCTATTTTCATTTCCAGAATTACCACTTTTACCATATTTATCCGTTGTATATATAGCTCTAGGTTCTAAATAACCACCAGCTAAAATTTTATCAGGGGATTTTTGTTGAAGTTTTTCAATTTTATATTGAAACACTTCAAGATCACTTAGCTCACTTGGCTCAATAAATTTTGTTGAAACACTTAAATCTATTTTTTCTAGGACATTTTTTTTTATTGAAGGGAATAACTTTGATACTGAGATTGATTGCTTTGAAGACCATCTTTTAAACTTATTATAATTCGGATGTGCTATAAAACCACAGGATTTTCTAAAACTAAAAGTTGCAAAGTCAGGACTAATACTATACCACTTATTTAATAATTTCCAAGCATGTTTTTCACTAATCAAAAGATATCTATTTCCTGGTTCTCTAGTTTTGTTGATTGCAGATTTTGTTACAGAAATAACAAGCTTCATTCCAATTATATTGTACAAATGATCAATTTCATTCTCTTTTAGGGGATAAACACTATGGTATCCAGATACTACACTTAATGCAGCATCTAACGGATCGTTTTGATTCATTATTGCATAGGCACATACTGTCCCAACTTCATTAATTATTTGAGTATTTATTGCATCTCCAAAATCAACTATTGATCTAACACATGGATTAATAAGATCTTCAGAAACAATAATATTATTGTCATTTATATCATTATGAATAAAAGATTTTCTGAGCTGGCGATATTCATCGGCTTTTGATTCAAACTGTTTGTGAAAATATTTTAATATTTTTTTTTGATCATTATTAAAAAGATTTAAATGTTTTTTTGTCCAAAGTGATTGGGCAATATCCCATTCAAATTTTCTATTTGCCATTTTATGATCAAACCCTTTAAGTAACTTGGTTATAATTCCACTTTTTTCTCCTAAACTAAAGCGTAAATTATCTAGTTGTGGGGAGACAGAACTCCAAAGTCTTCCAGGGATCCATTTTAAAAGTCTTATTTTTCTCGTACTTCCATGACTATCTTGAATCTCGGTTATATTTTCCTTCTTTTTATTTAAAACTATTTTAGGAATAGGTATGCTCTTTTTTTTAGAATTAATGAATTGTAAAATTTTAATTTGAAAGTCTAGATAATCTGAAGTTGAATCAGGTCTTGAAATTTTTAATATATAATCTTGAGAATTCTTAGTTGAGATTTTATAATTAATATCAATTTCTCCTTGAAGCTTTGATGCAGAACCTGAAATTCCATATTCCTTTTTAACTATTTTTTCAACTTTATTGGTTGAAATAATAAGTTTTTTATAATCCATAGTTAAAATTAAAAAAATGATATTAACTTGGCCGAAAATAAAATTAAATATGAAGTGGTTTATAAAATGTTTAAAACAATATGCGGATTTTAATGGTAGAGCAAGCAGACAAGAATACTGGATGTTTATACTTTTTCAAATCATTTTCTATTTCCCTGCACTGGGCTTAGATCTAATGTTTGGTACCTTTAACAGTAGTGTTGGGATTGGCGTAATATCCTTTGCATACAGCTTAACTATTTTAATTCCAACACTTGCTGTCGCTATAAGAAGAATACATGATATTGGAAAAAGTGGATGGATATATTTCTACCTATACGGTATTCCTATGATTTTATATTTTATACTAATAGGTGTTTTTATCGGAATGTTTGGTACTGATTTACTTTTAATGGGAGATGATATAGACCCAAACCAGATAGATCCTTCTATTTTTTCTCCTTCGATGGGTATTATTGGGATTTTATTTCTTCTAGATATTATATACTTATTAGTTGGCGGTATCTGGCTTCTTATATTTCTTATTAGAAAAGGAGATATTGGAGATAATGATTATGGTCCTGATCCTCAGTAAAAAAATTATGGAGCAGGATTAGGAATTTTTTCTTGAGCTTGATTAATCTCGCTAAGTATCTCTTTAGATAATTTTGTATTAATGCTATCTATATTTTCTTTGAGTTGCTTCATATTTGTTGCCCCAATAATATTACTTGTAACAAATGGTCTATCATTAACAAAAGCTAATGCTAATTCTGTCAATGTTAAATTATGCTTTTCAGCAATTTGATGATATAGCTCTGTTGCATTTTTGCAATTGTCATTTGTGTATCTAGCCATAGTTGGAAATAAATCAAGTCTACTGTTTTTTGGAACATTTCCATTTCTATATTTTCCTGTAAGAACTCCAAATCCAAGAGGAGAATAGGCTAGGAGTCCAACATTCTCTCTTTTACATATTTCTCCAGACCCTATTTCAAAAAGTCTGTTTAATAATGAGTAAGGGTTCTGAATAGTAATCATTTTTGGAAGTTCATTTTTAGAATATTCTAAAAATTTCATTATGCCCCATGGATTTTCATTTGAAAGACCAACATGTCTAACTTTCCCAGCATCTACTGCTTTTTTTAATTTATGTAGTATTTCTTGAAAGTTGTCTTCCCATGAATCATTAAAATATTTAAAGTTTCTAACTGCAAAATAATTAGTCAGTCTTTCAGGCCAGTGTAATTGATATAAATCAATATAATCAGTCTTTAGTCTTTTAAGACTTTCATCTAATGCTTTATCTATAGAATCACCCTTAAATCCAGTTTTTCTAATGTGCGCAGTATAATCTCCAGGTCCTGCAATTTTACTAGCTAATATTATTTTATCTCTAGATTTTCTAGTTTCTAGCCATTCGCCAATATATACTTCAGTAGTAGCATATGTGTCGGCAGATGCAGGAACTGGGTATAACTCTGCGGTATCAAAAAAGTTTACTCCATTCGCTAAAGCATAGTCCATTTGCTCAAAAGCTTCTTCTTTTGTATTCTGCGTTCCCCAGGTCATAGTTCCAAGACAAATTTTACTCACTTCAATTTCTGTTCCAGGTAATTTATTGTATTCCATAGGTTAATTTTTAGGTGGCTGTAAAACTACAAAAAATAAAATTTTGAATTGTGCCAAATGGGGTTTTATGATCCACTCTTTTAGATTCAACTTTTTTAAAATTAGAGTTTTCAAAAGTTTTTGTGATAGATATTTCATCATATTGATGAATGTCTAGGCCGCTACATTTTTTTGGTCCTTCAGATGAGAATGTTCCTACAACAAAATTTTTTGCATAACTAGAAACCATTTTAGAATATCTTGAAATACTATCTTTGTTTGTTAGGAAATGAAAAACCGCTCTGTCGTGCCAGAAGTCAAACTTATTATTAGGGATAAACTCATTAATATCAGTAACTAACCATTTTACTTTTTCTGAACTAACACCAATCCTTCTTTTAGCTTTATTAATGGCATTTTTTGAGATATCTAATACTGTTATATTTTCATAACCTTTTGATAATAGATAATCTACAAACTTGCTCTCTCCAGCTCCTACATCAATAATTGCAGCTTTCTTTGGAAGATTGAATGATACTAAAAAATCAATTGATGTTTGAGGTGTTTCTTGTGTCCAAGAAACTTCATTCGGCATCTTATTCTTATATATATCCTCCCAGTGTGATTTTGTACTAAAATTCATTTACTATACTTTATATATATATTAAAAATATTTGGATAGAGAAACTCAAAGTCTTTTTTCTAATTTATTTTAGCAGTCAATATAGAATATTGTTTTAACATTTTATAAATTTATCAATACTAAATATAAGATTAATGAACATAAGCAAAGTCACAACCGTACTAATATTATTTCCATTTATTATTGGTTGCTCTTCAAAAGAAGATATTGATGTTATAGAAAATAATGTTTCAGAAGACATTGAAGTTGTTAATGAGATTCAAGATAACTCTCTTAAACCTAATTCTACTGGAGTCCTGACATTTACACCAATTGGAGTATTAAGTGATAAAAGTATAAATGTTTATTATCATCTCCCTCAATCTGATTTAGCAAATATTCCAATTTTATTTTCTTTTCATGGTGGGTCAAGAAATGCAGATGACTATAGGGACGATTGGATACAAATGGCCAATGCAAATAATTTTATGGTATTTGCCCCAGAGTTTAACTCTGATGATTTCCCCTCGGGAGATATGTACAACTTAGCAAATATTTTTCAAGATGGGGATAATCCAAGTTCAGATACATTTAATTCTCCAGATAGCTGGACATTTTCAATTATAGATCAGTTATTTGAATTTATAAAAGTTGAAATAGAAGGGAACCAAGCTACTTATAATGCATGGGGACATTCTGCTGGAGCTCAATTTTTACATCGCTTTGTTTTTTATCTTCCCGATAGTAAGCTAAATATTGCTGTATGCTCAAATGCTGGATGGTATACGGTGCCTGAATCAGATATAGTTTTCCCCTACGGATTATTAGAAAGTCAATTAAGCAATGTTAATCTTATATCAGCCTTTTCAAAAAAATTATATGTTCATTTAGGAGATGCAGATACAGATCCAAACTCATCGTCCCTACGTCATAATGATATTGTTGATGAACAGCAGGGGTTAAATAGATTAGTCAGAGGGAGATACTTTTTCGCAACATCTCAGGAAAAAGCTGAATCACTAAATGCTGTTTTTAATTGGGAAAAAACTCCAGAAGTTCCAGGGGTTGCTCATGATCACACTGCAATGGCTTTAGATGCACTCCAATATATTTTACAAGAATAAAATGAATATCAAGTATACACTTATTATAGCTGCAATTATTCTTATTAATACTAGTTGTAGTTCTAGATTAAACGAAATGGTAATTGATAAAAATCAATATCGAGATCAACTAGAAGGATTCTGGTTAGGACAATGTATTGCTAACTGGACTGGTTTGATTACAGAGGGAGATAAAATTGGAATTCCTGTAGATGGAAAAGGTGGTGGTTTTTACACGCGCGAAAATTGGGGTGGAATAGATCATCCTAATATATGGGGCTCAAATAATTATTCTGAAACAATAGATTTTATATATGCAGCTAAAGATAGTATTTGGGGTGCAGATGATGATACGGATATTGAATATATGTATCAAGAACTATTAATAGAAAACAACACACTTTTTCTAGATGGAGAACAGATAAGAGCAGGATGGTTGAATCACATCTATAAAAATGAAGAAAATTATTTATGGGTATCAAATCAAAGAGCTTTTGATCTGATGCAAGAGGGCATAGTTCCTCCAGATACTAGTGATCCAAAAAATAATCCTTTTTATGAGATGATAGATGCTCAATTAACAACTGAAATATTTGGTCTATATGCTCCTGGAAATCCAGAAACAGCTTTATCTATGTCATATCTTCCAATCAGAACTTCTGCTAGAGAAAATGCTGCTTGGATTGCAGAGTTTTATGTAATTATGCATTCACTTGCAACTTATCCTAATAAATTTAATTCTACAAAACAGAAAGTACAGTGGATGGCAGCTAAAGCTCGTGAAAATTTGCCAAACTCTTCTTATGCAGCTAAAATGTATGATTTTGTTTTAGAGCATTATCATAAAAACACTCAGTGGGAAAAAACTAGAGACTTACTACATGAAAAATATCAAATTAACCAAGATGATAATTATTTCTGGTCAACAAAGGATGAGTCTTGTAATGGTTGCTTTGCTGCAGGAATAAATTTTGGGGCTAGTATAATAAGTTTGCTTTACGGTGAAGGTGATATTAAAGAAACAATTAAAATAGCTGTGCTTTCTGGCTGGGACTCTGATAATCCAGCTGCCACTTGGGGTGGGCTTTTAGGTTTTATGATTGGAAAGAAAGGAATTACAGAGGCTTTTGGAAAGGAGTTTTCAGATCAATTTAATATCCATAGAACAAGGAAAGGTTTTAAAAATGAAGGAATAGATACATTTAAAAATATGGCTGATAAAGGTCTATTAATAATTGATAAGGTCGTGACCTCTGAATTAAATGGATTGGTTGATAATAAAAATCAACAATGGAAAATCCCTATTAATAAGTAGTCTTTTAGATTAATAAAGATATATTTGCAAATACTTTTATGAAGTTAATTATTAAACATTCGGATTATGTTGGAGCATCAGCTAGCGGACTTTGTCTTATACATTGTATAGCTACTCCTATCCTTTTCTTATCACAAGCTAGTTTAATATCGATTAGTAATGAAATGCTTTTTTTATGGCAATCATTAAATTTTCTTTTTCTAGCAATTTCCTTTATTGCCATATACTACTCGGTTCAAAATTCTTCTAACTCATATGTAAAGATTTTATTTTTTTTGAATTGGCTTATTCTTTCCACTTTAATTCTAATTGAATTGTTTGAAATTTTATCTATTGCAGAATTTTATACATATATAGCTGCTACTTCTCTATCTATTTTACATATATATAATTTAAATTACTGTAGGTGTGAAGATGATAGCTGCTGCGTAGATTAAGATTAATTAATAAAAAAAACTCTCTGATAGCTCAAAGAGTTTTAATTTTTGCTCCCCCTCTAGGACTCGAACCTAGGACCCTCTGATTAACAGTCAGATGCTCTAACCAGCTGAGCTAAGGAGGAATATAGTCGGCAAATATAATTCAATTAATACTCATATCAAATACTAGAAGGTATAAATCAAAACCTATTGTTGTCTTTTATTCCTTTATATTAAGACCCACTTATCCACCTAAATAAATCATTCCCGTTGGCATATAGAACTAATGCAATCAATAAGAAGAAACCTATAACTTGAGCATATTCTAAGAACTTATCACTAGGCTTTCTTCCAGTAACCATTTCATAACAAAGGAACATAACATGGCCACCATCAAGAGCAGGTATAGGTAGGATGTTCATAAAAGCTAGAATAATAGATATCAAAGCTGTAGTAGACCAAAAATTTCTCCAATCCCATTGGGCTGGAAATAAACCTCCAATAGTTCCAAATCCTCCAAGCTGAGAAGCTCCTTGTTTGGTGAAAACAAATTGAAATTGTGAAACATAATCATAAAGTGTCCAATAACCATAATCAAAACCTTCTGCAATGCTTTCAGTTAATGTAAGATCTCTGTGAACTGGCTTAATACCAGTATTAAGTTTCCAAACTCCAATCGTACCATTGATATCTCTTTGAAGAGTTGTTTCATAAATCCCTTCATTTCTTTGGAGTGTCATATTAATAATTTTATCATTATTATTATCCATCCAATTTGAAAATTCTTGCCAGGTATTAATATTATCAGTATTCATTTTTATGATTACATCACCAGCATTAAGACCAGCATTAGAAGCAGGAGACTCTAGTGAAACAGAGTCAACAGTTGCACTTATTAAAGGATTTAATGGACTATATTGTCCACTTTTAAACATTTTATCCCCGAAATCTTCTGGAATATTTATCTTATTAGTAGTTCCATCAGATCTTGAAACAGTTACATATTCAACAGGCCTAAGTAATAAATTTCTATTTATATCTAAAACATTTTCCAAAGGTTCCCCATCAACATCAACCAGTTTATCTCCTTGTTCAAAACCAATTTCTATAGCAACTGGTGACGGGTCTAAACCATTTGGCATATTTTCTTGTGGAACATAATCTTTTCCCCATACAAATAAAATCATCATATATAATGCAAACCCAACTATTAGATTAACAGTAACACCTCCAAGCATTATAATTAATCTTTGCCATGTAGGTTTTGATCTAAACTCCCAAGGTTGAGGAGGTTTATTCATTTGTTCCTTATCAAAACTTTCATCAATCATACCTGCTATTTTAACATATCCACCTAATGGTAACCAGCCAATACCATATACAGTCTCACCGATTTTTTTCTTAAATAAAGAGAATTTTACATCAAAGAATAAATAAAATTTCTCTACTCGAGTTTTAAAAATTTTTGCAGGAATAAAATGACCAAGCTCATGAAGAACTACAAGGATAGCCAGTGACAATATAAGTTGAAATGCTTTTATTATAAATACCTCCATGGTGTAATTTTGACATGCAAATTTAATATTTTTTTAATTCCTTGAAGTATATTTGTCATTAATAATGTTCAAGAGATATAGAGTACTTATTTTGTTAATGTCAATAGTTTCTATTGCTACAATATTCTTGTTTTATAATGTATTAAAGCCAGAAAAAAAGCTGCCAGTTTATCAACCCAACATGGTAAGTTTTAAATTAGTGGATAGTACAGTTCAACATATTAAAAGGTTCCATAAGATTAAAGATTTTAAACTAACTAATCAAAATGGCGAAGAGATAACAAATGAAAATTATAGAGATAAAATATATGTTGCTGATTTTTTCTTTACTACTTGTCAGGCAATCTGCCCAATTATGAAAGAGAATATGATTATACTTCAGGATCAATATAAAGATGATGATTCAGTCTATCTGCTCTCACATACTGTAACTCCAGAGATAGATACTAAAGAAGTACTAAAAGAATATGCTATTGAGAAAGGCATAATTGATACTAAATGGAATCTTCTTACTGGAGATAAAAAACAAATTTATAATCTGGCAAGAAAATCATATTTGGTTGCAGAAGATGTTGAAGATTCTAGATTTTTTGATATGATTCACACTGAAAATTTTGTTTTAATCGATACTCAGAGAAGAATAAGAGGATTTTATGATGGAACGAACTTGGAATCCATCGATAAACTAATTGGGGATATAAAAATTTTAAAGAAGGAGCTTCTAAACTAATCTATTTATTCATTAACTCCTCAATATGATCTGCCTCAATAGGAATATCTTTCATAAGATTAATAGGGTCTCCCTCTTCCTGAATCACAACGTCATCTTCTAATCTTATCCCAAAACCTTCTTCAGGTAGGTATATTCCTGGTTCAACTGTGAAAACCATATTTGCTTCAAAAGGATCATCGAGTAGACCATAATCATGAGTATCCAATCCAAGGTGGTGAGATGTTCCATGCATAAAATATTTTTTGTATGCAGGACTTTCTTTATTTTGATTCTTTATATCAACTTTATCTAAAAGTCCAATGTCTAAAAGTTCTTTAGTCATGATCTCTCCAACTTGATCATGAAAATCTTTCCATACGTTACCTGGCTTTAAAAGTTTTGTAGCATGATTTTTTACATTTAACACTGAATTATAAATTTGTTTTTGTCTTTTTGAGAACACCCCAGAAACAGGAACTGTCCTTGTCATATCGCTAGAGTAATTTCCATATTCTGCTGCAACATCCATCAGAATTAAGTCTCCACTTATACATTGCTTATTATTTTTAATGTAATGAAGGACATTATTATCATTACCAGAAGCAATGATAGGAGAATATGCAAATCCTTTAGATGAGTTATTTATAAATTCATGGATTAGCTCCGCTTCAATTTCAAATTCCCATACACCAGGTTTTATAAATTTTAATACTCTTTCAAATCCTTTCATAGTAATATTACAGGCATGCTGTATTCTCTCTATTTCTTCATTATCCTTAATAGATCTTAATCTCTGAAGAATTGGATTACTTCTAGAAACTGAGTGAGAGGGGTATTCTTTTTCAGACCATTTGATAAATCTATCTTCCCGAGTTTCAACTACTATTTTTGCTCTATAATGCTCATTTTTATTAAGGTAGAATCTATTAGAGTCCATTGACACTTTGTTAAAAATATCTTTAAAGTCCTCTACCCATTGAATATTATCAATTCCTGATATTTTTTTTGCCTGTAACTTGCTCAATTTCTGACCTTCCCATATTTTGGTATGCTCATCAGATTTCCTAATAAAAAGAATTTCTCTCCATTTTTTTTCTTTTGCATTAGGAAAAAGTATCAATATGGTCTCTTCCTGGTCAATCCCTGATAAATAGAAAATATCACGATGCTGTTCAAAAGGTAATTCTGTATCTGCACTTACAGGGTATATGTCATTTGAGTTAAATACTGCTAGGCTTTCACCTTTCATCATAGACATAAAATTCTTTCTATTTTTTTTTGTAGAAATTAGATGAAAGTGGTTTATATCTCATTAAGTATTTAATTAAAAATTTAGCTTAAATATCTGGAAAATTATAATAATGTTTATAATTTAAGAACAAAATAAGAATTATGAGAAATTTTACCCTTCTAAACTGTTTGTTATTTTCTTCATTAGTTTTTGGTCAGCCTAGTGCAACAGAAGAGTCAGAAATTATAAAAGCCTATCAAATAAAAAATCAACTCATTCAAAATTCAAGAGTTAAGAATGTTAATTTTAAAAATATTGGTCCAACAATAATGAGTGGAAGGGTTGTGGCACTTGAAGTTAACCCTGATGATCCAACAGAGTTTTATGTTGCCTATGCTTCTGGAGGTGTATGGCACACAATAAATAATGGGACTAGCTTTAATCCAATATCAGAGGAATGGCCTACCCAAAATATTGGAGAAATAACAATGGATTGGAAAAATGGAACCTTATGGGTAGGGACAGGTGAAAATAATGCATCAAGATCTTCTTATTCTGGTATTGGAATATTAAAAACTAACTCAGATGGTTCAAATTGGAAAAATGTAGGGCTATATGATAGTCACCATATTGGAAAAATACTTGTTAACCCAAATGATGGGGATCATATAATAGTAGGAGTAACAGGCCACTTATATTCAAATAATGAAACTAGAGGTGTATATGTATCAGATAATGGAGGCGAAACTTGGAATAAAACATTGTATTTAAATCAAAGAACAGGAATTATTGATATGTCGCATACACCAGGAGACTTCAATGTCATTTATGCTACATCATGGGAAAAAGATCGAAAAGCATGGAATTTCGATGAAGATGGAGTATCATCAGGGATATATAAAAGTTTAGATGCAGGGTTAACTTGGGATTTAATAACAACAGACAAAAGTGGTTTCCCAAGAGGAGAAGGAGTTGGAAGAATTGGAATTGCAGTATTTGATAAAAATATAATATATGCAGTTCATGACAGTCAATTTTTAAGAAAAGAGACATCAATTAAAAAGCAGTCAAATGAGCTAACTAAAGAATCATTTGAAAGTATGTCGGTCAAACAATTCAACAGGATTAAAAGTAAAGACCTTAACAAATTCCTAAGAACAAACAGATTTCCAGCTGAGTATACAGCTAAATCAGTAAAATCAGATATTAATAAAAATAAAATTAACCCAACAGACTTATATAAGTATCTAGTTGATGCTAATTCTGTAATGTTTGATACTCCTATTATTGGAGCAGAGATATATAGAAGTGATAATGGAGGAAAAAACTGGTATAAGACTCATAAGACACATCTTGATGGTTTGTATAATACTTATGGATACTATTTTGGTAAAGTTCACGTTGACCCAAATGATAGTAATAAAATTTATACATATGGAGTACCAATTATAACTTCAGATGATGGGGGAAAAACCTTTTATCGTATTGGTAAAGAAAATGTACACGCAGATCATCACGATTTATGGATCAATCCAAATAAAAGAGGTCATCTAATAGATGGTAATGATGGAGGAGTTAATATAACTTATGATGATGGTGAAAATTGGATAAAAAATAATTCAACTGAAGTTGGACAATTTTACTCTATTAATGTTGATTATCAAAAACCTTATAATGTATACGGGGGACTTCAGGATAATGGTGTTTGGATGGGGCCACACAATTCATCAGAAAATAAAAGATGGGAAATGACAGGATCCTATCCATGGAATGAAATACTTGGAGGAGATGGTATGGAAATTCAAATTGACAAGAATCAACCTAATATTGTATATACAGGTTACCAATTTGGATCATACTTTAGACTTGATCTTGATAAAAACAAACGAACTTTTATTAAACCAAGACATAAACTAGGAGAATCTCCTTATAGGTTTAATTGGCAAACTCCAATTCTATTATCTTCTCATAATCAAGATATTTTGTATTTAGGAAGTAATATTCTTCATAGGTCATTTAATGGAGGGGATAATTGGCAAAACATTTCTCCTGATTTGACAAAGGGAGGTAAGCCAGGAAATGTCCCTTATGGAACAATAACAACAATTTCTGAATCACAGAATAAATTTGGTTTAATTTATATAGGTACAGATGATGGCTTAATTCAAGTTACCAGAAATGGTGGATCATCTTGGTCAAGAATATCAGATAACTTACCACAGGACCTATGGGTTAGTAAAGTCTACGCCTCCACTCATGATGAAGGCACTGTATTTGTTTCAATGAATGGATATAGATGGGACGATTTCACGCCTTATGTTTATATGAGTCAAGATTATGGAAAATCATGGAATCCAATAAATTCTAATTTACCTTCTTCTCCTGTGAATGTAATTATTGAAGATAATATCAATAAAGAAATTCTTTATGTTGGAAATGATCATGGTGTTTATATCTCTTTAGATAAGGGTAAAAAATGGGAGCCTTTTGATAATGGTTTAAACTCAGTTGCTGTTCATGACATTGTTATTCAAAAAGAAATGAATCATTTGTTAGTAGGAACCCATGGAAGATCAATTTATCTAGCAGAACTAGATAAAGTACAACAATTAAACTCTGATATATTGAATAAAGACCTTTACATATATGATATTAATAATATTAAACGTTCAAACAATTGGGGTACAAAATGGGGCACTTGGGGAAATTACTTTATACCAAATATGGAGATAGTGTTATATTCTGGAAATAGTAACAAATACTCTTTATCAATAATGTCTGAAAATGGAGATATAGTCCATAAATCTGAGGGAATATTAGATAAGGGGCTCAACTATATTAATTATAATCTAAGATATGATGATTATAGCGAAGAGAGCATTGATGATAATTCATATTACTTAGAAAAAGGTTCTTACAAATTAATTGTTTCTGTAAATAGAAACTCTACAAGCAATGAATTTGAAATAAAATAGTTTTTCTAATTCTTATACTTTAATTTTGAATTCTAAAATAATTGCAGATGTCATCTTTATCTATAATTAAATCTTCTATTGGAAAGAAACTCTTGATGGCTTTATCAGGCCTTTTTCTTGTTATCTTTCTAACTCAACATTTTTTAATTAATATTACTTCTGTTATAAGTGCCGATATATTTAATGCTCTTTCTCATTTTATGGGAACAAACCCTATTGTGCAATTTATTTTACAGCCAATTTTGATTTTTGGTGTAATTTTTCATTTTTTAATGGGATTTTATCTTGAGATTATTAATTACAAGTCTAGAAATAACCGTTATTCCAGTTACTCTGGAAATCAAAATGCATCATGGATTTCAAGAAATATGATTTATAGTGGAGGAGTAGTTTTATTATTCTTAGTTCTCCATTTTATTGATTTCTGGATTCCCGAGATTAACTATAAATATGTTGAAGCTTTACCTGATGATCCTAATAGGTACCATGAAGAACTTGTTCATAAAT
The DNA here is from genome assembly GCA_902586435.1 of uncultured Bacteroidota bacterium. Taxonomy (GTDB): domain Bacteria; phylum Bacteroidota; class Bacteroidia; order Flavobacteriales; family Flavobacteriaceae; genus Marisimplicoccus. The sequence continues at coordinate 10,856 of CACIHJ010000006.1, read as the reverse complement.
TTGTTAACCCTATTCGAGTTGGATTGTACACTATATCGTTTATATTCCTCTCACTCCATTTATTACATGGATTTAGTTCTTCTTTTAAAACTATTGGTGTTGATTCTAAATACTATAATCCAATCCAAAAGTTTACCTTTATATTTTCTACATTAATTCCTGCAGGATTTATTTTTATTGCTATCTTTCATTACTTAACTGGTTAAAAAATAGGGGCACTTTTTGGGGTACAAATAAATTTTAATTTGTATCTTTGCACAATGGGATTATATCTTACAGAGAAGCATATTAAATATAAAAAAAATGGAGGTGGAGACTACGTTTCACCATTTTTTATATACCATAAAAATAAAAAAAGAACTAAAGTTTTTTGTAGCTTAAAAATAAGTCAAAAAGATTGGGACTTTAAATCAAAAGAGGTCACAAAAGGAGATTCTAATTATAAGACAAAAAATAAAAAGATTAGTTCATTAAAAACTAAAATTGAAAAAATAATTAGAAACTATGATTCTACTAATGAACTATTAACTCCTGAAAAATTAAAAATTGAATTAGAAGTTTCCAAAGTTATTTCTAATGGAAATAAAAATATAAATACTAAATCAACTCTTGACTCTAAAAGTCCAAATGGACCTCTTGCTAATAAATGGACTACTCATAAAGGTAGTATTAACCTAGTGAGTCCTTCCAATAAAAGGAATATTGATATAATTGTTATAGGAACAGGTTTAGCTGGAGCCTCAGCTTCTGCTACTCTTGCTGAACTAGGTTATAATGTTAAGGCTTTTTGTTTTCAAGATTCCCCAAGAAGAGCTCACTCTATTGCTGCTCAAGGAGGAATTAATGCTGCAAAGAATTATCAAGGTGATGGGGATTCTATATATAGACTTTTTTATGACACTATAAAGGGTGGAGATTACAGATCTAGAGAAGCTAATGTTTATAGGTTAGCTGAGGTATCAGGAAATATTATTGATCAGTGTGTAGCCCAAGGTGTCCCATTTGCAAGAGATTATGGGGGCCTATTAGATAATAGATCATTTGGTGGTGTTCTTGTTTCAAGAACATTCTATGCTAAAGGACAGACAGGTCAACAATTACTCTTAGGAGCTTATTCAGCTATGAATAGGCAAATTGCAAGAGGTAAAATAAAAATGTATAGCCGTCATGAAATGATGGATATAGTTAAAGTTGATGGAAAGGCAAGGGGGATAATAGCTAGAAATTTAATAACGGGTAAACTAGAAAGACATGGAGCGCATGCTGTTGTAATTGCATCTGGAGGATATGGAAATATTTTTTATCTATCTACAAATGCTATGGGAAGCAATGTATCTGCTGCATGGAAAATTCATAAAAAAGGGGCATTTTTTGCTAATCCTTGTTTTACTCAAATTCACCCAACATGTATACCTGTATCAGGAGACTATCAGTCCAAACTAACATTAATGTCAGAGTCACTAAGAAATGATGGAAGAATTTGGGTTCCAAAAGAACTTTCTGATGCAAAATTAGTTCAAGAGGGTAAACTATCACCTGTAGATATTCCAGAAGATAAAAGAGATTACTACTTAGAAAGAAGATATCCCGCTTTTGGTAATCTTGTTCCTAGAGATATTGCATCAAGAGCAGCAAAAGAGAGATGTGACAAAGGATATGGCGTAAATAAGACTGGGGAAGCTGTATTTTTAGATTTTTCCCATTCTATTATTAGATATGGAAAGGAAAAAGCAAAAGTTAAAGGCATAGATGGTCCTTCTGATGAGATTATTTTTGAATTAGGAGAAAAAGTTGTTAAGCAAAAGTATGGTAACCTTTTTCAAATGTATGAAAAGATAGTTGATGAAAATCCGTATAAGGTTCCAATGAAAATATACCCAGCCGTTCATTACACGATGGGTGGAGTATGGGTTGATTATAACTTGATGACTACAATTCCAGGATGTTTCGCCATTGGTGAAGCAAATTTCTCTGACCATGGTGCTAATAGGCTCGGAGCTTCAGCATTAATGCAAGGTTTGGCGGATGGTTACTTTGTTCTGCCATATACAATTGGAGATTATCTTTCTAATGATATAAGTACAGGGGAAATAAAGACTGATTCTTCTGAATTCGAAAATAGTGAAAGAGATATTCGTCAGCAATTGGAAAGGTTAATTAATAATAAAGGGAAACATTCGGTAGATTATTATCATAAAAAGCTGGGAAAAATAATGTGGAACAAATGTGGGATGTCTCGAAATGAAAAAGATTTAAAAGAAGCAATAAAAGAAATTCAATTACTTAGAGAAGATTTTCATAAGAATGTTAATGTATCGGGAAGAATAGGAGAGTATAATGAACATTTAGCAAAAGCTACAAGAGTTTCAGATTTTTTAGAATTGGGTGAATTATTTGCAAAAGATGCATTAGAGAGAACAGAGTCATGTGGTGGTCACTTTAGAGAAGAGTATCAGACAAAAGAAGGGGATGCGATAAGAGATGATAAAAACTTCAAGTTTGTTTCTGCTTGGGAGTACAAAGGAGACCCCTCAAAAGCTACTTTACATAAAGAGCAATTAAAGTATGAAGATATTGAACTTAAAACAAGATCATATAAATAAATACACTATGAAAAATAAATTTTTGATTTTTATAACAATGTTAATCTCTACAGGGAGCTTCTCTCAAGAGAGAATTATAAGTGCAGATACTTCTAAAATAACCAAACACTCTACCATCATATTAGATAAAAAGGTTAACTATTCTGCACAGATAGGAACACAACCAATTTGGGATGTTGAAGGACAAGTAATTGCAACTCTTCACTACACTTATTATAAAAGAACGGATATTAATGATGATTCAAATAGGCCGCTCATATTCTCATTTAATGGTGGTCCAGGTTCTGCTTCTATATGGATGCACATGGGATATACTGGTCCTTACAGTCTAATAATTGATGATGAAGGGTATCCAATTCAGCCATATGGTTATAAAACTAATCCATATTCGATACTAGATGTTGCAGATATAGTTTTTGTTAACCCTATAAATATTGGGTACTCTAGAATTCTAAAAAAAATGAGTAAAGAAGAAGCAACTGATAAATTCTTTGGGGTAAATCAAGATGCAAAATATTTAGCAGAATGGATGAGTACTTTTGTAAGTAGAACTGAAAGATGGAAATCTCCTAAATATCTTGTGGGAGAAAGTTATGGGGGTATCAGAGTAATGGCTTTAGCTTCTGAACTTCAACAAAATCAATGGATGTACCTTAATGGTGTAGTCCTTGTTTCACCAGCAGATTATGAGTTAAGATATGAATCTGGGGGTATAATACTTCCGGTTGTAGATTTTCCGTACTTTACTGCTACTGCATGGTATCATAATAAACTTAATGATATTCTACAATCTTCTAGCCTTGAAGATATAATTAAAATTTCTGAAGATTTTGCCTATAATGAATTACTCCCTGCACTTGCAAAAGGAGGATATTTGAATGAGACAAAAAAAACTGAGCTAGCCTCTAAAATTGCTAGTTTAACAGGAGTTGAGTATCAAGAGGTAATTGATAATAATCTAAAAATTTCAACAGGCTTATTTTGGAAAGAATTGCTGAGGGATGAAGGATTTACTATAGGAAGACTTGACTCTAGATATAAAGGAATTGATAGTAAAGATGCGGGAATGTATCCTGAATATCCTCAAGAGTTAAGTTCTTGGGATCATGCTTTTACACCTGCTATAAATTCATATATTAATGAGGTTTTAAAATTTAAAACAGATGTAAAATATAATACCTGGGCAAGAGGTGACTTATCTGTACGCCCTTGGAATTCTGATAATCTAAGAGTTAGGGCAAACTTTAGAGAAGCAATTGCAGAAAACCCATTTCTAAATGTTTTGATTCAGTCCGGTTATTATGATGGCGCAACAACTTTTTCTGCAGCAAAATATACTATACAACAAGTTGATCCCAGTGGTAAGTTAAATGAAAGATTTACATTCAAGGGATATGAAAGTGGTCATATGATGTATTTAAGGAGAGAAGATCTAAAAAATTCAAATCAGGATCTTAGAGATTTTATACTAAAAACTATAACAAAAAATAAACCTGCAAAGTATTAATATGAAGTTATTTTTAAAAATCTGGCGTCAAAATAATAATAAATCAAAGGGTAAAATTGTTAAATATCAGATTAATGATATTTCTCCAGATATGTCTTTCCTTGAAATGTTAGATGTATTAAATGAAAAGCTTATTTATGAAGGAAATGATCCAGTTTCATTTGACCATGATTGTAGAGAAGGTATTTGTGGAAGCTGCTCATTGTTTATTAATGGAAGACCTCATGGCCCTGAAAGAGGAATAACTACTTGCCAACTTCATATGAGAAAATTTAAGGATGGTGATACTATTACAATAGAACCGTTTAGAGCTAATTCATTCCCAATAATTAAAGACCTAGTTGTAGATAGATCAGCATTTGATAGAATACAGCAATCAGGAGGTTATATTAGTATAAATACTTCTGGAAATACTCAAGATGCAAATACTATTCCTATCAAGAAAGAGGATGCAGATAGTGCTTTTGATGCTGCTACTTGTATTGGTTGTGGGGCTTGCGTTGCGACTTGTAAGAATGCCTCTGCAATGTTATTTGTTTCAGCAAAAGTTTCGCAGTTTTCAAATCTACCACAAGGTCAAGTGGAGGCGAATCAAAGAGTACTAAATATGGTAAATAAAATGGATGAAGAAGGCTTTGGAAATTGTACAAATACTGGAGCCTGCGAGGTTGAATGTCCTAAAGGAATCTCTATAAAAAATATTGCAAAAATGAATAGAGAATTTTTAAAAGCGAAACTTTAATTTAAATTGATTCTAAAATCATTTGAATAAAAGTTCCTATTCTTTCTCTTCCAAGCCATCTAGCAACAACTACCATATTTTCATCTGGAATTACAACAATATAGTTTCCACCAAATCCTGCTCCATAGTAAACGTTAGTTGGAACATTTTTCCAATCAGAAGTAGCATAGTCTTCTCCCTCTTCATGATTTACCCACCACATATAGCCATATTCAGGATTTGTAGAAGAAGAAGTTACAGATTTTTTTATCCATTCCTCAGAAATAATTCTTTTGCCATTCCATAATCCGTTATTTAAATAAAGAAGTCCAAATCTTGCATGATCTTCAGAGTTGATAAATATACCTCCTCCATTATGTCCTCCTCCTGATACAGATTGAACCATATATCCATCAATATTTACCCATGAATTTTCATAGCCATACCATCTCCATGAATCAGAAGCTCCTATTTTGTCCATAATATTTTGCTGTAAAACTTTAGGTAATGACTTTCTATAGATATTTAATAATGAATAGGCAAGGACATTAACCCTAACATCATTATACTTATAATATGTCCCTGGCTCTTTTTGTGCTTCTGATCTCCAAGAATCAATATTTAATTTTGGGTTTGGTCTATCCTCCCAGTCATTAATTCCCCATAGACTTCCTTTCCAATCAGATGATTGATTAAGAAGATGCTCCCATGTAATTTTTTGATTTTTTTGTCCATCAAAAGTTTTATCCCAGATATATCTTGATACTTTATCCTTTTCTGATTTAATTAAACCTTTATCAATAGCAATACCTGTAACAGCAGACAAGTAACTCTTTGTAACACTAAAAGTCATATCAACCCTTTTAGTATCTCCCCATGAACCAACGATATATCCATCTTTAATAATTAATCCGTTTGACGGCCCTCTTTTTTTTGTTGGACCAAGTATTTCATGATATGGTTCTGATGCAAATCCTTTCAGAATCTCAACTCTAAGATCAAAGTCTCCATCATTTTGGCTATCCTCAGCATATTTTATCGCAGTTTGAATTTTTTCATTATTTATTCCAAAAACTGATGGTTCTTTTACTTCCCACGTCCCTTTTGGGGGGAAGTAATCTTCTTGAGAGATTAAAGCTATTGAATTTATTAAAAATGCTATTATCAGAATATTTTTTTTCATAATTAATTTGATTGAATTGAGTCTATTTTAACTTCATTTAAATTAAGTGTCTCATTAAAGTCCCAATTTGCCCTAATTTCCAACTCAAAACTTGAATAATAAACCTCTTCAGGTTGTATTTTTTTTAGATAATTTCCAGTGTCCCATTTTTTGTTTTTATTATTGTCTCTGATCATTCTGAAAATATACTTTCCAGGTTTTATTAGCTCGAAGTTATAGATACCATCTTGGTTTATACTATTATATTTTCTAACAATTTCATTATTGGAGTTAACCATATGAAGAATATATTCAGATTCAGAATCTCTTATAACATTTAAGTAAACATTTCCATAATCTTCAAGTGATTGTGATACAGCTCTATAATCTAAAGTATCATTAGTTCCACCTCTAAGATCAATAATTGCATTAGGCAATATATCTATTGAATAATCATCTTGAGGCTTAACATCAAAATCAAGAGTAATCTCATCTAAATTATTATTTATAGATGACTTGAAAGGTATTATTACTGAATCAATATTCCTTATAAAAATTAGTGAATCAGAAATTTCTCTTATTGGTAGGTTAGAGGATAATTTAAAATTTTCTTTTAAGCCTATTACAGACTCGGTAATTTTTGATATCACTAATGAGTCAATTATTGAATCTTTTGAACTATCAAATTTAACAGTTAGGGTCTTTATTGTGTCAATTTCTTTTAGTTTGAACTCTAGTGAGTCTATACTATTATTTGATAACCAGAAATTTATCGTGTCTTTATCTTTCTCTTTGTTAAAAAGATAGTCAACGCTATCCGGTATTTTAGAAACTAAAGAGATTTTACTTAAATCTAGCTTTCCAAAATATCCAAATCCAATTTTTTCAGAATTTATAAAATGAGGTCTATCCCAAATTAAAGGGGTCTCCTCTTCGAATAACCTTAGATTAATTATTGAGTCTTTAGGCAATGAAACTATTGAGTCATAGTATCCAATTTTATCATATAATGGATTAAATATATAATCGTTACCCATATCTTTTAATGCAATTAAAATATATTTTCCCTCTCTTAAATTTTTAAATCTATATGCTGTAGTATCCAGAGTGCTTGCAAGGTATGTTGGTTGATGATTATATATGATAGAGTCGTTATATGTGCTGTCAATTCTGTATAGTTGAAGTGATAGATATTCATCAGTTTCTAAATTAAAAGCATCTTCAACATTCCCTTTTATAAATAATGAGTCAAGAGTTGGTCCTGTAGAAAATGTATAACTAAAGAAGTTCATTTTATTTCCCTCATTATTGTCTACAATACTATTTCCAAAATTAATTGTATAAGTTGTATTTTCTTGAAGTGAATCAATAAAACTTATAAATAGTTTCTTTGTTACACCGCTTAGAGGTTTAATTTCGTATTTATTCTTTTCGATAGGAGGAGAAATTATAAGCTGCTGATCTAAACCATCTAGTTCTACCCATTCATCAAATGTTAATCTAATTTCATCAGCACTAAAGTTGACGCTATTTATTTTAGGATTTGAGGCAACCAATACAGGAGGGATTGAATCCTTTGGACCACCACTAGGGGCAGACCTTCTAGCACAACCTGCTATTAATATCATTACCATTATGTATAAAGAATATCTCATTAAACTAATTGATTTACAAATTAACATATTTAAAATATAAAAAGAACTATTTTTACATAATCATGGAAGATGGAGAGTCTTTAAAAAAAATTATTTCTCATTCAAAAGAATATGGATTTGTTATTCCATCAAGTGAGATATATGAAGGATTAAATGCTGTTTATGACTATGCTCATAATGGTGTATTACTAAAGAATAATATTAGAGAGTATTGGTGGAAATCAATGGTTCAAATGAATCAAGATATCATAGGGGTAGATTCTGCAATTTTCATGCATCCCAAAACATGGATTGCATCAGGGCATGTTGAAGCATTCAACGACCCTTTAATTGACAATAAGGATTCAAAGAAAAGATATAGAGCTGATGTATTAATCGAAGACTATCTTGAGAAGCAAAGAAATAAACTTAATAAAGAAGTATTAAAAGCAAAGAAAAAATTTGGTGATAAGTTTGACGAAAATGAATTTATAACTACTAATAAAAGAGTGCTAGAGCTAAATGATAGAATTAAATCTATTAATGAAAGAATGGCAGATGGATTTAAGAATAATAATCTAAATGATATTGAAAATCTAATTAATGAATTAGAAATTAAGTGTCCAGTATCTGGAACATCTAATTGGACTGAGGTAAGACAATTTAACTTAATGTTCAAAACTAACTTGGGTGCCTCAAGTGATTCAAATATGGAATTATACTTAAGGCCAGAGACAGCTCAAGGTATTTTTCTAAATTATTTGACTTTACAAAAGACATCAAGAATGAAGATTCCTTTTGGAATCGCACAAATTGGGAAGGCATTTAGAAATGAGATAGTTGCTAGGCAATTTATTTTTAGAATGCGAGAATTTGAGCAAATGGAAATGCAATTTTTTATTAAACCAGGAACACAAGATAAATGGTATAAACACTGGAAAGAAAAAAGAATGGAATGGCATCTTAGTTTAGGAATAGAAAAAAATAATTATAGATTCCATGATCATGAAAAGCTTGCACATTATGCTGATGCTGCTTCTGATATTGAATTTAAGTTCCCTTTTGGATTCAAAGAATTAGAGGGAATACATTCTAGAACAGATTTTGATTTAAAAAGTCATGAAAAACTATCAGGAAAAAAAATTCAATATTTTGATACAGAAAAAAATGAAAGCTATACACCATTTGTTATAGAGACTTCTATTGGTTTAGATAGAATGTTTCTTTCTGTATTGTCAAGCTCTTACAGTAATGAAAATCTTGAAGATGGCTCTTCAAGAGTTGTCCTGAAGATTCCTAAACAAATTGCCCCAGTTAAAATAGCAGTATTGCCATTGCTAAAAAAAGATGGTCTGCCAGAGATAGCAAAAGAATTATTAAATGAATTCAGTTCAGAGGTAAATCTTTCTTATGATGAGAAAGATGCAATTGGAAGAAGGTATCGCAGGCAGGATGCAATTGGAACCCCTTACTGCATTACTATTGACCATAAAACTCTTGAAGATAATACATTTACACTAAGAGATAGAGACTCTATGGGACAGAAAAGAATAAATAAAGATGAACTGATCAATATTGTTAAAGATGAACTAACAATAAATAATCTTCTTAATAATTGAAAATAATAAGCTACAATGTTAATGGAATTAGGGCAGCTATTAAAAAAGGTTTATTAGACTGGATAAGAGATGAAGATCCTGACATCATATGTATCCAAGAAACAAAGGCAAACAAAGATCAAGTTGAGACACACCTAATTAATCAGATAGGATATAATCACTTTTGGTTTTCAGCAGAAAAAAAAGGATATAGTGGTGTAGCAATTTTCTCAAAGACTCAACCTTTACATGTTGAATATGGAACCGGGATTGATTATATTGATAAAGAAGGGAGAGTGATTAGAGCAGATTTTAAAAACTTTTCTGTAATTAGCTTATATCTCCCATCAGGAACTAATATTAAACGACTTGGATTGAAGTTCAATTTTATGGATGATTTTAAAAAATACATTTATGATTTAAACAAGAAAATTCCAAACCTAATTGTTTCAGGAGACTATAATATCTGTCATAAAGAAATTGATATTCATGATCCAGTAAGAAATAAAACTGTTTCTGGCTTCCTGCCAGAAGAAAGAGATTGGTTAACATCTTTCATGGGGGAATCATTTATCGACTCATTTAGATTTATTGATAAGTCTCCTCATTCCTATAGCTGGTGGAGTTATAGAGCTGGTGCAAGAAAGAACAATAAAGGTTGGCGAATAGATTACAATATGGTGTCTAAATCTCTTAGAAAGAATATAAAAAATGCATATTTAATTCCTAAGGCAGTTCATTCTGATCATTGCCCTGTAGCATTAGAATTTAGAATTTAGTTATTAGAAATTCTTAAAGCCTCATCAATATATACATAGGTGTCATCGGTAATTTCAATTACCCCTTTATCTATATATTGTCTCCCGAATCTTGATATGATAAGATCTTTTTCAGGAATAAACATAACATATTGACCAAGATGGCCTCGCATCATTCCAATTTGATAACCCTTATAATTTGTCATCCAAACTCCAAGACCGTAAATTAAAGTATCTCTTGGTGTTAAAGAATTTTTAATATAATTTTCGCTTACAAGCTGCTCTCCATTCCAATTACCATTATTTATGTAAAGCTTACCCATTCGAGATAGATCTCTTGCATTTGTAGAAAAGCAACAAAAAGCTTTAGCATTTCCACTCTCAAAACTATCAAGTTGCCAAATAGCATTTTTTTCTGCATTCATTTTTTTCCAAAAGTTTTCTGAAAAGTAGTCTGAAATTTTTTGGCCAGTTGCTCTCTCAATAACAAGAGAAAGTATCTGAGTGTTTCCACTTGAATAATGAAAATTAATACCAGGCTTATTGATATAAGGTTGCTCAAGCATAAGCTTATTAATATCTTTAACAAAATATGTTTTAGCTAAAACGCTAAATGGATTTAATGATGGCTCTACCCACTTCATTCCAGATTCCATTGCAATAAGGTTTTCAACTGTTACTTCACTCGCAAATTCACCTTTTAGTTCAGGAATAAAGTCAATTACTTTTTGATCTAGACTTTTAATATGGCCTTGTTCAATAGCTTTTGCCAGACTAACAGAAATAAGTGTTTTAGCCATTGAAAAAGAATTAATTACTGAGTTTTCATTATATCCATTATAATACTTTTCCGTAATTATACTGTCATTCTTA
>CACIHJ010000005.1 GCA_902586435.1 uncultured Bacteroidota bacterium | reverse complement strand
AGTAGATCAGGCAAATGGGCTTTGTTTTTCAGTAAATAAAGGCATTCCTCACCCGCCATCACTTATTAATATCTTGAAGGAAATAGAAGTTGATTTAGGGTTTAAATTTAAAAAAAATAATGGTGACCTAAGTAAGTGGGCAGAACAGGGGGTAATGCTTCTTAATTCAACTCTAACAGTTAGAGATAATTTAGCTGGAAGTCATCAAAATAAAGGTTGGGAAATTTTTACTGATAAGGTTATTGAACTTATATCTAATGAAACAAATAATACAGTATTTTTATTGTGGGGATCATTTGCTAAACAAAAAAAGAAATTGATAGATATTGAAAAACACAAAGTATTAGAATCAGGACATCCTTCACCATTGAGTGCTAACAGGGGTTACTGGTTTGGTAATAAACATTTTAGTAAATGCAATGAATATCTTGATTCTATTGGTAAAAGTAAAATTGATTGGTCTTTATGAAATTTAATATTACAGATATAAAAAAACCACTATTGATTGATCTTTATCAGAACATGCTAAAGTCAAGGATGATTGAAGAAAAGATGATAACCCTATTAAGACAAGGTAAAATTTCAAAATGGTTTAGTGGTATAGGGCAAGAAGCAATATCCACAGCTCTGACATTAGCATTAAAAAAAGATGATTTTATCCTTCCAATGCATAGGAACTTAAGCGTTTTCACTTCAAGGAAAATCCCATTAAAAAAACTATTTGCTCAGTGGCAAGGAAAAGAGGAGGGTTTTACCAAAGGAAGGGATAGAAGTTTCCACTTTGGTACTATTAAATATAATATAGTTGGGATGATATCTCATTTAGGACCTCAGATGGGAGTAGCTTGTGGAATAGCTTTATCTGAAAAACTAAAGAATTCAGGAAAAATTTCCGCGGTATTTACAGGAGATGGAGGGACTAGTCAAGGTGATTTTCATGAGGCTCTAAATTTAGCTTCTGTATGGAAATTACCTGTGATTTTTGCAATAGAAAATAATGGTTATGGATTATCAACACCTACAAGTGAACAATATGCTATTGAGGATCTTGCTGATAGAGGTTCTTCTTATGGTATAGAATCCCATGTGATTGATGGTAATAATATAATTGATGTATATAATGTAATTTCTAAAGTATCTAAATCAATTAGAAAGAATCCTAAGCCTGTTTTGTTAGAATTTAAAACATTTAGAATGAAGGGTCATGAGGAAGCTAGTGGGCAGGATTATATTGAGAGTAGTTTAATTGAAGAGTGGGCAAAAAAAGATCCTATTAAAAACTATGAGAGATTCTTAGTAAAGGAAAAAATATTATCTAAAGATTCGATCAAAAAGACAAGGAATAAAATAGCTAAGGAAATAGATAAAGACTGGAAAGATGCTAATTCTCTTCCTGAAGTGATTTTTAATCAAGAAAAGGAGCTGTTAGATGTGTTTAAAAATCATAAAGCAGTTATTGAAGTCAATAACTCAAATTCATCAGAAAATATAAGGTTTGTTGATTCTATTAAAGATGGTATTGATGAGGCTATGGAAGAACATGATAATCTAGTGATAATGGGTCAAGATATAGCTGAATATGGGGGAGTTTTTAAAATAACAGAAGGATTAATTCATAAATATGGAAAGAACAGAGTGTTTAATACACCTTTATGCGAATCTTCTATACTTTCCGCATCATATGGAATGAGCATAGGTGGTTTTAAGACAATTGTAGAAATGCAATTTTCAGATTTTATAAGCTCAGGATTTACAGCAATAGTTAATCTAATTGCAAAGTCTAACTATAGATGGTCACAAAATTCAGATATAGTTGTTAGAATGCCTTGTGGAGGAGGAGTGGGGGCTGGTCCATTTCATTCACAAACTAATGAAGTATGGTTCAGTAAGGTTCCTGGTCTAAAGATTGTATATCCTTCGTTTCCATCTGATGCTAAGGGTCTTCTACATTCATCTATAGATGATCCTAATCCAGTTCTATTCTTTGAGCATAAAAATTTATATAGAACAATTAGGCAAGATGTGAAAAAAGGTAGATATACATTAGAGCTAGGTAAAGGAAGAATCAGACAAGTAGGGGATAGCCTTACAGTTGTAACCTATGGTATGGGTGTTCACTGGATATTAGATTTACTAAAAGATTATAATAAAGCACAGATTGAAGTTATAGATCTAAACTCATTAGTTCCATGGGATAAAGAATTGGTTTTCAATTCAATAAAAAAGACAGGTAAAGTGCTACTTTTACAAGAAGATAGTCAATTTAGTGGATTTATGGGTGAGATATCAAGTTGTATTTCAGAAGAGATTTTTGAATATTTAGATGCTCCAATAGTCAGACTAGGCTCATTAGATACCCCAATTCCTTTTGCAAAAGAATTAGAAAAGGGGTATATGGCTAATAATAGATTAAAAGAAAGACTCGATTATCTATTAAATTATTAGTTATGAGTAGTTTAGAACTGGTTTTAAAGTCAATAGATCTACTTGAAGAGGAAATGAAGCCAAAGTGGGGGAAGATGTCTTGTCCACAGATGATTCGTCATTGTAATAGGTTTATCAAAGTTTACACTAATGAGTTTAAGTTTAAACCTCCTATATCTCTATTTTCCCAAATCTTTGGGAAACTTCATATATTTTGGCTAAAGCATGTTATAAAATATAATGTAAAAAAATACTTTAAGAACCTCCCTACATTAAGGTACTTCAACACCTACGGAATATCAGATATTGATTTTGTTAGTGAAAGAGAAGAGTTAATAAGTAGAATTAGATTCGTTATGGAATATAAAGAGGATTCTATAGATAATACTTTTCATGGAAGAGTTAAAAGGAAAACCTTTAAAGATGTAGTTGAGTTTCATACAAGATATCATCTTGTACAGTTTGGGGTTATATAAAGAAATTAATTATCTCTATTTTCAAAATCCTCATTTTCTTCTTTAACAATTTTTCTTATTAAGAGATAAATCAAAGAAACTATAATAACAAGCCAAATAATTATGCTAAAAATCATTTCACTATTTTCCATTATTCTATCGTTACAGCAGTTCCGTATGCAAGTATTTCAGAACACCCTTGCATTATCATAGAGGTTGTCATCCTAACGTTTATAACTCCATTTGCACCTAACGATTCAGCATCTTTAATCATTCTCTGAATTGCTTGTTCTCTTGATTGTGCTTGAAGTTTTGTGTATTCACTTATTTCACCACCCACAATATTCTTAAATGATGCCCATATATCTTTTCCAACATTTCTTGCTCTAACGGTATTACCTCTAGCAATTCCATGTGTTTTGACTATCCTTTTTCCAGGTATTTCTCCAGTTGTAGTAATTCTCATCTTATAAATATACAAATAATTAGAAATCCTCAGTTTAACATAATATTAATTATAGGACATTTATATTAATTTACCCTTATTAGCTGACTTGATATAATCTCCCATTCTAAATAATTATTTTGATCACTGTAAGGGTTAGATGTATTATACATTTCAAGAATCCCATCATTATCGATGTCTTTTATCTTTGTAAATCTTATCCATCCCTCATCACCAAAAAATACATCAATAAAGCTTGATGTAACATCTCTAAAGTATGCACCATCAAGTTTAAGAATTTGTATAGACCAATCTCTGTAAAAATTAGTTTGATCCCAAGGTAATCCAGGCTCTTCATTCATGTTATCTCCAGTCCTAGTAATTATAATTTCAACCTGCCCATCATTATCAAAATCAAAAAACTCAAAATTAGTAACGATACCCTGTTTATCAATACCTGAAGGAGGCAGTCTCTGAAATTCATTATTTATAAAATCAATTCCATCTCCATAAATAATAACCGGTGCATTATCATAAGTATTACACTCCCAATACTCACATTCTGGATTCTGATTCCATGACCAGTCATGGCCACCAGTAATTAAATCAATAAAACCATCATTATTGATATCAAAAAGTTCAGCATTATACATTTGATTCATAAGAGTCTGATCGATAAGAGTTTCGTTAGGCACTAGCTGACCATTTAAATTTTGATAAACAAGAGATTTCCCACGTCCACCATCAACAGCTATAACATCAAGATCACCATCATTATCTAAATCTCCTGAAGCACCACCATGATAAAATGATTCAAAAGATTGATAGTCAACATCAAAAAAACTCCCATCTCCATTACTCATTAATACCTTGTTAAACTCTCCATTAAATGGTTGCTTATCATACCCGTGACCAAGAAGAAAAAGATCTACATAGTCATCATTATTAAAGTCACCTAAGAGAATCTTTCTTCCATGAACTAATCCAAGAAATTTACTATCATTTAATTCATCAACTTCAAAATTACCTCCACAACCACCTTTATAAAATCTTATTAGTTGTTTTCTTTCATATCCATAATAGTCACTAGGATAATCAACAAAATTTGAATAATCGTTATAGGAACCAATTATATCCATATAACCATCATTATTATAGTCTACACTTATAACATTAAGACCATATTCTCCAGATTCACCTCCCCATTGGTTATTTAATAGTGAGCCTAAATCCTCATAATTTTGTGGGTAGTATATGTCAAAAAGTTCATATGATGTCTGTCCCCAATCTGGAATATCTGTTTGCCAATAACTACAATCAATTTGAAAATTTGCACTTATTGTAACATTTGAGCTTATAGTCAATGTAATATTTGAACTTGTGGACTCTGAACCATTCCATCCAATAAATTCATAACCTTCATTTGGAGTAGCTACTATATTAATTGATGTGCCATCATTATATGTACCTCCAGAAGTTGACACACTCCCCCCCTCTCCTGCACTAACTGTCAATGTATACTGAGTAACTGTAGTTGAAGATGATCCTGTATTTATAGTATTTGAGGGTGGTGAGACATATACTGAAGAGTCATCTTCAGAGCTATCCTTAGCACAACTAAGAATAAATAGTAATGAAAGTAATGATATATATAAAATCCTTTTAATCTCTTTGAATAGCTTTTACAATTGCCTTATCTATTTGAAAAAAAACTTTTTTGAAATTAAATATAATTAACTCACCACCTATTATTTCAAGATGGTGAGAAATTATAATGTAATATTAATTATTATTAAGAATTATAGGAAGTCCATTATCTCCAGCACCTATTACAATAACCTTAGAGTTTGGTGATTCTGATAGTTTAATAGTAGCTTCAATACCTTTCTCCTGTAAGATCCTATCTGTTAATGATGCACTAAGAATTCTATTCGCTCTTGCTTTACCTTCAGCATCAATTCTTTGTCTTTCAGCTTCTTGTTCAGCCTTTACTAAACGGAACTCATATTCAAGCGCTTCTTGCTCTTGAACAAGTTTTCTCTCAATACCCTGTTTTATAGCAGCAGGTAAGCTAACATCTCTTACAAGTACTGCATTTAACTGAATATATTGAGACATTACATTGTCTCTAGTTTCTTCAAAAATTTCATTTTGAATAGCATCACGTTTTGTTGAATATAATTGTTCTGGTGTGTATCTACCAACAACACTTCTAGCTACAGCCCTAACAGTAGGAAGCAAAACAGTATTTAAATAGTTAATACCTTTTGTTTTATGAAGAAGCCCTAATGAATCATAATTTGGTTGATATAGCATAGAAACATCTAAACTAATTTCAAGTCCATTAGATGATAATACTTGCATACTTTCAAGAACCTCTTGTTGCTTAACATCATAGATAAAAATTCTATTCCACGGAGCAATGATCCTAAAACCTTCCCCTTTAGGTGGTTTTTCAATCTCTACTCCACCTCCAAGTGTTTTAAAAAGAACACCAGCTTCACCATAACCGATATTAACAGATGATCTGGATATAAAGACAATTAGTAAAATTGACATTAAAATAATAGGCAACCCTATATTTGGTAAGTTTTTCATATTTAAAATAATTTAAGTTAACAAACCTCCATCTACCTGGAGAACTTGACCAGTTATATAACTGGATAAATCAGATGCTAAAAACACACAAGCATTTCCAACATCATTTGGTTTACCGCTTCTTTTAAGCGGAATACTTTCTTTCCATTTTTCTAATACATCATCTGAAAGAGAATCAGTCATATCTGTTTCAATAAAACCAGGAGCAACAACATTACATCTAATGTTTCTAGAGCCAAGCTCTAATGCTATTGATTTAGAGAATCCTATAATACCTGCTTTAGAAGCAGCATAGTTAGATTGACCAGCATTCCCTTTTACCCCAACTATAGAACTAATATTTATTATTGACCCTTCCTTTTGTTTTAGAAAAATTCTAATTGATGATTTCGTTAAATTAAAGACAGATCCTAAATTAATATTCACAACATCTTTAAAATCAGACGGACTCATCCTCATTAGTAAGTTATCTTTTGTTATCCCTGCATTATTAACCAATACATCGATTCTTTCAAAATCTGAGATAACATTATCAATAAGCTCAACTGATTTGTCATGATCAGATGCATCGCTTTTATAACACTTTACTTTAACATCATATTTTTTCAGTTCTTCGACTAGATTTTCTGCAGCTTCTTTAGAACTATTATATGTAAATGCAACATTACATCCATTTTCCGCAAAAGACTCACATATAGATCTACCTATGCCTCTTCCCCCTCCAGTTATTAAAGCAACTTTGTTTTCAAGTAATTTCATATTAGTTTAATATTTTTTGAACGTTAAGACCAATTTCTGCTGGAGAATCTACCACAGATATACCACAATCTCTCATAATACTTTTTTTAGCTGATGCAGTATCATCTTTTCCTCCAATTATAGCTCCTGCATGGCCCATTTTCCTACCTTTTGGAGCTGTCTCTCCTGCAATAAAACCAACTACAGGTTTTTTATTTCCATTTGATTTTACCCAGTTAGCAGCCTCTATTTCTAATTGTCCACCAATCTCTCCTATTAGAACAATAATATCTGTCTCAGGATCATCCATAAACAGCTTTATAGTATCTAGAAGTGTTGTCCCTATTATCGGATCCCCCCCTACTCCAATAGCAGTAGAAATTCCATAACCAGATTTTACAACTTGATCTGCTGCCTCATAAGTAAGAGTTCCAGATTTTGAAACAATGCCGACTCTACCTTTTTTAAATATAAATCCAGGCATAATACCAATCTTAGCCTCTTCTGGAGTTATAACACCGGGACAGTTTGGACCTATTAGAATAACACCTTTATTCCTTATATAAGCTTTTACTTTAATCATATCAGCTGTCGGAATTCCTTCAGTTATAGCAACAATTGTTTTAATATCAGATTCAACTGCCTCCATTATAGCATCAGCAGCAAACATAGGAGGAACAAATATTATCGATGTATTTATCTCTAATTTATTCACTGCTTCAGAAACTGAGTTAAAAACTGGGATACCAAGATGAGTCATCCCTCCTTTTCCAGGAGTTACTCCTGCAACTATATTTGTTCCATACTCCAACATTTGTTCAGAATGAAAAGTTCCCTCACTTCCTGTGAAACCCTGAACTAAAACTTTAGAGTCTTTATTTACTATAATACTCATTCCCTAAAAAATGTCTTACAAATTTATTTTATTCTTTCGATATATTGAGACTTTTCAGTATCGATTTTCAATTTATCGCCTTCATTGATAAATAAAGGAACATTAACAGTAGCTCCCGTCTCTAATTTAGCAGGTTTTGTAGCATTTGTTGCAGTGTTTCCTTTTACACCAGGTTCTGTATGAATAACTTCGAGTACAACGCTTAATGGCATATCAACAGATAGGATACTATTATCTTCTGAATTAATTATAATGCTAACATTTTCACCTTCCTTCAGAAGATCTGGGAAATCAATTTTGTCTTTTGAAATAGTTATTTGATTGAAATCCTCATTATGCATAAAATGATAGTTTTCTGAATCGTTGTAAAGAAATTGATATTGACTTGTCATAACTTTTACATCATCAATCTTATGTCCTGATGTAAATGTATTATCTATCACTTTTCCTGTAGTAACACTTTTCAGTTTAGTTCTAACAAAAGCAGGACCCTTGCCAGGTTTAACATGAAGGAATTCAATAATTTTATAGATATCGTTGCTATACTTTATACACAACCCTTTTCTAATATCACTGGTTGATCCCATTTTATTAACTTCTTTGAAAATAACCTTTCATTATACCTCTTTGAGAGTTTTCTATAAACTGTATAATCTCATCTCTTTCAGGTGTAGGACTTAATTCTGCTGCAATAATTTCAAGAGCCTGAGTATTATTGTATTTTTTTTGATACAGTATTCTGTAAATATTTTGAATATCAACTATTTTAGAACTTTTAAAGCCTCTTCTTCTCAGACCAACTGAATTAATACCAACATACGATAATGGTTCTCTAGCAGCTTTAACATAAGGGGGTACATCTTTTCTTACCAAAGATCCTCCTGCAACAAAAGAATGAGATCCTATATGACAAAACTGATGAACAGCTACAAAACCAGATAGTATAACATAATCGCCTGCAGTAACATGACCGGCAAGGGTACTATTATTTGAAAAAATACAGTTATTACCTACAAAACAATCATGTGCAATATGAGAATATGCCATAATTAGACAGTTATCTCCAATTTTAGTTAGCCCTCTATCTTTAGTTCCTCTGTTAATAGTTACACATTCTCTTATTGTAGTATTGTTGCCAATTGTACATAGTGAATCTTCTCCTTCAAATTTCAAGTCCTGTGGAATAGCAGAAATAACAGATCCTGGATATATAAAGCAATTGTTTCCAATTCTTGCTCCCTCCATTATAGTAACATTAGAGCCTACCCAAGTTCCCTCACCAATTTCTACATTATTACTAATAGTTGTAAAAGGTTCAACTACAACATTTTTTGCAATTTTTGCACCAGGATGAACATATGCTAAAGGTTGATTCATATTTATTTATCTTTTTTAATAATCTTTGCCATAAACTCACCTTCACTTACTAAGTCTTCATTTACAAAACAGGAGCCTTTCATGTGAATTATTCCTCTTTTAATAGGGGAAATCAATTCTAATTTACATATAAGTTTATCTCCAGGGTTAACAACCTTTTTAAACTTAACTTCATCCATTTTCATAAAATAAGTTAAATAATTTTCTGGATCTGGAACTGTACCTAAAACAAGAACTCCTCCTGTTTGCGCCATAAACTCACATTGAAGAACACCTGGCATAACAGGTGAATTTGGAAAATGACCTTCAAAATATTTCTTATCTGCTGTAACATTATAAACTCCTATTGCATGTGACTCTGATAATTCATGTATTTCATCAATTAACAGGAAAGGTGGTCTATGAGGAATGATTTTCATTATCTGATCTGAATCCAACAAAGGTTTTTTTGAAAAATCTATATCTGGGGCAATATTCTTCTTTTCAGATCTAATCATATCAGAAACTTTTTTTGCAAATTTAGCATTTATTGTATGACCTGGCTTGTTAGCAATAACTTTTCCTCTAATTGGCATACCTATTAAAGCTAAATCACCAACTATATCAAGTAATTTATGCCTTGCAGCTTCATTTTTATAATGAAGATTTAAATTATCAAGAATTCCATTTGGAGTTACCGAGATAGAACTTTTATTAAATGCCTTTTTTAGTTTCTCCATATTTGAGTCATCAAGTGGTTTGTCAACATAGACTATTGCATTATTAAGATCCCCTCCTTTTATCAATCCATTATCTAAAAGCATTTCCAACTCATGGAGAAAACTAAATGTTCTGGCTATTGAAATTTCTTCTTTAAATTCTGATATATCATCTATATAGGCCTTTTGAGTACCCAACACTTCTGTTCCATAATCTACTGTAGTATCTAATGAATAATTTTCATATGGGACTAGAGAAATCTCTCCTCCTGATTCTTCATCTTTAAAAGTAATTGTACTATCTGGAAAGAATTCTTCCCTTAAGACGCCTTGCTCTTTAATTTCTGCTTTTTCAAGTACTTGAATAAAATCTTTTGATGAACCATCCATAATAGGAACCTCAGGACCATTAAGAGAGATAAAACAATTATCTATACCTAAGCCAACTAAAGCGGCTAGAACATGTTCAGAAGTTTGAATCCTAACTGTACCATTATCAATATTTGTTCCTCTATCAGTATTCGATATATGTTTAATATTCGCATCTATCATGTTATTCTCTGATAAATCTTCCCTTACAAACACTAGACCAGTATCAACAGGTGCTGGCTTAAATTTAATATTTACCTTTTGACCAGAATGAAGTCCAACACCATTAAGTTCAACTTCATTAGAAATAGTCTTTTGTGGTATGGTTCTTCTTATCATTTATTCTTACTCTTTTTATCAATTTTTTTAACTATTTCAGGTAGGTTTTTAAAATGAATATATGATCTGTTAAAATTCATAGTTGGAATGGCCGGAGATCCTTTAATTATTTCGTTATCCTTAATATCAGATGATACAGCAGATTGAGCTGCAATCTTAACGTTATTACCAACCTTTACATGTCCTATAACTCCTACCTGCCCTCCAAACATACAGTTCTTTCCAATTTTACTTGAACCTGCGATTCCACATTGAGCTGCAATAACAGTGTTTTCTCCAATCTCTACATTATGCGCTATCTGGATTTGATTATCAAGTTTCACACCATTGTTTATTATTGTTGATCCTATAGTTGCTCTATCTATTGAAGAGTTTGATCCAATTTCCACATTATCCTTAATTATTACATTACCTGTTTGAGGAATTTTTTTATAAGTGCCATCCTTTAGAGGTGCGAAACCAAATCCATCAGATCCTATAACAGAACAGCTATGGATTATACAATTATCTCCAATGATTGTGTCATTAAGTATTTTAACTCCAGGATATATAACAACATTATCTCCAATCCTTACATTTGATCCAATAAATGAATGACTGCTTATTTCACAATCCTTTCCAATGATTGAATTTTTTTTGATTATAACATATTCACCTATAAAAGCATTGTCTCCCAAAGAAGAAGTCTTATCTATTACTGATGTTTTTGATATTCCTTTTGAACTTTTTTCATTAGAATTATAAAGCTCTAATAAGTCAGTAAATGATTGATAAGGATCTTTAACCCTAATTAGTGTTGTAGATAATTTTTCAGAGGGGTTAAAATCATTAGAAACTACAACTGCTGATGCTTTAGTAGAATATATATACTCAGTATATTTTGGGTTTGCAAGAAAAGAGATTGAACCATTTTCACCTTCTTCAATTTTAGATAATTGAGAAATCTGAATTTCAGTATCTCCTTCTACTGTACCGTTTATCTCTTCAGCAATTTGCTTAGTAGTTAAATTCATAAGTGCAAAATTAAACAATTATGTTAAATCCTTATATTTAACGACTTAATATGAATGTTAATTACAAACTTGATGAAATTCAGAAAGTTGCTAAAAAAGTAACTCAGGAAATAGATTCAAATATAATTTTACTATCTGGAGAAGTTGGTGCTGGAAAAACTACACTAATTAAGGAAATATTAAAAATCCTTAAAGTCAATGATAATGTTAACAGTCCTACATTTTCAATAATAAACGAATATCTTTCTGAGGATAAAAAAACAATATATCATATTGATCTATATAGAATAAAAAATATTGATGAACTTCATTCGATTGGATTATTTGAATATCTTGAATCAAATAATCTTTGTTTTATAGAATGGGGCAATATGATTGAAAATAAAATTAAAGCTAGCTATAACAAATTCTTAATAGAAAAAGGAGATAATATCAGATCAATAAAAATGGTAAAATGATTTTTAGAAAAAGACTTTATTTTTTTTCAATTGGTTTAATAATTGGAATTTTTTTAATGATTTTTATTTTTCGTGGGAAAAATGCCTCTTTCAATTATATGCCAAATGCCAGGGTAATTGAGAATATAATAAGCAAAGATTCTATTCAGTTTACACAAAGCGAAAATATATCTTTCACAACTGAGAATATTAAAGATATTATTTCAAATGGCAAGGTTGATTTTAAAAACAGTAATTCAAGAAATAAGCCTTGCGGTATTTATAGGATAATTAGTTCTTGGAATAATGCAGAAGTGGTCCTAGAAATTAAAAATTGTTCTGAATTTATAAATGTGGTCCAGATTTTCTAGCTTTCTTCTTTTTTAAATGCAAGCCAGTTTTTTTAACCTTTTTTCTTCTTGAAATTTCATTTCGAATTAATGATAATTCTCTAGAAGTCTGTCCTTTCACAGAAGTGTTCTCCTCTGCTCTTCTAATTAGATAAGGAAGAACTTGATGTATTGGGCCCCAAGGAAGGTATTTAATAACGTTAAAATTCTCATTAGCTAAATTAAATGTAATATGGTCACTCATACCATATAGTTGAGCAAGCCAAATTTTATTCGATTTTTTTTCAAGTCTTTTGTATTTTATACTATCAATTATCTTATATAAGCTCTCCTCATTATGGGTTCCACAAAAAAGACTAAACACATTTAGGTTTGACAAAATATAATCAACACCTTTATCAAAATTTGCATCTGTAGCTTGTTTTGAAACGCAAATTGGAGATTCATATTTTAAAGATTTAGCTCTCTTATTTTCTTTTTCAATATATGCTCCCCTAACTAGCTTTACTCCTATTTTAAAATTGTTTTTTTTAGCAGATTCTAGAAGTGTTTTTAAATAATCCAATCTATCATGTCTATACATCTGAACTGTATTAAAAACAATTGTATTTTCTTTATTATACTTTTTCATCATCATCTCTACTAAATTATCAATAGAGTCCTGAACCCAACTCTCTTCTGCATCTATTAATATTTTTATATTTTTTTCAAATGCTATTTTACATATTCTATCAAACCTATTATATATAGATTGGTTAACATCAGATTTTTCATATTCTGTTATTCTGCCAATAGCTGTAGGTTTAAAAACAGTAAATGGCAAATTCTTCTTTGTAGATGCAAACTCTATCGAATTAATAACAGATTGGCAATGTATATCAAATGAAGCATCATTCTTTCCACCTTCTACAGAATAATGAAGATATGAGTAGACATTCTTTGAAAATAGCTTATTAACTGTTTTCATTGAAGTTTTATGGTCCAATCCAGCACAAAATTGCCTATAGATTTGTTCTAAAAAAATAGCAGAGAAAATGTCATACTGCTTAAAAAACAAGAACCATATAGAGCTATATAACTTTAGAAGACTTGTGCCTATTTTTGTTATAGTACTATTTGAGATAACTTTGAATAAAAAAAGAGCCCTTTTTAACTCGAAGTCAGACTTAAGATCGAAACCAATTTTAGTATTATCAAAAAGCATCAAAAATAATTAGCTAATTTTGCTGTAAATCTAAACAAAAATTAACAATGATAATTGACAACTATTCAAATATTAATCAAATAATTGCAGAGAATTCATATTCATCAGTTTTCCTATTACTTGATACTAACACAGATAATCACTGTTTAGATTTATTTATTAAAAAGTCTGGTATTACAGACTTTAAAAAAGTTGTAGTAAAGGATGGGGAAGAAAGTAAAAGTATAGATACATGTGAATATGTATGGGAATATTTAAATTCAAATAATGGAGATAGAAAAAGCCTTTTAATAAATATTGGAGGTGGTGTAGTAACAGATCTTGGAGGATTTATAGCTAGCACTTATTTAAGGGGTATTGATTTTATAAATGTTCCTACTACAGTTCTCTGTATGGTTGATGCTGCTTTTGGAGGAAAGACAGGAATAAACTTTAAGTCTATAAAGAATCAAATTGGAGTAATTAATAAGCCTAAAGGTGTTTTGATTGATATTGATTATCTGGAAACACTTAGTAAAGAAGAATATATCAACGGATTTGCTGAAATATATAAACATAGCTTAATTACTGACAATGTTGAACTTCAATTTAAAAACCTAATCAAATTTGACTTTAGAGAGGATATTAATGAGATAATTCATAAGTACAGTAGTATTAAAAACAAAGTAGTTGAATTGGATTTATATGAGTCAAATCACCGAAAAGTACTAAATCTAGGACATACTATAGGACATGCTGTCGAATCCTATTCAATTATTTCAAAGAATATGAATAAATTAAAGCATGGGGAAGCTATTGCAATAGGTTTAATAACAGAACTTTATATTTCGCATAAAATACATGGATTTGATCATAATGAGATCATATCAATAAAAGAAGAGCTATTTAGGCACTTTAATAAGGTTAAATTTAAAGATATAGATCAAAAGGAAATACTCAAAATAATGAGCTATGACAAGAAAAACTATGACAATGCTGTGAAATATGTTTTACTAAAAAGTATTGGTAATCCAGTAATTGATCAAGAAGTAGACAATGAACTTTTTTTTAAAGCGTTTGAGTTTTATAATGATTAAGTTGATCGGTCCTCACCATTATTAGTATTTACCCTTGATTTAGGAGTCAATTCAGTAAAAATAGATTTCATTAATCTTTTCTTATCATTGATTGATTCTTCTAATGATATCATACTCTCAAGCCTTTGGATACCAGCAATTTTTTCAATCTCCATAATTACATCCTTAGCGTGTTTAGTATCCTTAGCACGAATTTTACAAATAACATTATACTTCCCTGTCATAAGATGGGCCACAGTAACGTTTGGAATCTTATTAAGTGATTCAAGAATATCATACGATTGACCAGATCTATCAGCTAAAACACCAATATATGCAACAAAATTATAACCTAAGAGATTATAATCAAGGTTAAGTGAGGAACCCTTTATTATTCCTGAATCTTCAAGCTTTTTAACCCTTACATGCACTGTACCAGCAGAGATTAGAAGTCTTTTTGCAATATCTGTAAAGGGGGTTCTTGTATTATCGATTAGAATATCAAGTATTTTTCTGTCAATATCATCAATTTTTTGCATAATTTTTAAACTTTAAGCGAATTTACTTAATTTTTCTTAATGTTTTACGTAATCTACCTTAGTTATTATATTATTATCACTTTTTTTTTATACATTTAACACTGTTTTTACAATTGTACCAGTATGTATACAATTGTGAATTAATACAAATTATAGAGCTGTTTATCAGTGTTTTATAGTTAATTATTAAATCTTTAGTTTATGGTAGAGCAGTCTAAGATTATTGAGAGAATTAAAAGGATTATATCTGATAGTGGATTATCAAACTCCTCGTTTGCTGACAAGATAGGTGTTCCAAGATCATCTATATCACATATATTAAGTGGGAGAAATAATCCAAGTCTTGATTTAATAATTAAAATACTACGAAATTTTGATGATATTAACGCTGATTTTCTACTAAAAGGTGAGGTCTTACCCCCTATGGATAAAGATTCTAAGAGTGATTTAGATAATAAGAACATGACCCTTTTTCCTGAGCTGGATATTAAAGAGGATACTAAAGAAAGACCTAAAATTGATGAAGAAGTGTTAAAATCTGTTATTCTTGTCTATCAAAATGATAAATTTGAAATATTAAAAAAGAAATAATCTATGATAAAAAGATTGTTTATCCTACTATTATTCACTTCTTGCTACAATTCTGAGAGAGAATGCAATCAATTTATGACTGGGGAATTCGAATTCTCTTATAAAATAAACGATACTGTCCAAAAGTCAAGATTTACAAGAACATTGAATTATGAAATAGAAGAATATAACGGTGTAATTGATTCTTCATCAATTAAATGGGTTAATAACTGTGAATTTCTATTAACTAAGCTAAATCCTAGAACAAATCAGGAGAAAAGACCGGTTAGGATTAAAATACTTAGAACTTACGAAGATTCTTATGATTTTGAGTACTCGTCTATAAATGAACCAATTATTATCAAAAGAGGCACGGTTAAACGCATCAAAGGCTAAAACAACTTAGTCTGTGGCTCATCATTAGGTAGTTCGTTTTCATCGTTAACTTCAATTTTGTTTATATCATCAATAGAACTGGATGAAATTGTACTTTTCTCTTTATATGATACCTTTGCAATAGTATGTTTACTAACAATATTACCTTTTGAATCTCTTCCTTTTATTCCATAATCTTCGAAGTCAAGGTCAAATTCTTTAATCCTTAGATTTTTTGTAGCCTTATTATCGCTAAGTCTATATATTACCTTGTCAGCCGGATCTCCTTCTTTATGATATTTAAAATAGTGTAACTTAGACCCTTGCTTACCCTGGGTAAGATAATATATCTTGTCCCTTATAAGCCCAGATATTTTAAAACGTTTTATAAAGCTTGTCCCATTTTTTCCATCTCTATAAATTAGATTATATATTAATTTTTTAATATCATCATTAAAGAGCAGAACCTTTTCAATATTCTTGCCTATAAAAACCTTATTGTCAACTCTAACAACTTTCATCAGACCTTCATTAGTAAATACAATAATATCATCGAGGTCAGAACAATCAAACAGGTAATCATCTTTCTTCATTCCAGTCCCAATAAATCCATCTTTTTTATTTACATAAAGTTTCTGATTCTTAATTGATATGTCTTTTTTATCAACATCATCAAATTCCTGAACTTTTGTTTTTCTTTTTCTTTCTGAACCATACTCCTTCTTTAAATACTCAAAATATTTAATTGCATAATCTGTTATATGCTCTAAATTATTTTTCACCTCATCAATATTAGTATTAATGCTCTTAAGCTTCTCATTCACTTTATTTAAATCAAATTTTGATATTTTCTTGATTGGTATTTCTGTTAGCTTTTTAATATCGTCTAGAGATACTTGTTTTCTAAGTTTTTTAGTAAATGGCTTAAGCCCTTCTTCAATTGAGGAGAGAACTGACTCCCATGATGTTTTATCCTCAATGTCTCTATAGATCCTATTCTCTATAAATATTTTTTCTAATGAAATATTATGCCATTGATTGTTTAGTTCCTCTAATTCAATTTCCAGCTCTTCTTTCAGCAGCTCTCTAGTGTTTTCAGTTGATGTTTTTAAAATATCACTAACTCCAATAAATTCAGGTTTATTATTCGAGATAATACAAGAAAGAGGAGATATAGAAACTTCACATTGAGAAAAAGCATATAAGGCATCAATAGTTTTAGAAATAGACGATCCTGTTTTTAGATAAACTATTATTTCTACATTTGAAGATGTATTGTCTTCTATCTTTTTTAATTTGATCTTACCTTTATCTGAGGCTTTAATTATTGATTCAATAACTGAAGCAGTGGTTGTTCCATAAGGGATTTCCTTAATGATAATTGAATTTTTATCTAGTTTTTCTAGTTTAGCTCTAACCTTTACTCTTCCGCCCCTATTCCCATCATTATAATTTTTAATATCAATAAATCCACCTGTTTGAAAATCTGGATAAAGCTTAAATCTTTTACCCTTAAGATGTTTTATGCTTGAATCTATAAGTTCATTAAAATTATGAGGTAGAATTTTTGTAGATAATCCAACCGCAATACCCTCTGCACCTTGAGCCAACAATAGAGGAAACTTTATAGGTAAGTGTATAGGCTCCTTTTTCCTACCATCGTAAGATAATTGCCATTTAGTTGTTTTTGAATTAAAGACAACTTCTAATGCAAATTTTGAAAGTCTAGCTTCAATATATCTGGATGCTGCTGCTTTATCACCAGTATATATATTCCCCCAGTTACCTTGCATATCAATTAATAAGTCTTTTTGACCTAATTGGATAATAGCATCAGAAATACTTGCATCACCATGAGGGTGAAATTGCATAGTTGTTCCTACGATATTGGCAACCTTATTATATCTCCCATCTTCGAGAGTGTTCATTGAGTGAAGAATTCTTCTTTGAACTGGCTTTAAACCATCAAATAGATCAGGTACTGCTCTTTCTAATATTACATATGAAGCATAGTCAAGGAACCAATCTTTATACATCCCTCCTACCTTAAGAAGAGAATTTGATTCATTAGAGCTTACTATTTCACCGTCACTCATTCTTATCTTCTTTTGATTCGACAATATCAAGCTCTACCTTTAAATTATCAATTATAAACTGCTGTCTGTCTGGAGTATTCTTACCCATATAGAAAGATAATAATTTATCAATTGTTGTTGAATAGTCAGCTATAACTGGATCGAGTTTAATGTTTTCACCAATAAAGTTCTTAAACTCATCAGGTGAAATTTCACCAAGACCTTTAAACCTGGTAATTTCATAATTTATTTTTGAGCTATTAACTATATCATTCTTCTCCTCTTCACTATAACAATAATATGTATTCTGTTTATCTCTGACTCTATAAATTGGCGTTTGTAGTATATATAAGTGTCCAGATTTAATTAATTCAGGGAAGAACTGTAAAAAGAAAGTTATTATTAGTAGTCTAATATGCATACCGTCAACATCTGCATCAGTAGCAATAACAATATTATTATATCTCAAGCCTTCGATACTTTCTTCTATATTAAGTGCAGATTGAAGTAGATTCAATTCTTCATTTTCGTAAACAATTTTCTTTGACATTCCATAGCTATTCAACGGTTTACCTTTTAAACTAAATACAGCTTGGGTATTAACATCTCTAGATTTTGTTATAGACCCACTTGCAGAATCACCTTCAGTAATAAAAATTGTTGACTCTAGTCTTTTTGACTTTTTTAAATCATTTAAATGGACTCTACAATCTCTAAGTTTTTTATTATGGATATTTGCTTTTTTAGCTCTCTCTTTAGCTAATTTCCTGATACCAGAAAGTTCTTTTCTCTCTTTTTCTGCATCAATTATTTTATTCTGAATTTTCTCGGCTGCATCCTGATTTTTATGTAAGTAATCATCCAAATTCTTTTTAATAAAGTCATTGATAAATACTCTTACAGACTTCATTCCTTTACCCATATCTGTAGAACCTAATTTTGTTTTTGTCTGAGATTCAAAAATAGGCTCCATTACTTTTATACTAATTGCTGAGATTATTGATTTTCTTATATCTGAGGATTCATAATTTTTCCCATAAAATTCTCTAATTGTTTTAACAATAGCTTCTCTAAATGCAGATTGATGAGTACCGCCCTGAACAGTATATTGACCGTTAACAAAAGAATAGTACTCTTCACTATATTGAGTCCTGCTGTGGGTAATGGCAACTTCTATATCTTTACCATTTAAATGAATTATAGGGTAAAGAAAATCATTTATGTTTGACTGATCTTCAAGAAGATCTTTTAATCCATTATCTGAGAAGAACTTTTTATCATTAACAACTATCGTAAGGCCTGGATTAAGAAAGACATAATATCTAATCATTTTCTCCACATACTCCATCCTATATTTGTAATTTTTAAAAATAGATTCATCTGGAGAGAAGAGAACATATGTTCCATTTTTTTGATCACTTGAATCAAGATTTTCATTTTTTAAAATTCCTAATTCAAACTCAGCAATTTTAGTTTTTCCTTCTCTTGTAGATGAAACATTAAATTTTGATGATAAAGCATTAACAGCTTTTGTTCCAACTCCATTAAGACCTACAGATTTTTTAAATGCTTTTGTATCATATTTACCCCCGGTATTCATTTTAGACACAACCTCAACTAATTTTCCTAATGGAATACCTCTTCCATAGTCTCTAACTGATACATAATCATCATTTATTGTTATATCTATAACCTTTCCTTCTCCCATAACAAACTCATCAATACAGTTATCTATAACTTCTTTTAGTAAAACATAAATACCATCATCAGGAGAAGATCCATCACCTGATTTCCCTATGTACATTCCTGGTCTAAGCCTTATGTGTTCCCTCCAATCAAGGGATTTAATATTTTCTTCGGTGTAGTTTGAAGTCTCTGGCATTATTTTATAAATATACTAAATGTTAAATCTAAAGTGCATAATATCTCCATCTTCTACTATATAATCCTTCCCTTCTAACCTCATTTTACCAGCCTCCTTTGATTTTATCTCTGATCCATTATTGATATAGTCGTTATAAGATATAACTTCTGAACAAATAAATCCTTTCTGAAAATCAGAGTGAATTTGACCAGCTGCATCATATGCATTTTGACCAATTCCAACAGTCCATGCTCTGACTTCCTTTTTGCCTGCTGTAAAAAATGTATGAAGGTTAAGAAGTTTATAAGTAGATCTAATTAATTTACTAGAACCCGGCTCTTGCATACCTATATCTTCTAAAAATATTTTCTTTTCTTCAAGAGAATCTAATTCATTTATTTCTGATTCTATTTTTGCAGATATCAAAATTACCTCAGCATTTTCTTTAGAGGCAAATTCTTTAACTTTTGTAACATATTCATTATCATTTAATAAGTCATTCTCACTAACATTACAAACATATAGCACGGGCTTAAATGTAATTAACTCTAAAGGCTTGATAAAAGTCAAGTAGTCGTCCTCATTAAAATCATCTTTATTTATAATAGAGTTTTCTAAATTATTTTTAATTTTTTCTAAAATTAATATCTCCTTTTTTGAATCATCATTTCCAGACCTTAATGTTTTTTTTAATTTCTCTAAACGTTTATTAACTATCTCTAAATCTTTTAACTGTAGTTCATATTGGACTATTTCTTTATCATTAACTGGATCAACCCTTCCGTCAACATGAACAATGTTTGGGTCATCAAAACATCTTAAAACATGAAGTATAGCATCTGTTTCTCTTATATTTGAGAGAAATTTGTTTCCTAAGCCCTCACCTTTACTAGCTCCTTTTACTAAACCTGCAATATCAACTATTTTAACTGTAGTTGGAATTAATTTTTCAGGATCAACTATTTCCTTTAAATGATCAAGTCTTAAATCAGGAACATTTATTATACTAATATTTGGATCAATAGTACAAAAGGGAAAATTTTCACTTTGAGCTTTGCTATCAGATAAACAATTAAACAATGTTGATTTTCCAACATTAGGGAGTCCTACTATTCCTGCTTTCATCTATTTAATCGTGCATAAATTTTTGTTTAGCCAGAAGCTCATCATCTGACTCTACATTATTATCATCCGGCACACAGCAATCAACAGGACAAACAGCAGCACATTGTGGCTCATCATGAAAACCTTTGCATTCTGTGCATTTATCAGGCACTATAAAAAAAACTTCATCAGAAATAGGTTCATTATCAATTTCTGAATCTACTTTATTGCCATTTGGCAAAACAACATTTCCAGACAAGCTAGTACCTTGTTTATAAGTCCATTTCTCTAATCCCTCATAAATTGCCGTATTTGGACATTCTGGCTCACATGCTCCACAATTAATACATTCGTCTGTTATTATAATAGCCACTTTATATATTTTAACTGCAAAAGTAATATCAAATATTTAATCTTTGTTAACAATTTTTACATAAAATAGAAATTAGTACTCTGAAAATTGATTCTAAGTTTAGATATTTGCATGAATTATGAGCAAAAAAATTCACAACTTTAATGCTGGACCATCAGTATTACCAAAGGAAATTTTTAAAAAAACATCTGAATCAATAGTTAATCTTGATGGATCTGGATTGTCAATTCTTGAAATCTCCCATAGAAGTAATGATTTCAAAAGTATTTTGAGTGAAGCTCAGGAATTGGTTCTTAATATTAGTAATCTTGATTCAAACGAGTATTCTTGTCTTTTCCTTCAAGGTGGAGCAAGCACTCAGTTTTTAATGGTTGCTTATAATTTTCTATATAATCAAGCAGGATACCTTAATACGGGCAGCTGGTCTGATAAGGCTATAAAAGAGGCTAAACATTTTGGAAATGTTACCGAATTAGCATCATCGAAAGACAAAAATTACAATTATATTCCTAAAGATTATATAATTCCTACTAATCTAGATTATATACATATTACAACTAACAATACTATATATGGAACCCAAATAAGTTCATTCTCAAAATTTGATAAGACATTAGTTGCGGATATGAGCTCAGATATATTTTCAAGAGAAATTAATTATTCTGCTTTTGATTTATTTTATGCAGGTGCACAAAAAAATATTGGACCTGCTGGAGCTACGATAGTGGTAATCAAAAATCAAATGATTGAAAAAATAAATAGAGAGGTGCCTTCTATGCTTAACTATAAAGTTCACATAGAAAAAGAAAGTTCTTTTAATACGCCTCCTGTTTTTTCAATATATGCATGCTTAATTAATTTAAGAGAGATCAAATCCAAAGGATTAAAAAATATCGAATTAGAAAATAAAGCTAAAGCAGAGCTTTTATATGAGGAGATTGACAACAACCCATGTTTTGATGGATTTGCAGAAACAGAAGATCGAAGTTATATGAATGTTACGTTTAATCTAAATGATGAGAATAACTCTGAGATATTTGAAAAACTATGTAAAGAGAAAGGAATTATTGGTGTTAATGGTCACAGATCAGTAGGTGGTTACAGAGCTTCTTTATATAATGCACTTAAAATAGATAGTGTTGAGGCACTTATAGACTGTATGAAAAAACTAGAATCTTTAATTTAAAATACATGAAAGTATTAGCAAATGACGGAATATCTAGATCAGGAGTAGAACTTCTTGAAAAGAATGGATTTGACGTTGAATTAACTAAAGTAGCACAGGAACAATTACCTAAGTTTATAAATGATAATAATATTACAGTATTATTAGTAAGAAGTGCTACACAAGTTAGAAAAGATATTATTGATGAATGCAAAGGATTAAAGATTATTGGAAGAGGAGGTGTTGGAATGGATAATATTGATGTAGACTATGCTAAATCAAAAAATATAGAAGTAATTAACACTCCTGCCGCATCCTCTAAATC
The DNA here is from genome assembly GCA_902586435.1 of uncultured Bacteroidota bacterium. Taxonomy (GTDB): domain Bacteria; phylum Bacteroidota; class Bacteroidia; order Flavobacteriales; family Flavobacteriaceae; genus Marisimplicoccus. Next base: position 50,894 of record CACIHJ010000005.1, on the reverse strand, counting down.
TGTTGCAGAATTAGTTTTTTCTCATTTATTTGGCTGTGTTAGGTTTATCCATAATTCTAATAGAGATATGCCGTTAGAAGGAGATACACATTTTAAAGATTTAAAAAAATCTAGTGCTGCTGGACGTGAGCTTCATGGAAAAACCCTTGGAATAATTGGATTTGGAAGAATTGGACAAGAAGTTGCTAAAATTGCAATTGGTATAGGAATGAAAGTATTATTCTCTGATAAGTTTATTAGTGAGCAGGAAATAGAGATCAAATACTTCGATAATCAAAAATTGAATTTCAAACTAAATTCAACAAAAATTGATGTTTTATTAAAAAGTTCTGATTTTGTGACTCTACATGTACCTGCCTCAGATAAATATTTAATTGATAAAAAAGAAATAAGTCTAATGAAAGATGGCTCAGGAATTGTTAATCTTGCTAGAGGAGGTGTAATAAATGAAGAGGAATTATTAAAAGCCTTAGACTCTAATAAATTGGCATTTGCAGCAATAGACACCTTTGAAGATGAGCCTAAACCTAAAATTAAAATACTAATGAATTCTAAGATTTCATTATCACCTCATATAGGTGCTGCTACTCTTGAAGCACAAGATAGAATTGGCATTGAGTTAGCTGATAAAATTATTAAACTATTAAAATGAAAAAATTAAAGGAAAAATGGGGAATTACTTCTAACTTTCAATTAGTAATAATCTTTATTGTATTTGGGATAACAGGTTCGGTAAGTGCCGCTATATCTGGGCCTACAATCGAATATCTTTTTGGTGATCTTAATATAAATGGATTTTTAAAATTTATTCTTCAATTAATTATTATAATGCCAATTTACCAAGTCCTTTTACTTTTTTTTGGATTTATTTTTTTTCAATTTAACTTCTTCTTTAAGTTCGTCAAGAAATTTATGAAACTGTTTGGTTTTGGTTTTCTATTTCGAGATTAATGAAGAGAATTCCTTATTGAATTTTTCAATTTTTGGAGATACAACGATTTGACAATAACTGTTATTCGGGTTGTTTTTAAAGTAGTTATGGTGATATTCTTCAGCTTCGTAAAATTCGACAACTTCATTGACTTCAGTCACTATGTTATCTTTAAAAATATCAGATTTTTCAATGTTTTTAATAAAGTCAATTATCTGAGCTCTATCTGAAATTTCACAAAAAATTGCTGATCTATATTGAGTGCCAACATCAGCACCCTGTCTATTAAGTGTTGTCGGATCATGAATTGAAAAAAAAACTTTTAATAAATCGCTTAATGTTATAGTTTCATCAAACATAACTTTAGCAACCTCAACATGGTCAGTGCTTCCTTCGCAAACCTCTTCATAAGTAGGATTAATAGTTGATCCTCCCATATATCCAGGCTTTACATCAACAACTCCATTTATTTTAAGATATATTGATTCTACACACCAGAAACAACCACCTCCAAAATATATAGTCCTTATCATCTTAGATTTTAAATCAAAAAATATTAATATTGTAAAATTATGCAAAAGATATTATCAGCGAAAAATATTTCTAAGAGTTTTGATAGCTCAAAAGTTCTAGATTCTGTTGACCTATCAATTAATCAAGGGGAAATTATTGTGATTACCGGCTCTTCAGGTGCTGGAAAGACTACCCTACTTAATATACTTGGAACAATTGAAACCCCAGACTTTAAAGATAAATCTTCTCTTAAAATATGTAACACAGATATTTTTACATTAGACGATAGAGAACTTTCAAAATTTAGAAATAAAAATATTGGATTTGTATTTCAATTTCATGAATTGCTTCCAGAATTTACATGTTTAGAAAATGTTTGCCTTCCAGGATGGATAGATAACAGTAAAAATATCAGTGAAATAGAGGATAGAGCTATGAGTTTATTTGAGATATTGGGCCTTGAAGACAAGGTTAAGATGAAACCAGCAACTTTATCAGGAGGTGAGAAACAAAGAGTATCTATTGCAAGATCACTGATTAATAACCCTGAGATTATTCTTGCAGATGAACCAAGCGGGAACTTAGACTCTAAAAACACCGAGACTATTTATAATATTTTTTGGAATTATAGAAAGCGTTTTGGAGGAACCTTTATAATAGTTACCCATGATCAATCTTTAGCTAAGGGAGCGGATAAACACTTTATAATTAATGATGGTAAAATCTCATTAGGAAAAAGCGCTAAATGACATCTCAAGAATTAAAAGAATTTTTGGATGAAAAAGCAGACTTTTACGAACAAAAACAATTTATTCAAAACGATCCTATTTTAATTCCTCATCAATTCGATAGTAAATTAGATACTGAAATATCAGGATTTCTTATATCAATAATTTCTTGGGGGAATAGGAAATCAATTATTAATAGTGGATATAAAATAATAGATTTACTAGATCACTCCCCTTCTGACTTTATATTAAATCATTCATACAATGACTTAAAAAACATAAATGGATCTATTCATAGAACATTTAACTCCGAAGACTTAGTTTATTTTATTAAGTCACTTAAGAATATTTATACTAATTATAATGGGATAGAGGGAATAATGTCAAATCCTAGTAATGGTGAAAATCTTCAGGAGAGAATATCAAATTTTAAAAAAATCTTTTTTAAGTTAAACCACAAGAAAAGAACAAAAAAACATCTCCCTGATCCATCAAATGGTTCGGCTGCAAAAAGATTTAATATGTTTTTAAGGTGGATGGTAAGATCAAATAAGAAGGGTGTAGATTTTGGATTATGGAAATCTATTTCTCCTTCACAACTATCGTGTCCATTAGATATCCATACAGGTAACATAGCAAGAAAACTTGGTTTATTAAAAAGAGCTCAAAATGATTATTTAGCTGTAAATGAATTAGATAAAAAGCTAAGAGAGATGGACAGAGAAGATCCAGTAAAATATGATTTTGCATTATTCGGGCTTGGTGTTAATGAAAAGTTTTAGTGCAGTCTTTCTTTCTTATATAAATTAGTTTATTAATTTTGTCTGGGAATTTCCCTAGAAAGTATGAAACTTCTTATAAAATCAGCAACACTTGTTGATAAGACAAGTGACCTAAATTTCAAAACAAAAGATATATTAATTGAAAATGGTTTTATTACTGATATTTCTGATAAAATTGAATCTAAGGCAGACAAGATAATTAAATATAAAAATCTTCATATATCTGAAGGTTGGCTAGACACATCTGTTTCCTTTGGTGAGCCAGGTTATGAAGAAAGGGAAAACATTGAAAATGGTTTAAACACAGCTTCCTCAAGTGGTTTTACCTGTTTGCTGCTAAATCCAGATACAAACCCTTTAAATGATTCTCATTCCTCAGTTTCTCATATTATTAAAAAATCAAAAAATCATACAACAACGCTTTACCCCATTGGGAATTTAACATTAAATGCTGGAGGTAAGGAGTTGGCCTCACTATATGATATGAAATTAGCTGGAGCTATTGCCTATGGGGATCACAAAAAATCGATTAAGGATTCAAGTCTTATAAAAATTGCTCTAGAATATTCTAAAAGTTTTGGAGGAATAGTTATTTCATATCCTAGTGATGATAGTTTATCCTCTAATGGTGTAATGAATGAGGGAATAATAAGTACCTCATTAGGTCTTAAAGGTATACCTAATGTTTCTGAGTCTATACAAATTTTTAGAGATCTTGAAATCCTCGAGTATACAGGCGGTAATTTACATATTCCTTATATCTCTACAGAGAAAAGTATAAATATGATTATGGATGCCAAGAAAAAAGGATTAAATGTAACATCTAGTGTTAGTCTAGCTCATCTAATTTTAAATGAAAAAGACTTATTAGATTACAATACAAACTTAAAATTATCTCCTCCTCTCAGATCTAAAGAAGATTCAAATAAATTAAAGAAAGCTCTGCTTGACGGCACAATAAACTACGTTACAAGTATGCATGAGCCTATTGACATTGATAATAAAAAAGTAGAATTTGATAATGCCCTTTCTGGAAGTATTGGATTAGAATGTATGTTTGGAGGGTTATCAAATATGTTTCCATTAGACAAAACAATCGACATTCTTACCAGAGGTAAAAATAATTTATCTATTACTCAGAATAAAATACAAGTAGGCTCAAAAGCTGAGATGACATTATTTGACCCTGACTTTACATATACTTTTAAAGAAGAACATATACTATCAACTTCAAAAAATTGTGCTTTTATAGGCCAAAAAATGAATGGAAAGGTTTATGGGGTTATAAACAACAACAATTTATATGAGAGTAAACTATGGATTTAAATTATCTGATTAGACATTCCGAATCTAAAAAAGATAGTCCTAGTATATTTTTACTTCATGGATATGGAAGCAATAAAGAAGATCTCTTTTCATTAGAAGGATTCTTACCAAAAGACCATACAGTTATTTCCTTAGAGGCACCTATCAAACTTCCATTTGGCGGATTCACTTGGTTTGAAGTAGATCAAGCAGACATAATTAACAGATCATATTATAAGAAGAAAGATGATGTAGATAATATTGCTGATATAATTATTAAGAATATTGATAAATTATCAGGAGAGCATGGATTAAATAAGTCTGACATTACTGTTCTCGGATTTAGTCAAGGAGGTAGTATTTGTTGGAAATTAGGTTTAGACTATTCTAGAAAAATTAGAAGAATTTTACCTATTAGTTCATATATAAACCTAGATACATTTAATAGTAAGATTGACAAATACAACAATATTTTAGCATATACCTCTCATGGTTTATATGATGATATTATTCCCATTTCTTTAGTTAAAGAAGCAATATTAGAACTAATTAAGTGTAATGATAATATAACATTTGAGGAATTTAAATCAGGTCACACAATTAATCAAGATAATCTTTCTAGTATGCTAAAATGGATAGATAGCACAAATATTTAGCTAATTTTAATTTCGAGACCATCATATGACAAGTAGACATTTTCTGGAAGTTTTTTTGACACTTCATCATGAAATCCCATATTGTGACTAATATGTGTTAAATATGTTTTTTTTGGCTTTATCTTATCAATAATTTCACATGCTTCATCAATATTCAGATGAGTTGGGTGTGGCTCGAATCTTAAAGCATTTAAGACCAATACATCTAGATCATAAATTTTATCAATTTCTTTAGACTCTATTGTCTTGACATCTGTTAAATAGGCAAAATTTTCAATTCTAAAACCCAAGATAGGTAACTTCTGGTGCAATACTTCAACTGGTGTAATAGCCTTTCCTCCTATTTCAAATTTATTTTCTTTATCTATCAAATTAACTGTAAATTCTGGAGCTCCAGCATATCTTTGGTTCTCATTAAAAATATAAGCAAATCTTGTTTCAAGTGAATTTAAGACTCTTTTGTGAAGATAGATTGGGATTTTACCTTGTCTATAAGAAAAAGGTCTTATATCATCTAATCCTGATGTATGATCAGCATGTTCATGAGTAAATAATACTGAATCAAGTTTACTACAATTAGATCTTATCATCTGTTGCCTAAAATCAGGACCACAATCAATAAGTAAGTTAAAATTATCCCAAGAAATTAATACTGAAGACCTAAGTCTTTTATCTTTTAAATTCTCACTTAAGGAAACGGGATGATCACTTCCTATGACAGGTATGCCTTGAGAAGTCCCAGTTCCTAAAAAAGTTATTTTAATCATTACTTAAATCTATCACAATTTATTGCTTTAAGTTAAACAATCTTTGTAATTTTGTAAAAAACTAAGGATGTCTGTCATTCTACCAGGTGATAAAGAATTAGATCCAGAACCTTCACTTACGAAGAAATCTTTACGTATTAATCTAAACGAGAATATCTATGGAACCTTTGCTGAGATTGGCGCAGGACAAGAAGTGGCAAGACATTTCTACAGAGCTGGAGGTGCATCTGGAACGGTAGCAAAATCAATTAGTGCTTACGATAAGAATTTTAGTGATCAAATTTATGGTAAAGAAGAAGATAAAAGGTACGTTACTCAAAACCGCCTTTCTAAAATGCTTGATCATGAAATGGACTTATTAGAGAAGAGAATTTCAAGAAAAAAATATCCTAATAGGTTCTTCTTTGTTTATGCAAATACTGTTGCAACAATTGATTTTGTAAAAAAATTCAAAGGTCACGGATGGATGGGGATTAGGTTTCAAACATCAGTAAAAGATGAGTATTCTGAAATATCTCTTCATGTTAGATTTAAACAGAATGAGGCAAAGCTTCAACAAGAAGTTCTTGGAATAATGGGCGTTAACCTAATTTACGGGGCTTTTTACAAACATGATGAACCACTAAAAATGATGAGATATCTATATGATGGAATAGATAAAGATGCAATTGAAATAGATACAATAAATTTTAATGGACCGCTTTTTAAAGATATAGATAATAGGTTAATTAGTCTTGAGCTTGTTAAACTTGGAATGACAGATGCGGTAATGTTTAACAAAGATGGTATGAATGTTCTTCCTGCTCAAGTCTTATATAAAAAGAACATATTAACTCTAAGAGGTAGTTTTAGACCTGTTACAAAAGTTAATGAAGAGATGTTTAAAAAATCTTACGAAATATTTATTAAAGAAAAGAATGTAGACCCTGAAGACACTATAGTAATATTTGAGATAACGCTTTCTAACTTAAGGTCTAGTGGTGAAATAGAAGATAGTGATTTTCTCGATAGAGCGAAATTACTAAGTTCTTTAGGTCATAATGTTTTAATCTCAAATTTCAAAGAATATTACAAGCTTGTGAAATACTTAACGCAATACACTAAAAAACAACTAGGCTTAACAATGGGTGTTATAAATTTTGTTGAAATCTTTGATGATCAATATTATGATGATCTTCGTGGAGGTATTCTTGAAGCATTTGGAAATATCTTTAATAATAATATGAAGATATACCTCTACCCAGCTAAAAATGGTAATGAAAAAGGCTATATAAACTCTAATACTTTAAAATTAAAGACAAAGGTTAAAGAATTTTACAAATATTTCAAATACAATAATAAAATTGTTGATATAGATGATTTTACTCCCGAATATCTTGAAATTTATTCAAAAAATATTCTTGAAAAAATAAAAGAAAACAAAGGGGGTTGGGAAGATAAGGTGCCAACTGGAATATCAGATATGATAACAAAAAAGAAAATGTTTGGGCATAAATAAACTAGTTCTCTAGAATCTGACTTGAGTGTTCTTTAGTTTTAACCTTTTCAATTACTCTCTCCACTTTACCTTCTTCATTAATTATAAATGTTGTCCTAATAACACCAAAATATTCTTTCCCATATAACTTTTTCTTACCCCAAACTCCAAATGCCTTAATAAGTTCTTTAGAGTCATCCGCAATTAAATTATATTTAAAGCCAAATTTTTCAGCAAAATTATTTTGCTTCTTAACCTCATCAGGACTTACACCTATTATCTCATAACCTTTATTTATAAAGTCAGAATAGTTATCATTTAAGTTACACGCTTCTGCAGTACACCCAGGTGTATTAGCTCTTGGATAAAAGAATAGAACAATTTTTTTTCCTTTAAAGTCATTCAAATTTATTTTTTCACCCTTATGTGTAATTAAATCTAAATTTGGTATTTTTTCTCCTATTTTTAACATAATATATTTTTAATAAAAATAGTTAAATGAAATTAAAAGAGAAAGTAGAATTTTTAATAAATGAATTAGAGACAATATATCCTAAACTAGATATTCCTCTAAATCATAAAGATCCCTATACGCTTTTAATTGCAGTTCTTCTGTCTGCTCAGAGCACAGATAAGAAGGTAAATGAGATAACCCCTCTCTTATTTAAAAAAGCTGACAATCCTTATGATATGATAAAATTATCTGTTGATCAAATCAGAAATATTATAAAACCTGTAGGTCTTTCTCCAGCTAAATCAAAAGGGATTTGGGGATTGTCTAAAATTTTAATTGAAAAACATGAAGGAGAAGTTCCTAACAACCTAGAAGATTTAGAATATTTACCCGCAGTTGGACATAAAACTGCATCAGTTGTTATTTCACAAGCATTTGGAATACCGGCATTTCCAGTTGACACACATATTCATAGACTTATGTATAGATGGGGTTTATCAAATGGCAAGAATGTAGTTCAAACAGAAAGAGATGCTAAACGAATTTTTCCTAAAGATAAATGGAATGGCCTTCACTTAAGAATAATATACTATGGTAGAGAATTCTCTCCAGCTAGAGGCTGGGATATAAACAATGACATAATAACAAAGACTATTGGCAGGAAGAGTATAATCAATAAACTTATTTAGTAAATTTTTTAAATTAGACAAAAGAAGAAATATCAAAAGACTTTCTTAATATTATTTAAAAACATATATTGAATTCCCCGTGTTATTCAGTAATTTTGCATTTTTGACAAATTATCATGAGTGATGTTTTAAAAGCAGACCCGAAACAAAATATAATAATTAAGGGTGCTAAGCTTCATAATCTTAAGAATATCGATGTTGTAATTCCAAGGAATAAAATGACTGTCATAACAGGTTTATCTGGTTCAGGTAAATCCACTCTTGCTTACGATACACTATATGCAGAAGGACAAAGAAGGTATATCGAAAGTTTATCCTCATATGCAAGACAATTTATGGGAAAACTGAATAAACCTAAAGTAGATTATATTAAAGGTATTTCTCCGGCTATAGCAGTTGAACAAAAAATTAATACATCTAATCCTAGATCTACTGTTGGGACAAAAACCGAAATTTATGATTATCTAAAATTACTTTTTACTAGAATAGGAAAAACATATTCTCCAATTTCTAATAAAATTGTTAAAAAGGATTCTGTATCGGACATAGTTGACTTTGTTGTAAGTCTAGAGATAGATAAAAAAATATTACTTCTATGTCCTGTTGAATCAAAAGACAATATTAGTGGTTCAAAAAAATTAGAGATACTAAAAAAACAAGGGTTTACAAGAATATTCAAATCTGACAAGATTTATAATTTAAATGATAAAATAGATTTTGATTTATCTAATTATAGCCTTGTAATTGACAGGTTGGTGATAAAGAATAATGTTGATTTTAAGAAAAGGGTAGCTGATTCTGTTGAATTAGCAATATATGAAGGAAAAGGACTTTGTTCAATTTATGAGATAGATTCCGAGAAAATGACTGGTTTTTCAAATAAATTCCAACTAGATAATATTGATTTTATCGAACCTAGCCTAAACCTATTTAGTTTTAATAATCCTTTTGGAGCTTGTAAAAACTGTGAAGGATTTGGAGAGACTATAGGTATTGACATGGATCTAGTCATTCCAGATAAGTCATTATCCATAAGTGATGATGCAATTGCACCCTGGAGAGGAACAGGTCTTCGAAGATATTATATGAAGCTGATGAATAATGCAGAAAAGTTCAGGTTTCCAATTGATAAACCATATGATGATTTAAATGATGAAGAAAAGAAAATTTTATGGACTGGCAATGAACATTTTATTGGGATTGAAGCCTTCTTCAAAAAACTTGAAAGGAAAAACTATAAAATACAGAATCGTGTATTATTATCAAGATATAGAGGAAAGACATTATGTAATGTATGTAACGGCAGTAGACTTAGAAGGGAAGCTTATTATGTGAAGGTTGATAAAAAGAATTTACCTGATATTCTAAAAATGTCAATAAGTGAACTAGAAGAATTTTTTAAAACAATAAAATTAAATAAGGTAGATTCAGAAATTTCAAAACGAATTATAAAAGAGATAAAAAGTAGAATAGACTATATGTTAAATGTCGGACTTGGATACCTAACGCTTAACAGAAAAGCAAATACACTTTCTGGAGGAGAGACACAACGAATTAATCTAGCATCATCACTTGGGAGTAGTTTAGTTGGATCTACATATATTCTAGATGAACCATCGATTGGATTACATAGTAGAGATAATAATAGATTAATTAAAGTATTAAAAAACCTGAGAGATATAGGTAATACAGTAATAATAGTAGAACATGATGAAGAAATAATTTTATCTGCTGATCATATTATTGATATAGGGCCAAAAGCTGGAACTTTTGGAGGAGAAATTGTTGCAAATGGAAGTCTAGAAAGTATCCTAAAAGGTAATTCTCTAACATCTCAATACTTAAATAAAATTGACACAATTGAATATTCAAAACAAAGAAAAAAGTCAAAATATTTTATTAAAGTCAAAGGGGCAAAGGAAAATAATTTAAAAAATATTAGTTTAAAAATACCACTTGGTTGTTTGTCGATGATAACTGGTGTTTCAGGAAGTGGCAAAAGCACATTAGTTAAGAAGATTATATATCCTGCTCTTTTGAACTATTTCAAAAATTATTCACAAAAACCAGGAAATTTTGATCACATTTCAGGTGATTTAAGTAAAATTAAATCTGTAGAATTCATTGATCAAAATCCTATTGGAAGATCTTCTAGATCTAATCCAATCACATATCTAAAGGCATATGATGATATAAGAAATTTATACTCAAAACAACCCTTAGCGATAAAAAGAGATTTTAAACCTAGGGCCTTTTCATTTAATACTGATGGTGGAAGATGTGATGAATGTAAGGGTGAAGGTAAAATAAAAATTGAAATGCAGTTTATGGCTGACGTAGAACTAGAATGTGAAGCATGCAATGGAAAAAGATTTAAAGATGAAGTGCTAGACATAAAGTACAATGGAATAAGTATCGATCAGCTTCTAAATATGACAGTAGATGATGCAATTTCATTATTTAGAAAATATAATCAGAATAGAATTGTTAATAAATTAATTCCTCTACAATCAGTTGGTCTTGGTTATGTTTCTCTTGGTCAATCTTCTAACACTTTATCAGGAGGAGAAGCTCAAAGAATTAAGCTAGCTTCATTTATCGGTAAGGGGGAGCAAATAGAAAAAACTTTTTTCATTTTTGATGAACCTACAACTGGCTTACATTTTAATGATATCAAAAAATTGTTATCCACTTTTGAAAAACTAAAAGTAATGGGGCATAGTTTGTTAGTAATAGAGCATAATCTTGAAATGATAAAATGTGCTGATTATATAATTGACTTAGGTCCTGAAGGTGGAAATAAAGGTGGAGAAGTTGTCGCAAAAGGAACTCCTGAAGAGATTATTAAGTCTAAAAAGTCATATACCGGGAAATATTTAAAAAATAAAATTTAACTACCAATTCTTATTGAATTTATCAATAAATATATTTACATCATCACTTAATTTAAATATATAAGCTGCAAGTGTATATAAAATTAATATTAGAGCTGATTTGATAGCAATTGATATTACAGGATCAAAAGTTAGTTTTAAGTTATTGAAAATTATATATATAAAAGTTGTAAGAATAATAATCTTAATTGTATCATAGCTATAAGGATGTATTTTAAATTTAATATTAACTAAATATAGTTTTAAAGAATTCATTATTAGAATAACAAGAAAAGTTGCATATGCAGCTCCAATAATACCATAATCTTGAATTAGGTAAAGATTCAGAACAACTGCCAAGACTGATGAAATTATTGAAAACCAAAATATATAATAATAATACTTTGAATTACTAATTATATTATTTACACATCCAATAGACATTGAATATAATTTAGCAAAAGACACAATAATGACAATTGGGATACCTTTATTATACCCTTCTTGATTAAGCATTTCATAAAAGTCATTTAGATTTAGGTTAATTATTAAGAAGAAGAGACTAGATACTAAAACTAAATTTGTAGAGCTTTTCTTCAAGAGATATTTTAATTTCTTTTTATTGTTTTTGTTTATAACCTCAGCTACAATAGGACTTAAAATTTGAAACATCGCCCTTCCTGGAATTTCAATTACTGCAGCAATAAATATTGCAACAGAATAATATGCAACATTCTCAACTGTAAGTATAGATGAAAGCATTGATTTATCTATATCAAGAATTATACTTGAAGCTGCACCCGAAAGAAGAATTAAAAATGAATATCTAAGAATTTCTTTAAAGTCATTTTTAAAATAAAAACTAATCTTAGGTTTATTTATTATAAATGAGTAGACCATTACTATTAATAGTCTTAAATAGTAACCATATATTAAATAAAGTATAAAGTTTTCAAAATCTAAATAATCCAAAGTATAGGATATTAGTAAAAATGTAACTAGTAGTCTTGGATATAACTCTTTTAGAAAATTACCAAATACTGACTTTAATTTAACTCTTACCCACGAATAAAATATTTCAAAAAATGATGTTGAGACAGCAATAAACAGGATAACATATGCATATTGAGAAAAGGCATTTTCAGTTTGAAAGAGGAGGACTTTAATTTGATCATAGTAAAGATAAAACAGAGGAATTACAATAGCAGTAACAATAATAGGTATTATTAATGATAAGGTTAGAACAGCATTTTTTTCTTTATTTGACCTATACCTAGAGTAAAATCTAATTACAGCATGCTGAGTCCCAAATGATAAAAAAGGTTGTATTATGTTTGAAATTGCAAGAAGTGCTATAACTAACCCCTGTAATTTACTTCCTAAAAATGTTGGATATAAGTAGAGAGTATTAATTGCTCCAATTATAAATGCAACCCCTATGGTAATTAAATTGAAAAATGATTGTTTAACAACTATACTCATATTTTATTTTTTTTATAAAACATATAGCCAATAAAACTAAAGGTAAGTAATATTGAAATTAATCGAACATTAATTCCCAACTTTACAATTTTAGGTTCAAAATAAAAGTCAATTTTATGTTTACCTTCAGGAACAACCATTCCTCTTAGGATATAATTAACATCAAAGTATTCAGATTTCTTGTCATCAATAAATACACTCCACCCTTTTGGATAGTATATCTCTGAAAAAATCAATAGCTGAGGAGTAATTGCATTATACTTATAAGTCATATGCTTACTTGAATTTCTATTAAAGTTAATCTCTAATAAATCATTAGAATTAAACTGATTTAGATTATTAGAAGTATAACTATCACTAAATGTTACAGCATGTTTTTTAACATCTATATCTTTAAGCATATCAAGAACTTCATCAGCACTATCCACTATAGAAATAGAATCAACTGCCCAAACATTTCCAAGCGCATCATCGTTAGTATAAAGATCTTTTCCGGTCTCTGTATCAGACAGGATATACTTAGCATTCAGCATATTAAGTAAGCTCAAATCCTTATTATGAAATCTGAAATAGTCATATACTTCTTGAAACCTTCTAAGTTTTGCAGCATGATAACCACCAATTGAATTATGAAAGAACGACGTATTTGCCCCATTTAGACCCTGAGAGGCATTATATACTCTGTAATCTGATCTATCATTAAGTATTTCAATATCCGTTTGATTTTCAGTAAAGTATGTTTCATCTTCATCTATAAATAATTCACTATCTAAATATCTATTACCTACTCCAATTAAATCAACAAGGATAGATCCAACTACAAGCCCAGATAATATTACAACCCCAAAAGAGTTTCTAAACCTTAAGATACAATACATAACAGATGAGAAGATTATAGCTCTTATAATATCAGCTGAATACATATCTGCTCTTTCAAAGACTATTTGGTTAACTATCTGCTCACCAAATATTGATTTGTAATATTCATCATTTGGCCCTATAAACGAGATTGAAGATTTAATCAAAAGAAGTATTACAAGAGGAATTATAACAATAAGAAGGGTTTTATTTAATTGTTTAAGCTGACCTTCTTTTATATAATTATAAAGACCTATAGCTGCTAATAGAGGAATTGCGAACTCAAGAATAATTTGAATTGATGAGACAGCTCTAAACTTATTGTACATTGGAAAATTCTGAATAAAAAAATCAGTCAGTAGAGGAAAATTCTTTCCCCATGAAAGTAGAACTGAAAGTATTATACAAGATAAAAGCCAAATCTTTGTAGGTCCCCTTATCATAAATAGTGATAGGATAAAAAGAAAAAATACAGTAATACCGATATATGCAGGGGCCTCTAATATTGGTTGATTTCCCCAATATGTTGGAACTCTTTTTACAAAACCAGAGGCTTGATCTCTTGGTACATTATAATCTACCAAAAACTTATACAGGTTTGAATCTTCTCCAATATCTTCAGTTGATGCACCCCCTTGAATCCTTGGTATGATTATATTTAGACTTTCAAAGATTCCATAACTATATTGGGTTATATAGTCATAATCAAGTCCAGTACTTTTTTCTTTTTCTGATCCATCAGGGTTAAGTTTTAACTCACTTGCAGATCTAGTACTAAATTTAGAATATTCATAAGTAGACAAAATATTAGGTGCATTTAAACCTAAAGAAAGTATTCCGGCTAAAAAAAATGGAGAAATACTCTTTATGAAAGGCTTTACTTCTCCCCTTCTGAATGAATCAAACAAATAAACAATAATAAATAAGGCTATTATAAATAATAAATAGTATGTCATTTGATAGTGATTCGCTCTTATTTGAAGTGATAAAGCGATAAGACTAAGAATAAAGCCTAAGATTTTTTTATTGTTTTTTAATAATATAAGTCCTGCAATTACAAGAGGTATATATGAAATTGCCAAGGCTTTTGTATTGTGTCCTACCTGAAGTATAATTAATAGATAAGTTGAAAAGGCAAAGGCAACTGAGCCAATTAGAGATATTCTCCAAGGAACTTTAAATACTAAAAGAAGCAAATACATTGAAATTAGATAAAGAAAAAATGTATGAGCAGGTCTTGGAATAAACCTAAACAGATAATGAAGAGGTGCAAGAATATCATAAGGGTATTTAGCTCCAAGTTGATAAGTTGGCATTCCTCCAAAGGCATTATCTATCCAATATATCTCTTTATCAAACTTTTCTCTATTTTCTTTTATCTCTCTTGACATTCCTTCATATTGTGAAATATCAGACTGAAATAATTTTTTGCCTTGTAAGAGAGGATGATAGAATAATAGAGATACGAGTACAAATCCAATAGTAACATATATATGGATTCTTAAATCTTTAGATAACAATTTATTCATCAATATCTTCATAGTCTATATACTCACCATATTTTTCATTACTTTTTTTAGATTTTGAATTTGATGATTTTGATTTAAAATCTGATTTTTTTTGCTGTTTATTCAGTAAATCTGCGAAGATAAGTCTTATTAGTAGAGGCAATACATATCTTAAGACAATATATATTGTGAGAAAAATTAATAAAAACTTCATGAATAAACCTTTATCAAATTTAATGAAATTTAGTATTATACTATGATTAAATTTATTGGTAAATTGCCTTGCAAAATTATTATGAGCTCTGAAATCAAAATAAAGGAAATTGAATCAAAAGAGGATTTAAAGAAATTTGTAATGTTCCCTTTTGATTTATATAAAGATTCTAAGTATTGGGTAGCTCCAATTATTAAAGAGGAATTAGAAGTTCTTGACAAGGAAGTTAATCCCGTTTTCAATAATGCTGATGCTAATTATTTCTTAGCATATATAGATGGAAAAATAGTTGGGAGGGTCGCAGCTCTTATTAACTGGATTGAAGTTAATGAGATCAAAAAGAAGAAGGTAAGGTTTGGTTGGTTCGATTTTATTGATGATAAAAATGTATCTAAAGCACTTTTAGAAAAGGTTATAGAAATTGGAAAAGAAAACCATCTTGAATCAATTGAAGGTCCAATGGGGTTTTCTAATATGGATAAGGCAGGGATTCTTATAAAAGGTTTTGAGAAGAAGAATACAATGATTACTCTATATAATTACTCTTATTATCAAGATCACATGAATGCTCATGGTTATAAAAAACAAGCAGAATGGGTTGAATATGAGCTTAAAATTGCGGATTATGAAGATGCTCCTGAAAAAATTAAAAAGTTTTCAGATATAATCTTAAAGAGGTATAATCTTAAAAAACTAAATTTTACCTCAACAAAACAAATCGAACCCTATGTTGACCAGATGTTTGATCTTCTTGGAAAGACATATAATAATCTCCAAACCTTTGTTCCTATTCAAGATTACCAAGTAAAATACTATAAGGATAAATACTTGAAATATATAAACCCAGGGTTTATAAAGTGTGTCACAGATCAAGATGACAAACTTGTTGCCTTTGCTATAACAATGCCATCTTTTTCAAATGCTCTTAAAAAAATCAACGGTAAGGTTAACTTTATAGGACTTCTTAGACTATTATATGCTAAAAACTATAATAGTAAAGGCTCTTTATACTTAATTGGTGTTAGACCTGATCTTCAAAACAAGGGGATAATAGCAATTCTATTTAATGAACTTCAAAAATTTTATAACAAATTTGGAATTAAGGAAGTCGAAACAAATCCTGAGCTAATTGAAAATGCTGCTATCCAACAACTATGGAAAAACTATGAGAATAATCAGCATAAAAACAGGGCTACCTTTACAAAAAGCATAGTATAATGTATACTGAAGGAACTATAATAGCTCTATCATCGCCTCCTGGATCAGGTGCTATTTCTATAATTAGGCTCTCCGGAAAGGATGCAATAGCAACAACAGATAAAATTTTTAAGTCTAATTCTAATAAGCCATTGTCAAAACTTCAAGGTCAAAGTCTTACTTATGGAGTTCTTTCTGATGGAAAAGAAGTTATTGATGAGGTTGTAATATCTATATATAGGGCGCCTCACTCTTACACTGGCGAAGATATTGTTGAAATATCATGCCATGGATCACCTTATATACAGCAAAGAATTATTTCAACATTTCTAGATAAAAAAGTAAGACTAGCCTCTCCAGGTGAGTTTACCCTAAGAGCATACTTAAACAATAAGAAAGACCTTTCTCAAGCTGAAGCTGTTTCAGATCTAATTGCTTCTGAGTCAAAAGAAGCCCATAGAGTAGCTATGGATCAGATGAGAGGCGGTTATTCAACTGAAATAGAGCTTTTAAGAGAGAAATTAATAGATTTTAAGTCGTTAATAGAGCTAGAACTAGATTTCTCTGAGGAAGATGTAGAATTTGCCAATAGAGGTGATTTAAACAAGTTGTTAGATGAGTTAGACACTAAACTATCTAAACTTATAGACTCATTCTCCTATGGAAACGTAATAAAAGAAGGGGTTACCGTTACAATTGCAGGTAAACCAAATGCTGGAAAATCCTCTTTACTTAATGCTATATTGAATGATGATAAGGCAATAGTATCAGAGATTCCAGGTACAACAAGGGATGCTATAGAGGATACATGCGTTATAAATGGTATTAAATTTAGGTTTATTGATACTGCTGGTATAAGAGAGACAAAAGATACTATAGAATCAATTGGTGTAGAAAAAGCTAAAAGTAAAGTTGGTAAATCAAGGGTGTTAATATACCTATATGATAGGTCAGATATTAGCTTTGAAGAGCTAAAAAATGAGATAAATACCTTTCAAAGGGATGATTTGCAGATATATCTAGTGGAAAACAAAATAGATTTGTTAAATAACTCTAATACAGATACTTTAGAAGATAACTTAAATGATTATTTTAATAAAAAAGAAGTCAATTTAATGCGAATTTCTACCCTCGATAATAAAGATGTAGAGAATCTAAAGTCAGAGGTCTCTAAAAACATAAATCTTAGCTCAGAGAATAGTGTTGTTGTCTCAAATTCAAGACACCTAGATGCACTTAAAAAGTCTATTTCTGCAATTGAATCTGTTAAAAAGGGACTAAAAGATGGATTATCTGGGGATTTACTTAGCGTAGATCTTAATGAGGCTATACTTAATATTTCTATAATTACAGGTAAAATCGATATAGATCAGGACATATTAGGCTCTATATTCTCTAAATTCTGTATCGGAAAGTGATTAAAGCTTCTAAACACTACCCTATTTACTCTAAACAGTTATAAACAATACTAAAATCAATCAGGGTTACAGTTTGTAAAGTTTGGTTTAGGTTGTGCCCAAAGATTTGCATTCAGGGAAAAATTATAACAATTAGTTACATTTGAAACATCCCACCCAGAAAGGTCTTGATTATATGCATCTGCAAGCCAAAACATTGTTTGCATGTTAGTTACATTAGAGACATCCCAGCTTGATATATCTTGATTAAAATCATGTGTAATAGCGAACATTTGTTGCATTTTAGTAGCATTTGAAACATCCCAGCTTGATATATCTTGATTAAAATCATGTGCTCCTTCCATGAAACGATAAAAATTAGTAACATTAGACACATCCCAACTTGATATATCTTGATTAAAAGCATGTGCTCCAGCAAACATACTCCACATATTAGTAACACTTGAAACGTCCCAAGATGATATATCTCCATTGAAATTGTCAGTATCTTGAAACATTGATTGCATGTTAGTAACATTAGACACATCCCATTTTGAGATATCTACATTTAAATATTCTATACCTCGGAACGCTTCAAACATAGATGTTACATTTGAGACATCCCAAGAGGATATATCTTGATTGAAAGCATCAGAATAGCTTTGATTTCCCAGGGCGAACATCAATTTTCCCATATCAGTTATTCTTGATGTAATAACTTTTGTTACATCGAGATTATTTAGAATCATAGCTTTAAGTGTAGCGATATTTACAACCGTGTAAGTACTACCATTATACTCTATTTCTTCTCCTACTTTAACATCTGGACCAACTTTCAGTGTCACACCATTTGAATCCAAGAAAATATCTAATAATTCGAAATTTGCGGTAATCGTTTTATTTGAATCAACAGTAATTGAAATAGACTGGTCTGATGAAGTTAAATCTCCAGTCCAACCAGTAAATCTATAACCAGCTTCAGGATTAGCAGTAACGGAAGCTTGCTGACCAGAATTATATGTTCCAGATCCTATAGAAGTACTACCCCCATTAGTTGAGTTAATTGTAAGTTGATATGAAGTAGTTGTGGTCTCTGAAGAGGTACTTTCTGTTTCGGTACTTGTAGTTTCTGTTGTTGTGGTTTCTGTTTCTGTTGTTGATGAAGTACCGTTCACAAGACCAGTTATTTCTGCTGTAAGGTTTGCAACTTGAGTTGTAAGGGTTGAAACTTGCTCAGTAAGAGTACTATTTGAAGATGTTAAAGTTGAATTTAATGCAGTAAGTGTTTCATTATTCGTACTTAGAGAGTTAAAGGATTCTTGGAGAGCTGCATAAGAATCTTGTAATTCATTATACAAACTTAAAATTGAGTCATAATCTTCCTGTAGGCTGTTAATATTAGAATTTTGAGAAGTTAGCACTGCATTTTCAGTTAACAAATTATCATTTTCAGTTAACAAATTATTATTACTCTCAGTTATTAAAGTTACTTGATTAGTTAGATTAGAAACTTGATTATTAATAGATGTTATTTGATTATTTAAACTTAATATTTGTTGTTCATATTGAGCTATTAAAGCAGAGTTGTCCTCTTTAGAACAGCTAAGAATTAACAATACCGAAAGAAGTAAAAATTTTTTCACGACACTAAATTAAGGAATTTATCAACAATTTGGTTAACAGTAAAATACAGGTACAAATCTATCGTCGATATACGTCGATAAAAAAAATGTATCGATTGTTAAGTACTATGAGTAATGGGATTCAAAAGAAGGTTATATTCCGCATCGGGAAATAAGGAAGTTTCATTATGACTCACTATTTCTTCAATTTTTTCCTGTAGATTAATAAAAACGAACCCGGTAAAATAATTACTACAAGAATTCGCTCCAAAATAGTTAAATCAAAGTACATTCCTACTCCTACAGCAACTCCTATTAATACAGAACTTATAATATTATATGTGTTCTTTGTCATATCTATGATGTTAGTTTAATATACTCTAAAGTACCACCTATAATAACACCTACTATAAATGCAATTATAAATATTTTCCAAAACTTTTTACTCTTTAAAAATTCCATATATCTAATTTTTATTTTTTCTTTTTAACCGTTCTTCTTTTTTAATTCTCCTTAATTCAGCATTTCTTTTTCTTTTGATAATCCTTTGCTCAAACCTTTGTATTTTTCTCTCATTTCTAAGATGCTTCCTTTTTTCCTTTCTTGCAATAACCATTTCAGCATAAGATGACCACCCAAGCTCTCTTGCAACTTTTTCTCTTACCCTATCTGTTAATTTATCAAATTTAGATTCATCAAGAGCTCTCTGCCCATTATTTCTATATTCTTTAACCATCTTACTCCAGTCATCTATATTAGCTCTCTTATCTCCAGTATAGCCATAACCTATTTGACCAAATGTAAGCTGAGAAGTAAAAAAAGTAATTAATAAAACTGATAGAGTTTTTTTCATATCTCTAATTTAAGAAATTAATAAGACGATCTTAAACCCCAGCTTTGTCTTTTAGAAAAAGAGGCATCACAAGGACTCATAAATAAATCACGAACAATCATAATAGGTTTGTATCCACCTCCATACCAACTATAATCTGCAGAAGCAGTCAAGCATAAACTAAGATCATTCACCTGCTTGATTTTACCATCATCCTCAAAAACAAATTGTTGTTTAGGGTTTTTATCACATTCACGAAGAATTAAACGAGAAGAAGACCCCACATTTTCCACCTCCATACAGACATTATAAAAAGGAAGGTTAAACTCACCCTTACTAATTTTGGAAACATCAAAACCTTGATCAGAAGAAATGCCTCCACTTTCAAAATCACCGCCAAGCAAATTACGTTTTTGTTCAGAATGACAAGTATGGCCTTGTAAAGGCTTATCAAGACCTGCACCATTATTCTGAGAAGCCTGAGTGTTAGGTGTACCTGCAGTAGGATTACTAGGATCAACAATAGGAGGAGTAGAAGGTCTAGTAATACTAACATTTATATATCTATTTATGTCTAGGCAAATACTACTCTTGACTTCTCGTGATGACATATATTGAAGATTTTCAGGATATACAAAACCAGGATCTAAATTGTTTAACAAATAAATCTCTGCAGTTTCAGGAATACTCGTTTCTACAACATCTAAATCGACCCCTTTATCACAAGAGAATAAAAGAAACAGAATGCTTAAGTATGTAGTTATTTTTCTCAAGTTTTATCCTTGATTTTAACTGAGTTAGGCGTCACAACCCCTGCAGAGATAACAAGGTTGAATGCCGCTTCAACACTCATGTCAAGTTCGAATGCATCTTTTTTCGGCATCAATACAAAAAAACCTGAAGTTGGATTAGGGGTGGTTGGCACAAAAAGATTTATAGTTTCTTCACCGATAATAGATTCAGCTTCTCCTTTGTAATCACCTGATTGAAATGCGATTACCCAAATCCCCTTGCTTGGATATTGAATTAAAAATGCCTTTTTGAAGCTTTTATCAGAAGTATTAAATACAGTATCAGAAACTTTTTTTAATATGTTATATATGTTTCGAAAACCTGGAATTTTATTAAGTATCCTTTCCCATAGAGCAACTAACTTTCGACCTAATATATTAGTAACCAATACTCCTGTGATAAGTATGATTATCAACACCAAGATAATTCCAGACCCTGGAATAGTAGTGTCTAAATCAAATATAACTTCTGGTAGGTATTGTTGTGGAATAAGACTATTAATAAGCTCTAGAAAGGACTTAATAACAATGATACTTAAAATTAGAGGTATCCAGAAAAGAAGACCTGAAATGAAATAATTTCTTAAACGGTTCAAGTTTTTCATATCTCTAATTTAAGGAATTACTTAAATAAATTATTGAACCAATAATAACAAGGATTACCAGACTAATAATTGAATATTTATTCATATGGGAATTAAAAGTCTTACAATATGGGCAATAATCTCCAAATAAACCAAACTTACCAATTCCTTCTGTAGGATGTGGAATATCATACATTTCAGCACAATTTTTACATTGCTTCATATTTATGATTTAATAGATTTCAGTTGATATAATAACTAATTAAGGGTTATTTGAAATGGAATTTTTAGTTTTTCCCAATGTAGGAATCCAACCACAGAATTATCAGTAATACTTCCAAATCTGTAGGTAAGAAGTTCCTCAAAAGGACCCTGAACTGGCGTAACTGTCACTCTTAGCGCATCTGCAGATTCATCATAACTAAAGCTTCCCCATTGGTTATTATTTTTATTGAATATAATAATCCAATCTGTCTTTGAAGGAATCATATGAATACTATATTTACCTGCTGGCAATGCAGATCCTTCTATTTTAACATCATTGTTTAATTCTATCGTTGTATTCTCATTTGCACCCGCTCTCCATGGGAACGGTTTTCCACCAGCATATCTTTCAGATGTACCTAATCCATAAGGGACTAGATTACCCCAGACCACTCTCCCTTTAACTGCAGGACGACTGTAGTTGATAGTTATCTGCGTATCCACTCCAACATATTGAGTGACACTTGACTTTTGGCTCTGCCTTATCTGATTAGATTGTCCAAAAGAGCTACTTGATACAAGAATCATGATTAGCGAGGTGAATAATGTTATTGTAGTATTTGATGTTTTCATATTTCTAATTTATTCTATTTCTGCTATTAATTTATTCATTTTTAGATTTAACGAACCAACAGCGGCTGAATATCTTTCATCCCACTCTTCAAGCCTATTAGAAGACTTTAATGCAATTTCATATTCTAACCCTGGAAGAATCCAAGCTGCATATCCACTGAAGGGGTCTGAAGAAGCATATAGTGATTTATACCAAGATCCAAAGTACATTCCCTGGTCAGATATAAAACTCTTTTCTAAAGCAATCATCTGTTTGTTTAATCTCTTAAGCTCTCTCTTAGAATAATTCCCTTCTTCTAAATAAGATTTTATTTTCATAGTCAGTTTTTCTGAAGTGTTTTTAAGAGATTTAATTGCTTCTCCTGTTAACTTAAATCCTTCAAATTCTTTATCATATTCCCTAATTTTATTCTCAGCATTCCCAAAATGCATTTTTAAATCAGCTGCATATCTATTAAGATTATAAGGGATAATATCTCCATTAGCCATTCGAAGTGCCATTAGTCCAGCTATATGCTCAACCATAGATCCCATTTGGAATTCAGGATCTACAAACTTTTCATAAAATCTAAAGCTATCATAATTAGAGTGATATACATTTGGACCTCCTGCTCCCCCACTCATTGAAGGGACACCAACATGCATGTAAAATGCAATATGATCAGACCCTCCTCCTAAGTTTCCTATTGGAGGTTCACTCATGTTTTCTTTATTCCAAAATTCATATAGAGTTTGGTCTGTATAAGGGTATTGAACATTTTTAGAAGTTTCCACCAATAATTTTTTCAAGGTTGGCGCTGCTGAAGCACCAAAACCTTTACCAGATACAGCCCCATCAAAATTCATATAAACTACTCCTTTAGCATTTAATTGATCTCTCATCTGCTCTACCCATTCAGTTGAACCAATAACACCATGTTCCTCTGCATCCCAATGACCTATTAAAATTGAACGTTTAGGAGTGAACCCATCTTCTTTAAGTTTACCAAGAGTTTGACTTAAACTAAGCAACATTGCCGTTCCACTACTTGGATCTGTTGCACCAAATCCCCAGGAATCTAAATGACATCCTAAAATAATCCATTCATTAGGTGCCTCACTTCCCTTTAATGTTCCAATAACATTTGTAGCTCTAACAAAATCAATCTTTTGATCTACTTTCAATCTAATAGTTAAAGATCTACCACCCTCTAATCTATAAGTAAATGGAAGCCCTCCTTGCCAAGACTGAGGTACAACTACTCCTTTCATTTGACCTAATATTTTCTCAGCTTCACCATAACCAATAGGTGTAACTGGTATAGTATGCAGTTGAGCTTCTTTTGGGTCTAGACGTTTGATTTTCTTTTTACCATCTAAAGGTAATGCTGGTTCAAAGGGTGTTAATGGATCTCCTGTAAAATCAGTTGTCAGCAATGAACCTCTTTGTATAGTAGATTCATTATAATAAGGTCCTTCAGGATAAACTAAACCTCTAGCAAAACCACTATCTTTTGGATCTGTATATATTATAAGTCCTGCAGCACCATTAGCTTCTGCAAATTTAGCTTTATAACCTCTAAAATTTCCGCCATATCGAGCTATAACTATTTTACCTTTGATATCAACACCAAGTTCTTTTAGGGTTTCAAAATCTTCCTTTCGCCCATAATTTGCATAAACGATTTCAGCAGTAACATCTCCGCTACCCGAAAAAGCATTCCAGCCCTTCCAAAGAAGAGAATCTTTCGTAAAAGGATCATCAGATATGATATCTTCTTTTTGATTTAGAACCTGTCTTGATGGGGTTACAATTTCAATTAATGAACTTCCAGGGTGTTTTGGAAGATATACATCATAGGGATAGTTAATTACATCTAACCCTGCTTTATTCATTACCTCACCTATATATCTTATAACGTCTTCGTTGGTTTTACTTCCAACTACATGCGGTCGTTCGGTAAGTTTTTGAAGATGTTTTTTAAAAGATGTTTTATCTATATGTTTTAGAAACAGGTCTTCAATTTCAAGCTGATTCTCCCATGAGTTGGAGGAATAACCATCATATTGAGCAGGTGAAAACTGCAAAACAAAACATGAAATAATTATTAGAATGATCCTTTTCATATCTCTAATATAAAAAATCTTAAATTTAAATATTGTATGAATAAGAAGATAAAAAAAACTAAATATGAAATCTCATATTATGAGAACTTTTCAAAATCAAAATTTTCAAACCATAACATAAAAGAAAGATTTGAAATAATATATAATGAAAATTATTGGGAAAGTAAAGAGAGTAGATCTGGTATTGGGTCTGAAATCAAAAACACTAAAATTCTACTTCAAGGTTTGCAAGATATAATAGAAAAGTATGACATAAAGTCAATTGTTGATGTACCCTGCGGAGATTTTAACTGGATGAGAAAACTCAATATGAAAAACATTAACTATACAGGTCTAGATATTGTTCAAAAAGCTATAGATGAGAATAATAAAAAATATAAAAAAAATAATGTAAACTTCTATCTCTCTGATATTACAAGTTCGGAATTACCTAAAGGTGATTTAATGTTTGTAAGAGATTGTCTTGTCCATTTCTCTTTTAAGGATATTAAAAAGTCAATATTTAGAATAAAACAGTCTAAATCAAAATACTTAATGACTACTTCTTTTATAAACCTTAAAACAAACTCAGATATCTTAACAGCTAATTGGAGACCAATTAATTTACAAAAAAAACCTTTTAATTTCCCAGAACCAATAATAGCTATTAATGAAGAATGTGAAGAAATGGACGGAATTTACTCTGATAAATGTATTTGCTTATGGGAGATTGATAAATTACCCGATTTATTTAACTTTAATTAAAAGCAAATGAAAATAATCAAGTATTGTTGTGGTTTCTTTATTTTAGGTTCACTAATGACAGATGTTAGCTGGGCTTATGGAGATGAAGATTGGATGTATGGGCCAATTTTTTTAGCAATATTTATATGGATATGGGCAATTATAAAAGGAAGGGGTAAATCAAAAAATATAAGTTAGAAATAATTCGGCTCTAGGTTTTGTTTTTTTAAAAATTTTTCAATTATAAAATCCTAATAACTATATTGCAGTATGAAAAAAACTCTACAAATTTTAGGTATAATTGCTCTATCACTTCTAATTTTTAAACTTTTAGCTGTTTTAGTAATTTCAACAACTATAATAAATGAATTCAGTGATGGGAATTATAAAATTGACATTATAGATTCATACAAAAACAAAAACTACTCCGATAGAGTTAATATAACTAATGATAGAATATTGATTATTAAAAACAATGATACGATTTTAGATATCGAATCTGATTAGAACCTATTTACTATAAAGTTTTATTCAAATAGTCTAGACCAGTCAGATTCTCCAGCTATATAAGCAAATGAGTAGGGGTTTCCTGTACTAAGTAATTCTTGGTAATATTGCTTAGCTTTTAAGATATCTTTTTTTTCATATACATACCAGTTAGCTAGACTATATAAAGCAACCTCATCAATTACCATTTCAGACTCCTGAAGTACACCTTTGTAGAATAAACATGTTTGATGATAACTCATATTTTCTATTATATCCATGTCTTTATCAACTTCATTTAAAACATTAACGGATTCTTCAATTTTATTTAGCCTTCTATAGATCATATATAACCAGTGACCACTTGAAACAATATTGTCATCGTATTTATGAGCAACACTTCTATTACTGAACGCTTTAAGCGAATTATCCATGTCATTTTTAAGATAATACGCAAGTCCAAGATGATACCATATATTACCATGAAGTGTGCTTAGGGGGATATTTTTTGCATTTGGCAAACCATCAGGTTCTACTTGATCTGCCTTTTGATCAATTAATTTTACTGCTTTTTCAAAATCACTTATTGCATTATCATATTGTCGGGTAGAAATATACCTATGACCTCTGTGACGATAAAAGCGAGCATCATTAGGGTGAGTTTCTATTCCTATAGTGAAAAGCTTAATAGCTTCTTTATAGTATCCTAGATAAGCTGCCCTTCGCCCATACCAGATTAAAGCTTCAGCACTATTTTTATTATCAAAGTAGGTGATTTGTGCTGATTTAAATTGATCAAATGATTTTCCATTTTCTATTTCGGGACTTCTTAGAGTATCTCCTAACAATGTTATTGCCTCTATAGTTTGTATAGGATTCTTTAAATTATTGGAAGAATCACAAGAAAATATTATCAAAAAAGTAACTAGGAAAAGTCTTCTCATATATCTAATATAAAAAATGATTATTCTATTATAATTTATTTAACAAAATATTATTTTAGTATCTATAATTAGAGCCTTACATTTATAAAAAAAAGATATGAAAAAATTATTAACCTTGCTTTTTACTTTATTTTCTTTGAGCATATACTCACAAGCACATGTTGGTGTATCTGGTGCAATGGATTTAGAAAACGATATCTCCAAATTAGGAGTGGGTATCAATTATATGATACTGCCAAAAGTTACATTAGGTGCTGGAGTTATGATTACACCATTTGATGTAGATGGTGATTACGAGATAATGTACAATGTGAAATACAATTTAGGTAGATTTAATGTTGCAGCTGGAATAATGACTCACGAAATGGGGAAAATGGATCATATGGAGATGCATAGTTCAAGTATGGATTCAGAACCATACATTGGAATTGATTTTAAACTTTTTAAAAATAGAAAACTCAAAATTTTTTACAATCAATCAGAAATGATGAAAACCATTGGCATAATGACTCCTATTTTTAACCTAGGGAAAAAGATGAAAATGCATCATTAACATATGAAGTTTTTAAAGTATTTAACAATTTTAGTATTTATCTCATGCTCTAATGCGACAGAATTGTCAACTGAAGACACTGGGTCTTTTCCATTTGAAATAATAAATGAAAAAATACTATTTATTGGAAATAGTTTCACTTTTTATTGGAACCTTCCTTCTCAAGTTGAAAAGATGTCTATAGAAAGAGGATTAAATTGGGATGTAAAACATTTCACAGTGCCCTCTGCAACTTTAGAAATATTATGGAATAATCCAGATTTAAAGTCAATTCTTGAAACTGAAACTTTTGATCACATAATAATTCAAGAGCACAGCACTAGACCTCTAACTGATCCTAACGAAACAGAATTTTATTTTGGTCAAATTACTTCATTAATACCAGGAACTACTCAAGTCCATTTCTTTTCAACATGGATGTATGAATCAATTGAACAGTTCAATATTAATAATGAAGAATATCCAATAGAAGAGAGCATTAAAGAGATAATTGATGGAACTGCTACTAGAATCATACCTGTAGGGAGAGCATTTAGGCTTTTTAATGACAAATATCCCGAGTACAACCTATTAATGGAAGATAATAAACATCCAAACTCAAATGGATCATATCTAGCTAGCTGTATTATTTTTTCTCATATAAGCTCTCAATCATCACTAAATTTATCGAAAAGATACAAGGGATTAGATAATAAGGGAGTAGATATATATTACAGTATAGTAGAGGATGAAGTTCTAACTTTTCTTCAGCAAATATCGGATGAAGTTATATTTTAAAAATTAGGACCAAATTCATAATTATTATGAAACTCTTCAAGAATACTTATTACCTCCTCTTTTGTGTCAGCAATTCTAAGTAAACTTAAATCTTCTTTACTTATATGATTATTTTCTAAAAGCATAGTTTTTTCTATCCAATCAACTATTCCGCCCCAATATTCAGAACATACTAAGATTATTGGAAACTTTTCAGCTTCTTTGGTTTGGATTAAGGTTGCCGCTTCAAAAACTTCATCTAAGGTTCCAAACCCTCCAGGCATAACAACAAATCCTTGAGAGTATCTAATAAACATAACTTTTCTAACAAAGAAATAATCAAACTTTAAGAGTTTGTCTTCGTCTATAAACTTGTTGGGTACTTCAAAAGGCAGATCGATACATAGACCAACAGACTTACCTTTATTCTCTTTAGCGCCTTTATTAGCAGCTTCCATAATACCAGGCCCTCCACCTGTTATTACCCCATAACCCCTACCAACAATTTCAGAAGCAATTTCTTCTGCAAGTTTGTAATATTTGTTATCAGCTTTAGTTCTAGCAGATCCAAAAAAAGATATACAAGGACCTATAGCGCTTAATTTTTCATATCCCTCTACAAACTCTCCCATTATTTTGAATATTGACCAAGAGTTATCCTTCTTAGGTTTAGTAAATTCCCATTTTTTATTTTTCATATTTCACGTTTTTATATCCATTCTACTTTAGCATTAATGTCATCTCTATTTTTTTTTGATTCTTTATGATCAAAGCTGCCCATGAAGAAAAAACCAAGTGATCTTTCATTCTCTTCTAGACCAATCAATTTACCATATTCATCTTTAAATCCAGGAGTGCTTAAGTAGCATCCAATATTATTTGCATAACAAGTTAGCCACATATTTTGAACAGCCATAGAGACAGCTGCAATTTCCTCCCATTCAGGAAGACGATTCTGCTTATCCCTATTCATAAAGACTGATATTACAGTATCAGATTGATTAATCTTGTCAATATATTTTTGAATTTTTGTAGGAGAATATTTTGAACTATCTATCTGACTTATTAACCAACAAAGTTTTTCTTTTGAACTTTTTTCATAAACCTTAAAAAACCATGGTTGAGTTAACCTATGGGTTGGAGCATGATTAGCATTTATAAGAACTTCTTCAATTAATTTCTTTGGTATTTCTTTTTTTGAGTAGTCTTTTGGGTAAACTGATTTTCTATTCCTAATAATTTTATTAATTATATCTTTTTCCATGTTTAATCAATTTTAGATAGTCGCATTTTTATTTCTATATTTTCACCATTAACTATCATATAGTTCTCTAAAATAGTCTTCCTACCATCATTATAAAGGATATAATATGATTCCTCAAGAGGAGATTCAACTTGTGCATAAAAATATTTTTTCTCATTTTTCATTTCAGTACTAGAAATCTTTACATGAGCAGGAGGTCTTTTTCTGTAGGTGAATGATATAGTATCATCCTTAATCATTACTTTACTATTAAAAAGTCTTGCATTCCAACCATTTACATTAGTTATCTTATATTCTTGTGAATATGCAAATTGACTAATTATTAATAATATTAAAAGTTTTCTCATTTAATCCGTTAAGTTTATTAATCCAAATTCTACAAATTTACCTATTAAATAATCTGCATATCTCATATATCCAAGGTCATTAAAGTGAACTGTGTCATTTGTCCCCTCATAGTCTTCTCCATTGGCATTATCTCCTTCTACATAATAAACATAATCATAACCACTATTTATCAATTCTATATATTCATCTCTTAGAGCTTTATTCTTGTTGGTTATCATTTCATCATCTTCCATATCCAAAACAGATCTATCATATATAAAATTCTCAACAAGAATTATTGGAGTTTTTGAATGTTTTTCACGTATTGTTTTAACTAGAGGTACTGTTCTCTCAGTAACCTGTTCTGATGACATATTTGGTAAACATTCGATTACATATAAAAGGGGATCAGATTCAGAGATCAGCTCATTAATTGGGTTCTCCATCATGCCATTTCCACTAAAACCAAAATTAATTACATCGACATTTAGTTTTCTTGAAATAATATTAGTGTGAACCATTCCTGGACGACTAGCGCAGCAACCTTGGGTTATACTTGTTCCATAAAATATTATAGGCTTAGCCATATTTTTATCAGCCTTAAGAATCTGACTATCTGAGTCAATCCCTATTTCAATGCTAACTAATCCATCATATAGAGGCAAAAACATTTTGTACTCCCTCATTTCATTGGACATATTTTGCATCAATAGAAACTCATTTTCAATACCTGATGGTATAGCTGTATTTAAGTATTGAAATTTACCGTTATTATTAAAATATAAATCAACTCCTTTTATTCCTGACTCAGGCATATGAGGCATCTTGTTATTATTTAGAACAGTCCATTTAACATTGATAGAGGTAGTATTAGATAAAAATCTAATTGACATTCCTGCAGAAGATTTTGATAAATTCCAAACAGGCTCTCTTACAACATTTTTTAAAGATAATGGTAATCTATCATAACGACTTTCTTTAAGAGAATCTGCAATCTCAGTTCCTTCAAGTAAAAAGAAATCCTTACCATAATATCTAATATCAGATATTTCTTCTAAATTATTATCAGATGTTCCTTCTGAATTATTAAATACATGATACCATAATAAAAGTTCTAAGGGAACGAGTATAATCAGTATTTTAACAATTAGTCTTTTATCCATATTAATTCAATTTAATCACTTTTAGTATGATTTTTAAAAAAATCCCATAGTAATCTACTGGTTTTTAGATTATCGTCAAGACTATAATCCCACCAATGTCCTCCTCTTACCATTTTGTAATGAACTATAGAAGAATTATTCTCATTTGATTCATATGTATATTTCTCAAATCCTACTTGATTATTAAAAGATTGACTATTACCAAGATCATCAAAAATTACTTCTCCATTTGAATTATTGTTAGATCTCCAGAAATTTATTACTTCGTCCACAGTTTTGAATCCTTCCTGCTCAAATCCATTATAAGCAACCACAGGATCTGATGTTCCATGTATTTTTAAAACTGGAATAGGTGATGAAGGATTGCAGTTATTGTATGTAGCTTCCAACATAGTTCCAGCTACGTCGCCTATTGCTGCAAAAATATTATTTGTGTTACATGCTAAAAAGTGAGAAAACATACCTCCATTTGAATATCCTATTGCATATACTCTATTTAGATCAAGTATATTATTTTGATTAACCTCATCTAGTAATGCTAAAAAAAAGTCTAGATCTTTCATATTACTTTTATTCACAAATGATGGTGTTAAGGAGTTAAGAGGTGCAGCATTCCAGTGAGAAGCTCCTCCATCTAATGGAGCACCCTGAGGATAAACTAACACAACTCCATTTTCGTTTGCTATACCTCTTAAATCAGTCATGTTAAAAAATTGCTGTGCTTGACCTGAGTAGCCATGGAAATTAAAAATTACAGGAAGATTTTCTCGTGATTCAATATTTGGAGGTATATAAATAAAATACTCTCTTCTATAGCCATCATGGACAATATTAAAATTTGAAAGACCTTCATAATATGAGAAATTCTCTTCTGAGAAATCCTTATTCGAAATCTTCTCGTTTAAATTATCTTCATTTCTGGAACAGCCAAGGACTATTAGAAAAATCAAGATTAGTCTGAGCATACTTAATTAGTTTAATTAATTTCCTCTGCCAACCTTTCTAATACCAGACATATTTGATTTTCCGACACCTTTTGATTGTATCTTTTTGTTGGTATTTTTTTTAGAACCTTTAACTTGACGTTTACCTTTTGTTTTTTGATCATCAAGTCTATTTGAAAAATATTTACTACTCATCTTTTTTTTATAAAATTAATTAATTTCTAATTAACTTTTTACTTAACTCCTCAAGAGATACACCTTTTGTCTCTGGCATTATAAAATGAGTAAAGAGTAATTGTAGAATCATCATAAAAGCAAAAAATGCAAATACAATCCCTGGTCCTATCCAACCAAATAAAAATGGAATAAATGATGGTATTATAGCAGCTAAAACCCAGTGAGTAGAAACTCCGAATGATTGGCCATAACTTCTAATATGATTTGGAAATATTTCAGAAATATATACCCAAATTATAGCTCCTTGTCCAATTGCATGAGATGCAATAAAGAGAAAAAGAAAAATAGGAAGTGCTATACCGCCCCAATCAAGAATAAATGATAGGCTTATCAGGGTGAGTGAGATTATATATCCTATTGAACCTATATACATCAAAATTTTTCTACCAAGCTTATCAATTAGACTAATACCTATAAATGTAAAGATGACATTCGTTAGACCAATACCAACACTACTTAATAATGCTGCACTCTGACCAAGACCACCTTCCTCAAATATTCTAGGTGCATAATACAAAAATGCATTAATACCAGAAAATTGATTAAAAGCTGCAACTAAAAAGGCTAGCATTAATATAAAACTATACTTCTTTTGAAAAATTGATTCTGATTTAACACTTGACTCTTTATCTTTTATTATTTCTCTAATTAATTCATCTGCATCATTTTCTGAGTATGCATCCCTTATTATTTTTTCTGCTTCATCTTGTTGATTATTTAAATAAAGCCATCTTGGACTTTTTGGAATTGATAAAACTAATACTGTGTATAAAAATGCAGGCAGAGCTTCAATACCCATCATATATCTCCAATCATTTTCTCCAAGGCCACTCAAAAGATAATTTGATAAAAATGCAATTAATATTCCAACAACTAAATTGAATTGGTAGAGTCCAACAAGTCTACCTCTACTTTTTGCAGGAGCAATTTCTGAGATATATGCTGGGGCAGCTATTCCTGATATCCCTACCCCTATTCCACCTATAAATCTAAATATAGCAAATGTGATTGGATCATTAGCCAATGCTGATCCAATTGCAGAAAGAGTATAAAAAATACCAATCCACAACAATGTTTTCTTCCTACCAATTTTTCTAGTTGGTATTCCACCGAATATAGCTCCTACAACTGTTCCCCATAGAGCCATTGCCATAACCACTGAACCATGAAAAATATCAGTTGAATTCCATAAGAGTTGAAGCTTTTGATCTGCACCAGATATTACAACAGTATCAAATCCAAAAAGAAAACCTGCAAGAGCAGCAGTTAATGACCACTTAGTTAATCTATTCATACTCTAATCTAATAATTATTCTCCAGATGCATACAAGATTCCACCCCTTAATATATCTATAAATCTTTCATCTGAATATGTTCCAACTAAATGACCTAACCCAGTATAGAAAGATCTTCCACCACTATATTCATGAAACCATGTAATTGGGTGATTCTGACCATGCTTTCCCCCTCTATATGAAGTCTCATCAAGATTAAGTAGAATATTAATGTTTGGGTTGATATTATAAAAGTTATACCACTCATCTCTTATTTCCCATTCTTTTTCTAAATGTTTTGTTGATATATGCTCACTAATAATTGTATTAATTTTTGCCTTGGCAGTGCCTATAGGGTGACTTTTAAAATAAGCTCCAACAAGACCTCCATACCAATCCCAATCATATTCTGTGTCAGTTGCCGAGTGGATTCCAACAAAACCTTTTCCTTCTTTAATAAACTCCTCCATAACTTCTTGTTGTTTTAAATTTAGAATATCTCCTGAAGTGTTTAAGAATATAATTGAACTAATATTCTCAAGGTTTTTAGCTGTTATAGAATCAGAGTTATTCGATGAGTATACATTAAACTTATTTTCATTCCCCAATTGTTTAATTAAATATAGGCCTGCATTTATTGATTTATGCTTGAAACCATTTGTTTCAGTTATAACTAGAACAGAGAATTTGTTATCATCTGAACAGTTTAAACAATCCAAATCTTTTTTAGGGAGAAATAAAAGAAATGGAATAAACACAATTAATAGTCTCATTACATCTATTTTAATGATAAATTATATAGGGATGAAACAAGTGTAATAGGATGCCATTTTTTCGATTCATTACAAAAAATAAGATGCTTTGTACTCTTTGGCTCATATAGATTTCCTGTCTCAGAGTGCTTAATAATATCTTCTTTTAAAAGACTGTTATCTTTATCTGTCATAATCTTATCTGAAAAATAATTTATTAAAGTAACAGGGATTTTTTTATATCCTAACTCCTTAAGTGCAGCATACCTATGATGACCATCAATTATCATATTAGAGTTACTACAAACAAGTATTGTAGAGATTATTAGGTACTCATCTTTATATTTTAAATTATTTTTTAATATTTCTTTTTTATCTAGGAGTACCTTTTCATGAGGCATAACTATATCAACTTCTATTTCTTTAATACCTACAATAATATTATCATCGACTTGTATTGAATACATAAGTATTAAAGTGTAATTCGTCTTTTAGTTATAATGTAAACTATATATGCAACTATAAGTATAAACACCTCCCAAAGCATAATGTAGTATGGCCATTCACCAATAACTAAGGGGTTGGAAACTTCAGGTGGTTGAGCTAGATACAAATAATTAGAATTAATCAAAAAGTTTAAAGGCATTATTATAGCAAGAATAATATTTAAGTTTACCCAAAGTCTGAACCACGAGAGTCTAGGAAGTTTTAAATTTAAATGCATATAGTAAAATATTGGCATACAAATTAATAAGCTGTGTGAAACATAGAAATTTAAATAATACCTAAGCGAACCATCAAAATAGTTCATCTGCGGAGTTAGTATTGCCATAATACCACCTATTATACCGGCATAGTATACAAATTGAAATAGCTTTTGCTTATTTTTTAAAAAGGGTAAGAAAATAAGAATCAAACCAGAAATTCCGCATAATTGAAGTGGTAAATTGTATTCTATACTCCAATTTCCTGCAGAAATATAACCATAGTGCTCAGTTATTAGGTCAATTATTAAAATTACACTCACTATATAAGTAAATGACACCTTTTGATCTCTATTAAGATATTTAGCAATAATTAGGGGTAATGATATAAAGATTAAAGAAATAGATGTCCATGTAATCCATTCCTGAGACATAAATTCAATTATATAGACGGGTATTAATTCCTCTTTCATCTCTTTGGTTTTTTTCAAATTTATAAAAACTCCATTAACTGAAGATTAAAAATTAGATTTAATTATTACCAATAAATTCTAGTCTTTGTTTTGTAAGGATGTTAATTCAAAGTTAAAATTTATGTAAAAATTTTTATTACAAATAATTTAAAGAATATTTGCCGCTTATTTTTAACCAAATCTTAAATACTATGATAATAACTTACATTAAATATTCAATTATTAGTTTAATTCTATCGCTATCAGCGGAAGATAAAAACATTGTTGAAACTGCTGTTGCTAATGAAGCATTCTCAACTCTTGTTACTGCTGTTCAAGCAGGAGAGTTAGTTGATGCTCTTTCATCAGAAGGACCATTTACCGTATTTGCACCAACAAATGATGCATTCGGTAAATTACCAAACGAAACTCTAGAATCATTACTAGATCCATCTAACATTGAGACACTTCAGTCAATACTAACATATCATGTTGTATCAGGTGAATTCTATGCTACAGATGTAGTAAATGCAATTAAAGAAAACGGAGGTTCATTTATGGTAAGAACATTGCAAGGTTCAGAGTTGGAATTAAAGCTTTGGGAAGGCGATGTGTATGTAAAAGATAATAGCGGCAATAAAGCCAAAGTTATAATTACAGATGTAAAAACATCAAATGGAGTAATTCATGCAATTGATACTGTAGTAATTCCTCAATAATTTTGAGAATAGACAAAGGGTCCAATAAGGATCCTTTGTTTATTTATCTTTCCAAAAGACTATTTAATTACTTCACTAAGACCTTTAAAAAACAATTTTTCAAAATCATCTTGATTTTCCATATGTGGAAGATGTCCTGAGTTTTCTATAAAAAACTCTTTCCTATTTGGAAGCATTTTTTCTAACCTATCTTTAAAATCATCATAGACAACAACATTGTCATGTCTTCCCCAAAAAGTATAGACCGGGATATCAAGAGAGTCGATCTTATAATGTATATCATCGAGTGAAACTAAATTCTTAGTAGTAGATATTAATGCTTTTGCAAAACCAAAATGAGTTAATAATTCATCATATTTTTTTGACCAATTTGGAAATTTTTCTGGATTAAAAAAATCATTCTTCTGACTTTCTGATAATTCAGGATATCCTTGAATAAATTTATCAATCTCTTCTTGAGAGACAGATTTATCAGATACTTCAATATGTTCAAAAAACCCTGCAGATGCTATATAGAATAGCGAGTTTACTTTTTCAGAATCTAAATCAGCTATTTTAGAAATTATTCTTCCTCCATTTGATAATCCAACAAGAACTGCATTTTCAATTCCTCTATACTCCATTAATTCAATTACTTGGTTTGCCCTTAAAAAGTCAGTTTGAGGTATATCTGGATTATCAGAATAGCCCCTTCCATAAAGATCCATCATAAGGACTCTGTAACCTCTGTCTTTTAGAGAATTAAATGTTGTTTCCATAATATATGAAGGTATTGAATAGCCATGGACTAAGACAACATTTCCCTGATTAGAATCCTTATTTGCTTCTTCAAAATATGTAAATCCATCAGATAGCTCCACATATTCTCCTTTAGCATTCTTTAGTACTTCAGTTCTATAATTTTGATTTTTAATTATATACTCATAGTCAGAGCTAGTAATCTGACATGATATTAAAAAAAGAGTAAATATTATTAGTCTATTCATAAGTGGCAATTTAATAATTTATTATTTTTAATTATTAATAATCATAAAACAATTAAAATGAAAAATATATTATACACATTTAT
This sequence comes from uncultured Bacteroidota bacterium, assembly GCA_902586435.1. GTDB lineage: Bacteria > Bacteroidota > Bacteroidia > Flavobacteriales > Flavobacteriaceae > Marisimplicoccus. Next base: position 13,924 of record CACIHJ010000005.1, on the reverse strand, counting down.
AGCTCTATTTTTCTCAATTTCATTAAACGCTCAGTTCTACTGGACAAGTGAACATGTTGTATTAAATGAAGGGATGGAAGAAGAATACGAGAAGTTTGAAGCCTTTTGGGGTGTTGCTAAAGAAAAAGCAATAGCCGATGGAATTCAAGCTGGATGGTCAATCTGGAAAGTTGATCCAAGTAGCAATGACGATAATCCATGGGCAGATTACATAATTGTAAATATCTATCAAAGTAAAGAGCAAATGGAAGCTGATGTTAATTGGATGGAATTACTTCAAGAAGCACATAAAGGAAAAACAAAAAGATCTATAATTAAAAAGTACGTTAAGGAAAGTACTGAAAATAAATATAGAGCTAGTACTAGAACTTATAATATGCTAAGTATATCAAATCTTTCTGAAGAAGGATTAGATCCTGAAGGAACTGTTACTGCTGCCTATCTTGGTATGGAAGCTTTAAATGATGACTATGTTGAATTTGAAAAACAATATTTTAGAGAACAACATAAAGGAAACAAGTACTGGTGGGACTTATCTGAAATAATTGACAGATCAGATAATGCATATGAACCTATTACACATACAATTTTTGAGATTAATAAAGAGAATAGTAATTCTAACTCTGAACAATCTTTTACAGACCAAATGATGACAAAGTATGGAATGGCATCTCGTGAATTGCACGGATGGCTGCAACTTAAATTTGTTATGGGAAAATAATTAACTAAATAGAAAAACCCTCTTCAAGAGGGTTTTTTTATCTTTAAACAAAACACATGGCAAGAACACCTTCAAATATGCTACCATTAGGAACAAAGGCTCCTAATTTCAATCTAATTGATGTAACTAATAACACAACAGCTTCCCTAGATAATTTAAAAGGAGAAGTTGGAACAATGATAATGTTTATATGCAATCATTGCCCTTTTGTCAAGCATGTTAACCATACATTGGCATCTATGGGTCATGATTACCATGGAAATCAAATTAACTTTATTGCTATTTCAAGTAATGACGTAATTAATTACCCAGAAGATGGCCCAGAATTAATGAAAAGCAATGCAACTGAAAATAATTTCAATTTTCCATATCTATATGATGAATCACAAAAGGTTGCAAAAGATTATGATGCAGCATGTACTCCTGATTTTTATTTATTTGACTCAGAGTTAAAACTTGTTTATAGAGGACAATTAGATGACTCTCGTCCAGGAAATGAGTTAGAATGTGACGGTGCTGATTTAAAAAATGCTATAGATTGTCTTTTGGAAGGAAAAGAAAATGATAAAATTCAAAAGCCAAGTATAGGTTGTAACATTAAATGGAAATAACATGTTTTGGAACAAAAAAAATAAAAACAAATCCCACATTAAAAGGGAATGGAGTGCTGAGATAGGCAAACTTAATTATATAATAGAGAATATGGAGAAAGGGATAAATAAGGACTGGGTTCTAGATGAATTGGATGATTTGTATGAAATAGTAGAGAGATTATGATGTTTTTTTATATTTATAAAATGAGAAAAATAAGAATAGTCTATAAGAAAAAATTATATTCCATCTTAATTTCTTATATAGCAATAACTTAACATACTTTATTGTAAATTACTTTATGAACTCTTTCTACAGAACCCTAGAGAAACTTGTTCTAGGAGATATTACTAGGACTATATTCATCCTAGGGCTTATTGTTACTACTCTTGTTATTATTGGATCTTTTTTAAGCAGGAAAGAAGTTTACAATCAAAAAGAATATTATGACAGGCATGGAGAGCCTAAATAACAAACAATGATTCTTCCAGTATCAAGAAAAATCAAACTAAAATCTAACACAGAAATTCTATGGGATTTAATTTCTCTACCCGAGAATCTTAATCTAGTTCATCCATTTTGCAAATCAAACAAAGTAATTAAATGGGATAACAATAGCCACTCAGATAGTCTATTATATTATAACAATAGAACATATATAAGAGAATTTTTTGAGTGGGAAGAAGGTAAAGGATACAAACTTTATATTGGAGAAGAGGGAAAGAAAAAATCAAAAGTTATATGGGAGGTTATTAAAAATAAAAATAATTCAATCTTAAAGATATCAGTTTATCCATACATCTTTAGCGAGAAAGCTGTTATTCCATACCTGTTTTATTATGTTTTCTTTATTAAACCAGGGTTATCTAAATATTTAGATAATGTTTTAAAAGGATATGATTGGTATTTAACCAATAAGGTTCCTGTTAAAAAAAATCAGTTTGGAACTCACAAATGGTTTTCTTAATAATTGAATCTTAGTATTTAACTACCTCCCCAACTGTCTTGAAAAAAAATTCCTACTCCAAGCTCAACCCATAGATATAGAATTAAAATTATAACTATTACTATTATTGCTTTTTTCACAAATACAATTTAATATATTTATAAAATGAAAAAAATCTTATTGATATTATTTATACCTCTTATCTTCTCATCTTGTTATGTTCATAGAATATCACATGGTAGTGGACCAATAGAAGGTTTTACAAAAAAAGATAAGCAACACAACTTTCTTTTTGGAATAATTTCTGAGACCTCACCAGTAATAGAGGAGATTAAAAATGAAAAAAATTACGAAGTAGAGATAAAAATAAATCCAATAGATGGAGCTATAAGTATTTTGACTTTTGGTTTATATGTTCCTACTACAGTTGTTGTAAAAAAATAGCTTTTAGTCTTCCATTTTCCAGAAAGCTATACCTCCTGCCTGTTTACCTATCTCAACAGAACTCACAACCTCTAATTTATCAAGGCTTATGACATCAACAATTCCTGGTTCACCTCCCCTGCCCTCAAGAGAAATAAAAGCATACTTACTATCCGGAGAAATAGCGATCCCATGAGATACACTTCCGGAATTTTTAATATTCATAATAAAGCTTAGGTCATCTAATCTCCATACACCCGTCTTACCTTCGCCTTTAATCGTTGCTATTAAATACTTACCATCTTTTGAAACATCAAGATTATAAGGCCCTTTACCAGTTTTAACTCTTTTAATAATCTTCCAACTTTTAAGATCAATCTTAATGATCTCATTTGAGGCGTTACCAGCAACATAAACAAAATTATCAGATGGATGATGTATCACCCATGTAGGCTCAACAGAAGAATGCATCATCATTGAAGAATGAGAGTGATCGTTGTGCATCATAGGCTCTAGATTTAGGACCCTGTTTACTTTAAGACTTAGTGCATCAACCTCAAATAGTTCACCTGACATCATTGCAACAGAATATTGAAATAAACCATCTGGAGAAATTCTAGATCCATGTGGCATTGAGCCTGTTGTAATTTTTTTTATTTCAGTCATTGTATCAGGATCCACAACAGATACTGAACTTGGCTTCATATCTCCATGAAGATCAAAATTAACACAATAAAGAAGGCCTGTAACAGGAGATATTTCCATAGTTGCAGGGAATAGGCCTAATTTGGTCTTAGAGACAGGTCTATTTGATTCTGTTGAATATTTAACTAAACTTCCGAAAGGATTTCCATGAGCTAGAGACAAATACCAGTATTTACCATCTGGGCCAACAGTTATTCCATGAGGGCCTTCAATCTCTGTTTTCATAATTCCAACTTGAATCTTTTCCTTTTCATAAGCATCCTCTCCATCAAATTTGATCAATGAGACTTCATCTTCTGATTCTGCTGTTACATAGACATAGTAATCTTGAGATAAAAGAAAATTTATAGATAACAGATAGATAAAAACTAATGTATTTTTCATTAGTCTATTAATGGAACATTATTTATATACTGATTCTCTTTTGATGTATCAGGCTTTAATTTAGAAACTTTTGAAGCTCCTAAGCCACTGTTCCAATCTGAATAAAAAACATAGCCTTTATATAATTGAGCTCCCCAAGACATTGTAGCGTTTGGAATATAACCATTTGATGTTCCAGTCATTATATAACCAATCTCTCTTCCTTGTCTATATAGATCACCTATCAAGTCACCACTAATATCTACAATCCTAACACCTCCACCATACATAGCAACATAAAGAACATCGTCTTCTATCCAATAGTTATGTGAACCTTGACCTGGTAGCTCATACCTTGCTACTTCTTTAGGATTTTCTAGATCTGAAAAGTCAACAAAATGAACAAATCCAGCAGTTATATTAGGGTTATTTTCATCAACTCCATCTGGAAATATTTCATCTCCTAATAAAGTATAAAACTTTCCTGTTGATTTACTTTTAAAAGGAAACGTTGCATGGTGAGCACCTGATGGATAATCATAATTTGCAAAAGCTACAGGATTAGAAGGAGAGCCTCCGGCAATTCCATTACCAACATCAACAAGATATACTCCATCTCTCCAATTTGATGAGTATGCAATACCATCTTCAACCCATACGTCATGAATTGATTGCCCTTCTTTTCCAACTTCAAACATACCAACCTCATATGGATTAGCTGGATCTTCAATATTTATTACGTAGTATCTTTGACCTCCACTTAAAGCATATACGTGATTATCATAAATAAAAACATTATGAACACCACCTGTTAAATTTTTTGTGTATTCTGAAATTATTTCAACATCATATGGATTTGAGACATCAATAATTATTATCCCATTCTTTCTATTTGATGCACCTTCTCTGCTAATTACAGATATTCTACCATCTTCTGAAACCTTAACATCATTTACAGTTCTTGCATCAACTCTAACACTATCTGTTTTTTTAATATTTGATGGATCTGTTACATCCCAGAAAAAAGATGTTCCATCAGCACCCCATGTTCCGGTTACAGCATAATCTCTTCCATCAACTCCTTCAAATACCCAAAAATCAGAAGTATGCTTATCCGTTACTACTCCTTTACCTACTTTAATAATCTCCCTCTCAACTCCTCTACTAATTACCTTTAACCTTTTAGAAGAAGAAATATTACCTAAAGAAGCTGAAATTAAATAATCCCCAATTATCTCTGCTACAAATCGACCATCATCAAGCATTAAGCCAGAAGCAGTAGTCGTTTTATCAACAGCTTTACCAGAAAAGGAATACTCAAAAGGTAAATTGTTCACCTCTCTACCTCTAGAATCATAACCAGTAGCTTTAAATTCAACAACATCCCCAGTTCTTGCAACCTCTAGATTTGAGTTAATTTCAATTTTTGTTACAGGGTTTTTTAGAACATTTATTTTAATATTTGCTGAAATACCATCATATGAAGCTTCAAGCGAAGCTGATCCAGGCTTTATAGCTTTTACGTTATTATAGTTGTCTACTTCTAGAACATTATTAGATGAACTAAGCTTAAATAAGACATTATCCCTCTTATATCCAAGCTCATCAATTACTTCAAAATTAAGGGGAACATAAGTGTCAGAATATATTTTATCTCCTCCTAATTCAATTTTAATTTCCTTAGTTTTTGGATAATTAACTTCTACATTAAAAGTTCTACTTAGTCGTTGACCATCTTGGCTAACACATAAGGCAACAACCTCATGATTTCCTGGTTTATTAGCAATTATTTTACCTAAGTCTCGATCAACTATAATTCCATCTGCTCTACTGAATACTCCTTTCTTATTGTAATATATGACTCCTGCACAATCAATTTTCTTTCCTGTTCTATCAACTGCATACGAATTTGGTGAAAATTCTTCACCAATTTTTAAAGTTATTCCTTCTAGATTAGATTCTACAGATAATTCTTGAGAAACAACTGTAAATGATAGCATTAATGTAAAAAGCAATAGAATGTTCTTTGTATTTTTCATGTTTTTTATTTTTAGGGAAAACTAATTTACAAAATTATTTATTTCGTATTACAAACTTTCTAAATTTCCAAATTGCTATTAAGACAACTACTAAGATTAGTATTTTAATATCAATAGAAGTTCCATAATTTATAAAGTCTCTCATAGGTTATTTCTTAACAAAAAATAAAGTAGATATAAAAAGAAGAAAACCTATACCTAATATTATATAAGGATCTATAAAGTGATCTATAATATCTACTATCATTAATACTGCTAGTGTATTAACAGCTATTGATGCACATAGTATAACTATTGGTGTTAGTATCTTCATATTACAATTTAAATAAATTATTGTTACTTAGTAAAAAAATAAATCAATTTAAAATGAAAAAAATAATATTAGTTCTAATTGCGTTAATTTCTCTTAATTCATGCATCTCACTTCAATTCCCTGATTCTGTTAATGTAGAAATTACAGTTCCTGTAGATACTGATGTTGAAAAAATTGAAGTAATGATTGATACCTTAAAAGCGCAAGCAAAAGATTACGGACTAACTTTGGAGGCATTAATTCACAAAAAAGATTCAAAGGATAAAAAGAAGAAAAAGAATAAGAATAAATAATTTTCCTTTTATATTAGCATCTTAATCATAAATCAATTTAAAATGAGAAAATTATTTTTACTATTATTTACTACTTTATTTTTAACATCTATAAATGCACAAGAACAAAACTGGATAATGCAAACCAGACTTTTGAATGTTGATGCAGAAGATGTACAAAAGTTTGAAAGCGCTGTTGCTAAAAAAACTAAAATGTATAACAGCAAAGAAGGAACAGCAAGATGGTTAACTTTTAGAATTTTAACTGGTCCAAATGCTAACAATTATGTTAGAGCTCAATTAGAAACTTCATGGGAAATGTTTGACAATGTTGATACTGTAGGAAACGCATATTGGCAAAAGACTGTTGGTCCTCTTCATACTGCTGAAGGAGGTCAATTCTGGTGGAGAAATAATGGAGTTTCATATAACCCTGGAACAAATGATGGTCCAAAGAAAATAAGAAGAATCATATTCTATAATTATAAAGATTCTAAAAGACAAGATTTTTGGAGGTTTAGACAGCGTGTTGCAAAAGCAATGGAAGCTTCTAGTTTCCCTGGTAGAATGAGTGTTTTTTACTGTGCATCAGGATGTAATGGGAATTGGGTTCAAGTTAGATTCCATCATGATAGCTTCACTGGTCAAGCAGAAACTAATGGGGAGCCTCTTGAAAATTATATAGCTAAGTATAATGAGATGTATGGTAATGATTCATACGAACAAGATGGCGATAAAATGCAGGAATCACTTATGCCAGATGGTATGAGAGTCCGTCATCATGAATACTTACCTGAATTAAGTTCTCCTTGGGGTTCAAGAGGGAATTAAAGATTAATACTATATATTAAAAAAGACCTCTTATTGAGGTCTTTTTTTTTATATTTAAATATGAAAAAACCATTACTGCTAATATTATTTCTTTCATTTTCTTGTTCAAATAATCAAAAAATTAATGGTCTAGAAGAAGAAGTTGAGGTGCTTAGAGATGATTATGGGATAAATCATATTTATGCTAACAATGAAAATGATCTCTTCTTTATGCAAGGATACTTAGCTGCAAAAGATAGATTATTTCAATTTGAGATATGGAGAAGACAAGCAACCGGAACAGTTGCAGAAATCTTTGGTGAAGAAGAGTTTGAAAGAGATCTAGGCACAAGATTATTTAAATTCAGAGGAGACATAGAAGAAGAATTAAACCATTATCATGAAAATGGTTTTGAAATAATAACATCCTATACAGATGGTGTTAATGCATATATAAAAGAAATTAAAGAAAATAACATAGAACTCCCTTTAGAATTTAAATTACTTGGCATAGAACCAATGGAATGGACTCCAGAGGTTGTAATATCTCGACATCAAGGTTTATTAGGTAATATTGAAGACGAACTTAATATTGGAAGGGCTGTTTCTATTATTGGAGAGGACAAAGTAAAAGATCTAATGTGGTTTCACCCAAAAGAACCTTCAATAAAATTAGATCCTAGAATTACTAAACAAGATCTAGAAAATGATATTCTTAAGCTATATAATGCATATAGAGGTCCTATAGATTTTAAATCAAATTATATTCTAAAAAAATACAGATCAGATAATGATCAACTTGCAGAAGTAGAAATCAAAGAAATGTCTGATAAATACTCAATAGGCAGCAATAACTGGGCTATATCAGGTGAAAAGTCTTTTAATGGATACCCCCTCTTAGCAAATGATCCTCATAGAACAATAGTTGCTCCTTCTTTGAGATATATGGCTCATTTAGTTGCACCTGGTTGGAATGTAATCGGAGGTGGTGAACCAGAGATACCAGGCATTTCTATAGGACATAATGGTTATGGAGCATGGGGATTGACTGTTTTTAGAACTGATGCTGAAGATCTATATGTATATAATTTAAACCCTAATAATCCTTTAGAGTACTTTCACAATGGAAAATGGGAAAAATTTGAAATTATTAAAGAAACAGTTTCTATAAAAGATAAAGATGATAAAGAGGTAGAGCTTTATTATTCAGTACACGGACCTGTTACATTTATTGATAAAAAAAGAAATAAAGCTTATGCAGTAAAATGCGGATGGCTAGAAGTAGGAGGATCACCTTATTTAGCATCTTTAAGGATGGACCAATCTAAAAGTTGGGAAGAGTTTAGGGATGCTTGTAATTATAGTAATATTCCAGGAGAAAACATGGTTTGGGCTGATAAAGATGGTAATATTGGTTGGCAATCAGTAGGTATAGCTCCTATTAGAAATACACATAGTGGATTAGTTCCAGTTATGGGAGATGGTAACTACGAGTGGGATGGCTATCTACCTATAATTGATAAACCAAGCAAATTTAATCCAGAAGAGAAATATATTCAGACTGCGAATCAAAATGTTACACCTGATGATTATGACAAATGGAATGCTATTGGTTTTGATTGGTCAGATCCATTTAGAGGAGATAGAATAGATGATGTTCTAACAAATAGTTCAGATTTTTCCATGGAAGATATGATTAATCTTCAAGTAGATTATCATTCAAAGTCTTCTGAGAAACTAATAGAAATGCTATCTCAATCTTTTGATGAACAAAATAAATATTATAAACTTTTATCAACATGGGATAATAAGTTATCAAAAGATTCAGTAGCAGCTGGGCTATATAATGCCTGGGAATTAACTGTGTTAATGGAATTTAATAAGGAATTTGTACCTATTAGGGTTCAGAAATATATACAAATGCAGTTATCAAGAATAATTGAGAAACTTGAAGGTTTTTCTCAAAGGGATAGAAATAGATTTATAAAATCTTCATTTAACCAAGCTGTTGAATTGATGATTACTTGGTTTGGAGAAGAAACTGAAAATTGGGTCTATGGTCAAGAAAATTACAAACATGTAAAAATCAAACACCCTTTAGAAGAAGTTGTTAATGATTCTATCTATAATCTTATTTCTTTGAAAGCTTATCCTAGAGGAGGAAATGGATATACTCCTGGTTCTACTGGGTATAATTTAAACCAATCTTCAGGTGGAAGTTTTAGGGTTTTAATAAACACAGGAGATTGGGATGATAGTTATGCAACCAATTCGCCTGGTCAATCTGGAGACCCAAATAGTGAGTTCTATAATAATCTTTATGAGGACTGGGCTAATGATATCTATTTCCCATTACTTTACTCCAAAAGTAAAATTCTAAGGAATCTTTCAAGCAGAAAAGTCTATTACCCTTCAGATTAGTCGTTATATATTTTAACTGTTAATTCACCCTCATTATTAATATAAGCTCTGTACATTCCTGCAGTATTAAAATCCATGGACACATCTCCATTTTTATCTAGGACAATAACTCCACCATCACCCCCTAAATCTTTTACTTTATTAAGTGCAATCCTAGAAGCCTCTTTAATATTAAGTTTTTTATAATTTACAAGGGCTGCTATATCATAAGAAACTACATTTCTTATAAAAAATTCACCCCATCCAGTAGCTGAAATTCCACAGCATTGATTATCTGCATATGTTCCAGCACCTATTACAGGAACATCTCCTAGCCTACCCCATTTCTTATTTGACCTTCCTCCTGTTGAAGTTCCAGCAGATATATTACCATTAATATCTAATGCTACACATCCAACAGTTCCATACTTCGATTCTTTTATATAAGAGTCATAAAAACTAACTTCATTTTTGTCTTGAATATTTTTTAATTGGTTTTGTCTTCTCTCTGTTATAAAATATGAATTAGGGACTATTTCAAGACCTATATCAGAGGCAAATTCTTCAGCCCCTTTAGATGAAAGTAAAACATAAGGTGATTTTTCCATCACAGCTATAGCAGCACTTATAGGATTTTTAACATTTGTAATACCTGCAACAGCTCCTGCATTAAGTGTTTCCCCATCCATAAACGAAGCATCAAGTTCGGCAGTTCCATCACTAGTTAATACCGCACCATGACCAGCATTAAATAATGGAGAGTTTTCCATTATATGAATTGTCTTCTCAACAGCTTCCTTACTTGAACCACCATCTTTTAAAATGTCATAACCTACTCTTACAGCCTCCTCTAATTTCAATAAGTAAGCTTGCTCAAGCTCAGGAGTCATATTTTCTTTTTGCATTGTACCAGCACCCCCATGAATAACAATTGCAATTTTATTTTGAGATTGCTCTTGACATCCCAAAAATATTATACTCAAAAAAATAAAAATAATATTTCGAATCATAACTATATATATTTAAATAAATATATTGTTATATTAATGTAAAACATATACTAAACATGAAAAAACTTTTATCTATAATTATTGCATTATTTTCATTAAATGCAACCTCACAAATAAAAAATATAGCTGAAAAACTTGGTTATGAAAAAGACGCAAAACTTTTAATAATTCATGCTGATGATATTGGTATTGCACACTCGATTAATATTGCATCATTTGATGCCTATAAAAATAACGCTATAAACTCTGGAGCTGCAATGATTCCATCTCCATGGATAAAAGAAGTAGCAGAATTTCACAAAAAATACCCCGAATATGATCTAGGATTACATTTAACTTTAACTGCAGAGTGGAAAAATTATAAGTGGAGAGGTGTTTCATCATCAAATGAAATCCCATCTTTGCTAAATGAATATAATGAGTTTTATGATAACACACGTGACGTCAATATAAATGCTAATCCTGAAGAGGTTAGAAAAGAACTTCAAGCTCAAATTGACTATGCAAGGTCTCTAGGAATAAATCCATCACATATTGATTCACATATGGGAGCAATAGCAGTAAATAAAGATTTATGGAGAGTCTACATAGAAGTTGGTTACAAAAATAAATTAGTATCCATGGCTACAAATTCTAGAGTCTTAAACTTGTTTGATGAGGACTTCCCTGTTCCTGACTATATTGTACCTGTAAATGATATATACATGCTATATCCTGAAGCTGACCGATCATTTATAGAAAATACAGCGGGTGAAGATATCGCTAACACTTTAATAGTTAATGATATATATAAATATGAAGATTGGTTTAATTTATATTCTTCAAAAATTAAATCATTAATTCCTGGTCTAAATGTTTTTTTACTTCACCTAGGTTATGATAATGAAGAACTTAGAGCAGTGACTGTTGATCATCCAGAATATGGTTCTCTCTGGAGACAGTTAGACTTTGATGTTTTTAATTCAGATGAGATTAAAAAAGTATTAGAGGACAATAATGTAAAGCTTGTTACATGGAGGGAAATTCAAGAAATTGTTTATCCAAACTTAAAAGCGAATTAATGTCTGATACAGAATTTTTTAGAGTTATACTAACAGTAGCATTCATTGTTATTGCATTATGGTGGTTATTTATAAGGAAAAGGAGATATTAATATTCTCAATATTGTATATTTGCCACTTAATCATAAATCAAATTATAATGAAAAATATATATATTTTATTAGCATTCTTAGTTACTTTCTCAGTTCAATCTCAAAGAAACTCAGAAAGTACTTATATGAGTACCTTTGCTTATAAAGCTAAGGCTGGAATGGTTGACAAGTTTGAAAAAGCTGTTGCCAAAAAAACAAAAATGTTTAATTCAGAAGAAGGAGACATTATTTTAACATACAAAGTTCTTACAGGTAATAACAACGGTGTTTATGAAAGATATCTTGTTAATCAAAAAGCTTCAAGTTATGATCTTGATCGTTCTGATGAACTAGAATATTGGGATAAAAATGTAGCCCCTTATGCTGAAGAGGTCGCAGGACAAGTTAGATGGCTTCATGAAGAATGGGGAAAAATTGGTGAATCAGGTCCTCCAAAATACCTTCAAAAAACAGTCATTAGATACAAGCCTGGAATGGGCTCACATATTGGAAGAAGAATAGGTAGAACTGGAATGACATGGGCAAAAAGAGATCCAAATGCATGGAGAAGAGTATTTAGCATTACATCAGGAGGAGACTTAAATCTTATGGTAGTTTTTGCTGGTTTTGACACATTTGAAAATATGCAAGAAAATGATTCAACATGGGAGGAAGACTATAATGAAGAATTTGGATGGGAACAAAATGCAATAGATAATGAAAACTTTAATAAATCTCTTAGAGAATGGAACGGAGCTATAAGAACAACTCTTGAAAGAGTTGATTTTTAAAAACTCTTAATTTATAATTTAAAAGCCCCTTTTAGGGGCTTTTTTAATATGAAAAGAGCCTATTATTTCTAATAGGCTCCAATCATAAACCAAAATAATTAATAAAACTATTATGACCCCAAATAATATTTAAAAAAGGAAAACCTAGGAATTAACATATAAGTAGGTTAATGTATTAAATAAGATTTGGGATGTCAAAAATGAAGTTTATTTTTTATAAGATCTCAATTAAAGATTAATTTAACTTTTCTTTAGCAGCATATTTAACATTATATTAAGTTTTTAGATATTTTTATAATAGTTATTTTTAAGTAATGTTTAAAATCAATTTATTAGTCCTTTCGTTACTTTTTCTTACATCTTGCAATAAGAGTAAAGAAGAAGAAGAAACTTTTACTCAAGAGGTAATTATTGAAGTTAGCTTTCCTGAACTTGGAAGTGATGGGCCATATGAGGTTAATAAAGTTTATAATGGAGTTGGAAATTATATAACATATTACCCTGGTAATAGCCCAATTATTTTATCTGCTCCGCATGGTGGAGACTTAACTCCAGATGATATCCCTGATAGATCCTGGGGAACTACTGTAACTGATACCAATACTAAGCAGTTAACACTGGCTATAATGAACTTTCTTGATACTAACCATAATATCAAACCACATGTAATAATTAATAATCTCAAAAGAACGAAACTTGATGCTAATAGAGATAAGGTTGAAGCTGCTCAAGGAGATATTTCTGCTGAAAGGGCATTTGATGAATTTCATTATTATATCTCTAAAGCAAAAGAAAAGATTCTGACGGATTATACTGATGGTCTTTTTCTTGATATTCATGGACACGGACAAAATCCAGATGGTTTCTATGATTTAAGAACATGGCTTGGGTATTTATTATCTTCGAGTGAACTAGATCAAAGTGATGAATTTCTTGATACAGAGTTTGATATATCTGAGAGTAGTATATATGGATTAGTAAATAAATCTCCTGAAAAATTTTCAGAAGTACTTAGAGGACCTAATAGTTTTGGACATCTTCTTGAAGAAAGAGGTTATGAATCCCTGCCAAGTATTGTTAGTCCTAGCCCAGAGGGTATGAGGTACTTTAGCGGAGGGTATAATACTTATGTTCACGGATCAGTAGAGACTGGAGGTGGTATCAGCTCAATTCAATTAGAAATGCCTGCCCCAGGTATAAGACAAAATTCAAGTCAATGGAATGATTTTGCATCAGCATTATCTGAAGTAATTATTGTATATTTCAATGTTCATTTAGATATTGATCTAGTTAATTAATTATGAGATTGTTCTTTTATCTTATAGGTTCATTATTTTTATTAGCTTGCTCTAAAGGTGATAGTTCATCTTCAGATTATTCTATTTCATCTAATTCTGGTTCATCAGCT